>NZ_JBEPBM010000132.1:0-1027 GCF_040299205.1 Streptomyces sp. NPDC000983 | reverse complement strand
CCGAGTACTTCGGCGAAGAGTCCGCAGAGGACTTCCTCCTCCGGGGTGCGCGGTGCGCGGCCTTCGGCGTCGCCCCCGACCAGGGGTTCGGGCAGGGCCTTGCGGTCGAGCTTGCCGTTCGTGGTCAGCGGCAGCGCGTCGAGTGCGACGAACGCGGCCGGGACCATGTACTCAGGCAGCGCCCCGCCAACGAACCGGCGCACTTCCTCGGTGTCCAGGCGGCCGCCTGGAACGGGCACGATGTAGGCGACCAGGCGCTTGTCGCCCGGCCGGTCCTCCCGCACCACCACCGCGCACTGCACGATCCGCTCATGCCGCGTCAGAGCCGCCTCGATCTCCCGCGGCTCGATCCGGAACCCCCGCACCTTCACCTGATCATCCGCACGGCGCAAGAACTCCAGCGCACCATCCGCACGCCAACGCCCCAGATCCCCGGTCCGATACATCCGCTCACCCGCCCCACCGAACGGGCACGCAACGAACCGCTCCCCCGTCAGACCCGCACGCCCCACATACCCGTGCGCCAGACCCGAACCGGCAACGTAGAGCTCCCCCGGCACCCCCACCGGCACCGGCCGCAGCCGCCCGTCCAGCACGAACACCCGCTTGCCGGCCAACGGCACCCCGATCGGCACCGACGCCGCGCCCTCCACCACCGACTCCACCAGCTGACTGGTGGTGAAGCCCATCGACTCCACCGGCCCATAGCCGTTCAGCACCCGAAGCCCCGGATGACGCTCACACACCCGCGCCACATGCGACACCGACGCGGCCTCACCCGCCGTCATCACCGTCCGCAACCCCGCGAACAGCCCCGGATAGTCATCCACCAGCACGTTGAACAAACTCGCCGACAACTGCAGCACCGTCACACCACACCCGGCCACCAGCCCCGCGATCTCATCCAGATCCGTCCGCGACCCCACCGGCAACACCGTCCGCCCGCCATGGAACAGCGCCGAGAACACCTCCAGCGCAAACGCATCCCACGACACCGGCGACGACTGCAGATACACGTCATCCGCCC
>NZ_JBEPBM010000131.1:0-1055 GCF_040299205.1 Streptomyces sp. NPDC000983 | reverse complement strand
GCGCTCTACGGGGCGTGGTACGAGTTCTTCCCGCGTTCGGAGGGCACCGCGGAGGTGCCGCACGGGACGTTCCGGACGGCGGCGCGGCGGCTGCCGGCGATCGCGGGGATGGGTTTCGACGTGGTGTACCTGCCGCCGATCCATCCGATCGGGACGACGTTCCGCAAGGGCCGCAACAACACCCTCGATCCGTCGCCGGAGGATGTGGGGGTGCCGTGGGCGATCGGGTCGCCGGAGGGCGGCCACGACGCCGTGCACCCGGACCTGGGCACGCTGGAGGACTTCGCCTGGTTCGTCGAGCGGGCCCGCGCCGAGGGGCTGGAGGTGGCGCTGGACTTCGCGTTGCAGTGTTCGCCGGACCATCCGTGGGTGGAGAAGCACCCGGAGTGGTTCCACCACCGCCCGGACGGGACGATCGCGTACGCGGAGAACCCGCCGAAGAAGTACCAGGACATCTACCCGATCGCCTTCGACGCCGACCTGGACGGGCTGGTGGCGGAGACGGTGCGGGTGCTGCGGCACTGGATGGACTGCGGGGTGCGGATCTTCCGGGTGGACAATCCGCACACCAAGCCGGTGCTGTTCTGGGAGCGGGTGATCGGCGAGGTCAACCGCACCGACCCGGACGTGATCTTCCTGGCGGAGGCGTTCACCCGGCCCGCGATGATGCACACCCTCGCGCAGATCGGTTTCCAGCAGTCGTACACGTACTTCACCTGGCGCAACGACAAGCGGGAACTCACCGAGTACCTCAGTGAGCTGTCGGGGGAGGCGGCCGCCTACATGCGGCCGAACTTCTTCGCCAACACCCCCGACATCCTGCACGCGTTCCTCCAGCACGGCGGGCGGCCGGCGTTCGAACTGCGCGCGGTCCTCGCCGCGACGCTCTCCCCGACCTGGGGCGTCTACAGCGGCTACGAACTGTGCGAGAACACCGCCCTGCGCCCGGGCAGCGAGGAGTACCTCGACTCCGAGAAGTACCAACTACGGCCCCGTGACTGGGAGTCCGCCGACACCATCGCCCCCCTCATCACCAAGCTCAACGCCGTACGGCG
>NZ_JBEPBM010000130.1:0-1119 GCF_040299205.1 Streptomyces sp. NPDC000983 | reverse complement strand
ACGTTCCGTGAGCTGCTGGGCCGGGTGCGGGCCGCCGACTTGGAGGCGTATGCGCATCAGGATCTGCCGTTCGAGCGGGTGGTCGAGGCGGTCAACCCCGCCCGCTCCACCGCCCGGCACCCCCTCTTCCAGACCATGCTCGTCCTCCAGAACAACGCCGCCGCCACACCGGCCCTCCCGGGTGTGCACAGCGAACGGCTGCCCCTGGAGCACCGGGTGGCCAAGTTCGACCTGACCTTCTTCGTGGAGGAGGCCGCCGAGGACGACGGTCGTCCGGCCGGGCTGTGCCTGGACGTGGAGTACGCCACCGACCTCTACGACGAGACCACCATCGACACCGTGACCCGACGGCTGCTCGACCTCCTGAAGGCCGCCGTCGCGGACCCCGATCTCCCCGTGGTCGCCATCGCGCTGCTGGGAGAGGACGAGGAGCGGCGCGTTCTGGAGGAGTGGAGTGGTGTCGGTTCCGGTGCGGTGGATGGCCGGTCGGTGCCTGCGGTGTTCGAGGCGCGGGTGCGGGAGGTGCCGGATGTGGTGGCGTTGGTTCAGGGCGGGGTGGAGCTGACGTATGGGGAGCTGAACGGTCGGGCGAATCGGCTGGCTCGTCATCTCGTCGGTGTGGGTGTGGCCGCGGGTGATGTGGTCGGGGTTCATCTTGAGCGTGGGCCTGAGCTGATCGTGTCGTTGCTGGGTGTGCTGAAGGCAGGGGCGGCGTACACGCTGCTGGACCCGGCTTTCCCGGCGGAGCGCTTGGCCACGGTCGTCACCGACGCCGGCGTCGAGGTCGTGGTGTCCGACAGCCGGCTGGCCGAACGGCTGCACGCCGGGCCGCGCTTCGTCCTGCTCGATGTCGAGGCTGATGCCGTCGCCCGCCAGTCCACGGAGAACCTGACTGTGGTGTGTGGTGGGTGGGATGCGGCGTGTGTGATGTTCACGTCGGGTTCGACGGGGCGGCCGAAGGGTGTGGTGGCTCCGCATCGGGCGTTGGTGTCGACGTTCGTGGGTCCGGATTATCTGGAGTTCAGGGCGGATGACGTGTATCTGCAGTCGTCGCCGGTGTCGTGGGATGCGTTTGCGCTGGAGGTGTTCTCGGCGCTGTTCCATGGCGGGCGGACGGTG
>NZ_JBEPBM010000129.1:0-1174 GCF_040299205.1 Streptomyces sp. NPDC000983 | reverse complement strand
CGCCACAGGACTGCCCACCACCACGTCCTCCCCGGCACCCACCCGCGACAACACACCCGCCACCGCCGCATGCAGCACCATGAACAGACTGGACCCGTGGTCACGGGCGAGACGTTCGAGGGCGGCGCACCGCTCGGGCGGGATGCGCAGGGGTACGGAGCTCGCGTGGCCGGAGGCCAGGGCGGGCCGGGGCCGGTCCCGGGGCAGGTGCAGTTCCTCGGGCAGGTCCTTCAACGTCTCCCGCCAGAAGTCCAGCTGCCGCTTCTCCAGGCCGTCCGCTTGGAGGAGTTCGCCCTGCCAGAGCGTGAAGTCACGGTACTGGAAAGGGAGTTCGGTCCATGTCGGGGCGGCGCCGTGGGTGCGGGCCGCGTAGGCCGTGGCGAGGTCCCGGACGAAGGGGGCGGCCGACCAGCCGTCGAAGGCGATGTGGTGCACCGCCACCACCAGCACGTGCTCCGCCGGCCTGACGGCCAGCAGCTTCGCGCGCAGGGGCGCCTCGCACGACAGGTCGAAGCCTGTGGCAGCCATCTCGGCCATACGGGAACTCAGTTCGCCGCCGGACACGGGTTCCAGCTCGACGGCGGTTGCGTCATCGGCCTCCAGAACCTGCTGGTGCGCCACGCCGCCGGTAACGGGAAGGACGGTCCGCAGGCTTTCGTGGCGGTGGACCACGTCCAGCAGGGCCGCCCGCAGTGCCGGCACGTCCGTCTCTCCGGACAGCCGCAGAGCGGTGGTGATCACGCGCGTGTCCGTGGCGCCGGTGCCCTCTTCGAGCTGGCCCTGGAACCAGAAGCGCAGTTGGGAAGGGGAGAGAGGGGCCCGCTCGGAGCGGGGACGCCGGCTGAGCGGTCGGCGGGTCTCGGCCGGGTCGCCGCAGCGGGCGGCCAGACCGGCCGGTGTGGGCGCCTCGAACACCGCGCTCAGCTCGATCTCCGCGCCGAGGGTCGCGCGGATCCGGCTGACGAGGCGTACGGCGAGGAGCGACTGGCCGCCGAGGGCGAAGAAGGAGTCGTCGACCCCGATGTCCGGCACGCCGAGGATCTCGGCGAACATCTCGCACAGCGCCCGTTCGGCCTTGTTGGTGGGTTCGCGGCGGGTGGTGTCGGCCGGCCTGGCCTGGGGTGCGGGCAGGGCGGCACGGTCCAGCTTGCCGTTCGGCGTCAGCGGCAGACCG
>NZ_JBEPBM010000128.1:0-1251 GCF_040299205.1 Streptomyces sp. NPDC000983 | reverse complement strand
TACCGCTTACTCATGTTGCTCACTACCTGTGACTGCTTCCTCCGGGACCAACCGTCCCAGTATCAAGCTGTCCGGCTAGCAGGGGGAACCTCAGGTGGCGGCATGACCGACAGCCTGCCCGAGGCCGTAGCCGACGTGCTTGACCTCGTCCTGAATCCGGACGAGCCCGCTCACGTCGCCCTGCGACGGCAGGTGCACCAACTCAGGGTGCAATCCCGTTGTAAGTGCGGGTGCGGCACTGCCTACTTCGATCTCGACACCGACGCGGTGGAGCCCGCGCCAACGGGCCCCGGCACCGTGGTGGCAGCCGACGTGCAGCTCTTCACCGAAACCGGCGAAGCTCCTGGTGAGGTCCTGGTCTTCGCGAGAGACGGCTACCTCTCATGGCTGGAGGTCTGCTCTTGGAGCGATGACGTCGAGGTGAATCTCGCCGCAGCGCGGCGCTGGCTGCAGCCACCGTTCTGAACCCGAGCCGACGACCTCCGGCGGTCTCGCCCCCTGACACCGTCACCACGAGCCGACCGATCACGAGTTGGCGTGCAGTGACACTCCAGCCGTAGATCGTGATCTTGCGGTTGGCGCCTCGAAGGGGTGGGTGAGGCCACCGTTGATCATCTCGACGAGACAGGCCGGACTGTCAGGGAGGCCGTTCTTCCTCCGCCTACTTCAGCTTGCCGAGACGGAGGGCGTCCCTGATGTCGCTGACCTTCGCAGCCATGGCCGGGGTCCACTCCTGCTGCTCTTCGCTGAGACGGAGCGCGTCCTCAAGGGCACTGAGCTTCGCGGAGGGCAGGACGCCCGCCTGCTCGATCAGGTCGTCCCGGGACAGTGTGGTCAGCCAGGTGCAAGGGGTGAGGCCCGGACGCGAGAAACCGAACCGCAGCACGCCTTCGAAGGGCAGCCCTTCCGCAACTCCTACCGCCACTTCGACTCCCAGACCGCTGATGTCGACGCCTGCCGGAGCGACGACCTGCATCGCCCGGAACCCGCGCGCCTCGTCTCCGGACAGGAGTACGACCGGCCGCCGCTCGTCGAACTCGGCCCACCAGACTTCGCCGCGTTGCACTTGCCCTCCTGTGGCCCGGGGCTGCGGGCGAACCCCGCACGCTCGCGACCGAGGCAGGGAAGTCGTGCAGCCCCATCTCCGGACGCCTTGACTGAGCCCCTTCCAACCTGACGGGTGGTTGGGCTGCGGGCCCCGGCGGCGGGCATGAAGAAAGCTCCTGGTAGACGGGTTCACGACCAAGATCA
>NZ_JBEPBM010000127.1:0-1279 GCF_040299205.1 Streptomyces sp. NPDC000983 | reverse complement strand
ATGTGGCATTCGTCGCCGCCGCTGCGGTAGTCGCCGAAGTAGTCGACGACGTCCTCGGGCCACTGGTTCGCCTCCGCCAGCAGCACCGTGTCCGGATAGTGCGCGTCGATCTCCTTGCGCACCCGCTTGAGGAACTCGTGCGTCGCCGGAAGGTTTTCGCAGTTGGTGCCCTCCTCCTGGTACAGGTACGGCACCGCGTCCAGCCGGAAGCCGTCGATGCCCAGGTCCAGCCAGAACCGCAGCGCGGAGACGATCTCCTCCTGCACGGCCGGGTTCTCGTAGTTGAGGTCCGGCTGGTGGGAGAAGAACCGGTGCCAGTAGTACTGCTTGCGGACCGGGTCGAAGGTCCAGTTGGAGGCCTCGGTGTCGACGAAGATGATCCGGGCGTCCGGGAACTGCTTGTCGTCGTCGGCCCAGACGTAGTAGTCGCCGTAGGGGCCGTCGGGGTCCTTGCGGGACTCCTGGAACCACGGGTGCTGGTCGCTGGTGTGGTTCATGACGAAGTCGATGATGACGCGCATGCCGCGCTGGTGGGCGGAGTCGACGAACTCCACGAAGTCGGCGAGGTCGCCGAACTCGGGCAGGACGGCCGTGTAGTCGGAGACGTCGTAACCGCCGTCGCGCAGGGGGGACTTGAAGAAGGGCGGCAGCCACAGGCAGTCGACGCCGAGCCACTGGAGGTAGTCGAGCTTGGCGGTCAGCCCCTTGAGGTCGCCGACGCCGTCGCCGTTGCTGTCCTGGAAGGAGCGGACCAGCACCTCGTAGAAGACGGCGCGCTTGAACCAGTCGGGGTCCCGGTCCTTGACCGGGGTGTCCTCGAAGGTGTCCGGGACGGGCTCGTTGACGATCATATGGTGGGTGACCCTCCGGTCTGCGGGGTGGACGGTCGCAGAACCGTGAGCACGTGCGCGGGCCGACGACCCGGTTCGAGGCGCACATAGTTGGTCCTGCCCCAGTGGTAGGTCTCGCCGGAGAGCTCGTCGCGCACCGGCACCGACTCGTGCCAGTCCAGGCCGAGTTGCGGCATGTCCAACGAGACCGTCGCCTCCTGGGTGTGGTGGGGGTCGAGGTTGACGACCACCACGACCGTGTTCGACCCCGACCGCTTCGCGTAGACGATCACCTGGTCGTTGTCGGCGTGGTGGAAGTGCAGGCCGCGCAGCTGTCGCAGGGCCGGACTCGCCCGCCGTACGGCGTTGAGCTTGGTGATGAGGGGGGCGATGGTGTCGGCGGACTCCCAGTCACGGGGCCGTAGTTGGTACTTCTCGGAGTCGAGGTA
>NZ_JBEPBM010000126.1:0-1282 GCF_040299205.1 Streptomyces sp. NPDC000983 | reverse complement strand
TACCTCGACTCCGAGAAGTACCAACTACGGCCCCGTGACTGGGAGTCCGCCGACACCATCGCCCCCCTCATCACCAAGCTCAACGCCGTACGGCGTCGCCATCCGGCGCTGCACCGGCTGCGGAACCTGCGTTTCCACCACACCGACAACGACGCCGTCATCGCCTACAGCAAGCGCGCCGGCCAGGACGTCGTGGTGGTGGTCGTGAACCTCGATCCGCACCACACCCAGGAGGCGACGGTCTCGTTGGACATGCCGCAACTGGGCCTGGCCCCGGACGCCTCCCTGTCCGTCCACGACGAACTGACGGGTGAGAGCTACACCTGGGGCGGGACCAACTACGTGCGCCTGGAGCCCGGCCGGGCCCCCGCGCACGTCCTCCACGTCCGGGCCACGCCCACCTCGCCGCAGATCGGAGAGTCGACCGCGCCATGACCGTCAACGAGCCCGTCCACGACACCTTCGAGGACACCCCGGTCAAGGACCGGCATCCCGACTGGTTCAAGAGCGCCGTCTTCTACGAGGTGCTGGTCCGCTCCTTCCAGGACAGCAACGGCGACGGCGTCGGCGACCTCAAGGGGCTGACCGCCAAGCTCGACTACCTCCAGTGGCTCGGCGTCGACTGCCTGTGGCTGCCGCCCTTCTTCAAGTCCCCCCTGCGGGACGGCGGTTACGACGTCTCCGACTACACGGCCGTCCTGCCCGAGTTCGGCGACCTCGCCGACTTCGTGGAGTTCGTCGACTCCGCCCACCAGCGCGGCATGCGCGTCATCATCGACTTCGTCATGAACCACACCAGCGACCAGCACCCGTGGTTCCAGGAGTCCCGCAAGGACCCCGAGGGGCCGTACGGCGACTTCTACATGTGGGCCGACGACGACAAGAAGTACGCCGACGCCCGGATCATCTTCGTGGACACCGAGGTGTCGAACTGGACCTTCGACCCGGTGCGGCAGCAGTACTACTTCCACCGGTTCTTCTCCCACCAGCCGGACCTCAACTACGAGAACCCGGCCGTGCAGGAGGAGATCCTGGGCGCCCTGCGCTTCTGGCTCGACCTCGGCATCGACGGGTTCCGGCTGGACGCCGTGCCCTACCTCTACGCCGAGGAGGGCACCAACTGCGAAAACCTTCCGGCGTCCCACGCGTTCCTCAAGCGGGTCCGCCGCGAGATCGACGCGATGTACCCGGACACGGTGCTGCTGGCGGAGGCGAACCAGTGGCCCGAGGACGTCGTCGACTACTTCGGCGACTACCGCAGCGGCGGCGACGAATGCCACAT
>NZ_JBEPBM010000125.1:0-1377 GCF_040299205.1 Streptomyces sp. NPDC000983 | reverse complement strand
GACCGGGTGGTGGAGGCGGTCAATCCGGTGCGTTCGTCGGGGCGGCATCCGTTGTTCCAGGTGATGCTGAGCCTGCAGAACAACGCGGGCGCCCAGGCCCGATTCCCCGGCCTGGAAACGGAGTTGCTCGACGTCGTGGGCGACGACCGGATCGACTTCGATCTGCTCTTCGATGTCCACGAACGGGCGGGCGGCCTCGAAGGGCGACTTCTGTTCGCGCAGGACGTCTTCGAGGAGGCGACGGCGCGACGGCTCGCGCGGTGCATGGAACACCTCGTCACCGAGGTGACGGAGGACCCACGGCGTCCGCTGAGCACGCTCGACCTGCTCGGTCCGGCCGAGCGCGCGGCCCTCCTGACCCGGGGCACCGGACGGGAACTGGCGGCGGAACCTGCCTCCTTGACGGACCGGTTCGAGGCCCGAGCCGCCGCCACTCCTGACGCCACGGCCGTCAGCTGCGGCGCCACAAGCCTGTCGTACCGGGAACTCGACCAGCGGGCCAACCAGCTGGCCCGTCACCTGCTGTCCGCTGGCGCCGGGCCCGAACGCCTGGTCGCGATCGCCATGCAACGCTCCGCCGACCTCGTCGTCGCCCTCCTGGCCGTTCTCAAGACCGGCGCCGCCTACCTCCCGCTCGATCCCCGGCACCCGCGAGCCCGCACCGAGGCGATCCTCGCCGACGTCTCACCGGTCACCGTCCTCACCGACGCCACCTGCCCGCCGGGCCTGTCCTCGGACGACCTGTCGGCCGCCGAACTCGGACCCACCGCCCGCGCGGACGAGCGCCTGGCCTACGTCATCCACACCTCCGGCTCCACCGGCCGGCCCAAGGGCGTCGCTGTCACCCACGGCAATCTCGCCCGGCTCCTGACGGCCATGGAGCACCATCTGCCGCTGAGCCCGGACGACCGACTGCTCGCCCCGACCACCGTCTCCTTCGACATCGCCCAGCTCGAACTGCTGCTTCCGCTGCTGCACGGCGCGGCCGTGGTCCTGGCGGGCCAGGAGGACGTACGCGATCCGCGGGCGCTCGCCCACCTGATCCGCACCCATGGCGTCACGGCCCTGCAGGCCACCCCCTCACTGTGGACCGGCCTCGTGGCCGAAGCCCCCGAGGCCGTCACGGGCCTGCGCGGCCTCGTCGGAGGCGAGGCCCTGCCCGCCGCCCTGGCCGGCCGACTGCACGCCCTCACCGCCAAGGTCACCAACGTGTACGGCCCCACCGAGACCACCATCTGGTCGCTCGCGGCCCGCATCGACGACGACAACCACGCCCGCCCGCCCATCGGCGGTCCGTTGGACGGCTCCCGCGTGTTCGTGCTGGACGCCGGTCTTCGGTTGGTGCCGGTGGGTGTGGTGGGGGAGCTGTACGTCTCA
>NZ_JBEPBM010000124.1:0-1446 GCF_040299205.1 Streptomyces sp. NPDC000983 | reverse complement strand
TGAGACGTACAGCTCCCCCACCACACCCACCGGCACCAACCGAAGACCGGCGTCCAGCACGAACACGCGGGAGCCGTCCAACGGACCGCCGATGGACGGCTTCTCGCCCTGGCCGAAGGAGGCGGGGGTGAGGTGCTCGTACGTGGTGAAGGTGGTGTTCTCGGTCGGGCCGTAGACGTTGGTGACGCTGATGTGCGGGAAGAACCGCTGTGCCTCGGCCACGGCGGGGCCCGACGCCTGCTCGCCGCCGAACCAGACGTGCTTGAGGGCGCCGAGAACAGCACTGCGTTCCGCGACGAGGGAGTTGAAGAGTGAGGTGGTGAAGAAGGCCGCGGTCACGCCGTGGGAGTCGACCGCGCGCTCCAGTGCGGCGGCCGAGGTGTCTCGCGGTGCGACGACGACCGTGCCTCCGTTGAGCAGCGGCACCCACAGTTCGTAGGTCGACGCGTCGAAGGAGTGCGCCGAGTGCGCAAGGACGCGGGAGTGGTCCTGAGCCGTCCAGCAGGTGTCCGCCGCGAGGCCCAGGATGTTGCCGTGGGTGACGGCGACGCCCTTCGGGCGTCCGGTGGAGCCGGAGGTGTACATCACGTACGCGATCTGGTCGGTTCCGGCCACGGGCGGGGCGTACGGCGTCTTCGGCGCGCCCTCGGTCACCGCGGCCAGGTGGGGGTCGTCGGCCCGGATGACAGGGAGAGTCGGTGCCGCGTCGCCCAGCGCCGCGCGGGTGTGCGTCGCCGTGTCGGCCACCAGGGCGCAGGGTTTCGACTCGTTGAGCACCGCGCCGAGCCGGGAGGCGGGGCTGTGCAGGTCGAGGGGGAGGTAGGCGGCGCCGGTCTTGAGGACGGCCAGGAGGGCGACGACGAGGTCGGCGGAGCGTTCCATCGCGATCGCGACCAGCCGCTCGGGCCCGGCGCCCGCGGACAGCAGGTGACGGGCCAACCGGTCGGCGCTCTCGTCGAGTTGCCGGTAGGACAGCTCGCGCGTGCCGCACGCCACTGCCGTGGCGTCGGGGGTGCGGGCCACCTGTGTGGTGAACCGGTGCACAACCGACCGGTCGAGGGATGCCTGCTCGGTGCCGGTGCCCCGGGCGAGGACCATGGTGCGCTCGGCGTGCCCCAGCAGGTCCACTGCGTTCAGGCGGAGTTCGGGGTCGGCGGCCACCTGGTCCATGAACCGTACGAAGCGGTGGGCCAGTCCCCGCGCCGTGTCGTCGTCGAAGAGGTCCTGTGCGAACAGGAGCCGTCCCTCGATCTCCTCGTCCACTTGGCGGAAGTCGAAGAGGAGGTCGAAGTCGGTGGTGGCGGCGGGTGCCGGGTACTCCCAGTGTGCGTCCAGGCCGGGGAAATCGCCGTGGGCGCCCGCGTTGTTCTGCAGGCTCAGCATCACCTGGAACAACGGATGCCGCCCCGACGAACGCACCGGATTGACCGCCTCCACCACCCGGTC
>NZ_JBEPBM010000123.1:0-1453 GCF_040299205.1 Streptomyces sp. NPDC000983 | reverse complement strand
GCCCTAGTAGGGCTTGGTCAGGTTCGTAGGGGTGTGGGTATGTCGCGGTGGCAGGTGGGGCAGGCGCCGGTCCAGGTGGCGAGGAGTGTCTGCAGGTCGCGGACCGTCTGGTAGAGACTCAGGCCTGCGCTGCGTCTTTTGGGTCTTGTGCCAGTCGTTGCAGGGTGCAGAAGGCGTGGGCGGCGGAGACGAGGGTGACGTGGTGGTGCCAGCCGTTCCAGGTGCGGCCCTCGAAGTGGGCAAGTCCCAGGGCCTGTTTCATCTCGCGGTAGTCGTGCTCGATGCGCCAGCGGAGCTTGGCCAGCCGCACCAGCGTCGCCAGGGGCATCCCCGAGGGCAGGCTGGACAGCCAGAACTGCACCGGTTCGCTCTCGCCAGCCGGCCACTCGGCCAGCAGCCAGCGCTCGGGCAGCTCCGTGCTGTCGGTGGCCCGGCGGACGCCGCGTCCGGCAGGGCGGATGCGCAGGGCGACGAACCGGGAGTACATGCGCTTGAAGCCGCTGAGGCCTTGGCCCGGCCGGGATCCCTCCCGCCAGGACACCGGCCTGGCCGCCGTCCGGCCGGCCGCGATGACCAGGTCTTTCACGGTCTGCGGCGCATCTGGATACTGCATTTTCGGCGGCCGGCCGGTGCCCGCGTAGGCGGGCTGAACGGGCTGGGCATCGGATGGATGGGCACTGTGGCGGGATGAGATGCCCACCGCGTAGGGCAGGCCGCGTTCCTCCAGGCCGTGACGGAAGGCGGCGGCGTCACCGTAGCCGGCGTCCGCGACGACCAAAGGAACGTCGATGCCCCAGGACCGGGCCTCGTCAACCATGTCCAAAGCGAGCTGCCACTTCTCCACATGCCCCGCCCGGTCGGGGATGCCGCAGCGGCCGCGGCGGGCGACCTTGGACGGATCGGCCCCGGGCGAGGCCGGGTCCCAGGACGCGGGCAGGAACAGCCGCCAGTCGACCGCGGCCGATGCATGGTCGGTGGCAAGGTGAAGTGATACTCCCACCTGGCAGTTGGTGACCTTGCCCGCGGTGCCGGTGTACTGCCGCGACACACACGCCGAAGCGTCCCCGTCCTTGAGGAAGCCGGTGTCATCCACGATCAGAGCTTCCGGAGCGATCGCGTCCTGCATCCGCCAGGCCAGGCGGGCCCGGACGTGCACCGGATTCCATGGACTGGACGTCAGGAAATGAGCCAGCGCCTGCCGGTTGCCGTCCTCGCCCAGCCTCGCCGCCATCGGCTCCACCGACTTGCGTCTGCCGTCCAGCAGCAGCCCCCGCACATAGACCTGGCCCCACCGCCGCTGGTCAGCACGGAAGAACCCGTCGAACAACTCCGCCGTGAACGCCTCCAGGTCCTCCCGGACCTCGGCCATCTCCCCAGGTGTCACACCATCACAACGACACCAACAGCCCAACAGACACGCCACTCAGAAGTGAAGCTGACCAAGCCCTACTAG
>NZ_JBEPBM010000122.1:0-1469 GCF_040299205.1 Streptomyces sp. NPDC000983 | reverse complement strand
CCCCCCATTACCTTCTTGATCAGCCCCGCAATGGGGTTCCCGGCCTCCGGGACGGCATGACTGCTCCCCCCTGTAGTTCGCATGATCTGGGGGGTGGTGTCACCGCTCCCGGAGGCACTGGTAGACCGCTGATGAGGGGCATGACCACCGACTCCTTCGGGAGGCAGGGAGGTTCTTCGTAATGTGGATGCCGGCAGCTGGTGCCGCAGGTGAGGCCGGGACCGTACGACCGGAGAGTGCTTGTGATCGACACCAGTGACATCGGCGCCTTCCTGGGCCTGGATGTCGGCAAGGGCGAACACCACGCCACCGCGCTGACCCCGGCCGGGAAGAAGGCCTTCGACAAGCGGCTGCCCAACAGCGAGCCCAAGCTCCGCGAGGTCTTCACCAAGCTGATCGCGAAGCACGGCACCGTACTGGTCGTCGTCGACCAGCCCGCATCCATTGGGGCCCTGCCGCTGACCGTGGCCCGGGACGCGGGCTGCAAGGTCGCCTACCTGCCCGGACTGACGATGCGGCGGATCGCCGATCTCTACCCGGGCGAGGCCAAGACCGATGCCCGCGACGCGTTCATCATCGCGGACGCGGCCCGGGCCATGCCGCACACACTGCGGTCCATCGAGCTCACCGACGAGACGGTCGCCGAGCTGGAGATGATCGTCGGCTTCGACGACGACCTCGCAGGTGAGGTCACCCGGGTCGCCAACCGCCTCCGTGGGCTGCTGACCCAGATCCACCCGCACCTGGAGCGAGTCGTCGGCCCGCGCATCCAGCATCCGGCCGTCCTGACGCTGCTGGAACGCTTCGGTTCCCCCGCCCAGATCCGCAAGGCCGGACGCCGACGCCTGGTCACTCTCATACGCCCGAAGGCCCCCAGAATGGCCGAGCGCCTGGTCGAGGAGATCTTCACCGCCCTGGACGAACAGACCGTGATCGTTCCCGGCACCGATGCCGCCGCACTGATCGTCCCCAGCCTCGCCGCCTCCCTCCAGGCAGTGCTCGACCAGCGCAAAATCCTCGCCACCAGGATCGAGGAACTGCTGGCCAACCACCCTCTTTCGAAGGTCCTGACGTCCATGCCGGGGATCGGCGTCAGGACCGGAGCCCGCATCCTCATCGACGTCGGCGACGGCAGCAGCTTCCCCTCCGCCGCCCACCTCGCCTCCTACGCCGGCCTCGCACCCGCCACCCGCAGCTCCGGCTCCTCCATCCGCGGCGAACAACCCTCCCGACGCGGCAACAAACAGCTCAAGAGAGCGTTCTTCCTCTCCGCCTTCGCCGCCCTCGCCGACCCGGCCTCCCGCACCTACTACGACAAGAAGATCAAGCAAGGCAAGCACCACACCCAGGCCATCCTCTGCCTCGCCCGCCGCCGAGCAGACGTCCTCTTCGCCATGCTCCGCGACGGCACCTTCTACCAACCCCAACCCGCCCCATCAGCTTGACGAAACCCATAGGGGCACCCCCCC
>NZ_JBEPBM010000121.1:483-1601 GCF_040299205.1 Streptomyces sp. NPDC000983 | reverse complement strand
TGCGGCGGGTTTTGCGTCCGGGGCGAAGCAGGAGGCCGCGGTCAGGACCCACTGCGGGTCGACGAGGGTGCCGGTGCAGGCGGCCTGCTCACCGATGGTGATCTTCGCGACGTAGTTCAGGTCCGCGGGCGCGTCGGCTCCGTTGAGCGCGGCGGCCGGGGCGGCGGTCGCCAAGGTGGCGAGGACGGCTGTGGCGCTCGTTGCCCACATCCATCGTGAACGTCTTGCGGTCATGGGTGTCCCTGGGTCGAAGTGCCGTTTCATAGCGGCCGGTTGCCGCTGCGATCACATGGGCTGCCCGCCGAATCGGACGCCGACGCGGGCGGAGCGCCGAGGCGGGACCGTCGGGCAGGCAGGCGTCTGGCTCGGTTCCGGTGCGGAGGGCGGTGGGGTCGAGGTGCGGAGGGCGGCTGGGCCGACGTACTGCCCGGCGCCGGTGCTGTCGGGGTGCCAGTCCTCCGGCGCACTGCCCCCTCCCCGTGAGGGGGTGAGGCAGAGCGGCGTCAGCAGTGGCCGGTGTCTCCAGCCCGGCGCCGGAGGGACCGCCCTCTCAGAGGGTGATCATCACAGTGCCGCCGTCGAAGTAGGTGCCCATGTTCTTACGGACGGCGACCTTGCCGTCCGCGATGGTGTGCACGAACATGTCGGCCTTGCCGTCACCGGTGGCGTCGCCGAAGCGGAGGCGCCCCATGTCGGCACCGGTGACGAACCGGCCCCAGCCGGCGGACCAGTGGGTGCCGCCGTCGAAGTAGGTGCCCATGTTCTTACGAACGGAGACCTTGCCGTCGGTGCCGTGGACGAGGAGGTCGGCCTTGCCGTCGCCGGTGATGTCGGCGAAGTACAGGCGTCCCATGTCGGTGCCGGTGACGAAGCGGCCCCAGCCGGCGGACCAGTGGGTGCCGCCGTTGAAGTAGGTGCCCATGTTGGTGCGGACGGCGATGTTGCCGTCGGTGCCGTGGACGAGGAGGTCGGCCTTGCCGTCGCCGGTGATGTCGGCGAAGTACAGGCGTCCCATGTCGGTACCGGTGACGAAGCGGCCCCAGCCGGCGGACCAGTGGGTGCCGCCGTTGAAGTAGGTGCCCATGTTGGTGCGGACGGCGATGTTGCCGTCGGTGCCA
>NZ_JBEPBM010000121.1:0-385 GCF_040299205.1 Streptomyces sp. NPDC000983 | reverse complement strand
CGTGGACGAGGAGGTCGGCCTTGCCGTCGCCGGTGATGTCGGCGAAGTACAGGCGTCCCATGTCGGTACCGGTGAGGAAACGGCTCCAACCGGCGGACATGACGGTGCCGGCACCGAAGCTGGTCCCGAGGTTGCGGTGGACGACGACGGCGCCGTCGATGCGCTGCAGGACCAGGTCGTCCTTGCCGTCACCGTCGATGTCCGCCGGCGTGACCTTCTCGCGGCTGAAGACCTCCTTCACCCAGCTGCCCAGATCGTCGACGCGGGTGTCGATGGCGCCGGTGCGGGTTTGGGTGGGGTCGATGCCGAGGCATCCGCCTTGCCAGGAGCGGGAGTTGACGGCGACGAGTTCGGTGGTGGTGCCGACGGTGCGCAGGGCGGGGCT
>NZ_JBEPBM010000120.1:0-1627 GCF_040299205.1 Streptomyces sp. NPDC000983 | reverse complement strand
TCGAGGCCAGCACCTCGTGCGAGGTGATCTCGCCGTAGCCCTCGCCGTAGGACCGCTGGGCGTTCTTCTCGATGTCCGCCTTGGCGACCGCCTCGGCGGAGTCGCCGGTGGTGCCCAGCAGGCTCGCCGGCGCCGAGTAGGCGCCGCCCTTGGTGCAGTTCTGGGAGGTGTCGCCCGGGCACTTGTACGACTGCTCCGACGTCACCGAGGCGCCCACGCTCAGCTCCTGGCCGTACCAGCCGTCCGGCACCGGCAGGCTGATGCCGCTGAGCGGGTCGGTGACCGAACCGCTCTCGATCCTGGGCGCCTCGGAACCTTCCGGGGCCGGCGACCGCTCGTCGTCACCGCCGCCGTCCGATCCGCCGTCACCGCCGGGGCCGCCGTCGCCGCCCGGCCCGCCGGAGTCGCCGCCGGGTCCGTCCTGGCCGCCCTGGTCACCCGGCCGGGAGTTGGCGGTGCCGCCGTCCGAGCCCCCGTCGTCGGCGAGCACGTACACGCCCACGCCGATGCTCGCGAGGACCGCGGCGGCCACCGCCACGGCTATGCCCGTGCGCAGCCCGCGCCGCCCGCCACCGGGCGGCCCCGAAGGGTGGACGGGATACCCCGGGTAGCCCTGATGGACCGGGTACGCCGGTTGCGCACCGGCGGCCGGCGAAGGCGCCGGCGGACCCCATGCGGCGGCCGTACCCGCGGGGCGTGTCTGATCCGTCCACGCCCTGCCGTCCCACCAGCGCTCGGTGGCGGGAGCGTCATTCGTCTGCCCCGGGTCGGGATACCACCCGGGAGGAGTCACCTGCGTCATGACCCCACCGTATGAGGCATCGGTGAAAGCCGGATGAGAGGGTCCCCGGCCACTTTCGCCGAGCCTGCGGCGCGAACCCGCCCGTCATCCTCCCGAACACCCCGTCACCCGTGACGGCAACAGCTGACCGGTCCGCCCTCCACACGCGAGGCCCGAGGACTACGCTCAAGACCTGTACGTCGTTCGGGCGACTTGGGGAGGTAGCGGGATGACGGAGGTAGGGCCCACGGCGGCCACCTCGGCTGCCCTGTGGGAACGAGAGGCCGAAGTCGCCGCCGTCGAACGGGCGGTGGACGCCCTGCGCGCCGACGGCTCCTCCGCGGGCAGCCTGCTGGTCGTCCGCGGCGAGGCGGGCTTCGGCAAGACCGCCCTGCTGGGCCGGACCCGCCGCATAGCCGAGGAGCGCGGCTGCACGGTCTGGTCCGCCCGAGGCCGCGAGACCCTGCAGTCCGTCCCCTTCAACGTCGTACGGCAGTTGCTCCAGCCCGCGCTGGTGTCGCTGCTGCCCGAGGAGGCCCGCGAGTACCTCGGCGACTGGCACGACATCGCCGGCCCCGCCCTCGGCATCACGGAACCCGGGGAACGCCGGGCCGACCCGCAGGGCGTCTGCGACGGCCTGGTCGCCGCCGTCCGACGGCTCGCCCGCCGCGACTGGCCCCTGGTGATGCTCATCGACGACGCGCACTGGGCCGACCTGGAGACACTGCGCTGGCTCGCCGCCTTCGCCGAACGCCTCGAAGACCTCTCCGTGCTCGTCGTGGTGGCCCGCAGGCCCGGCGACGTCCGCGGCGAGGGCGCCCGCCACCTCGACGCCGTGTCCAAGGC
>NZ_JBEPBM010000119.1:0-1668 GCF_040299205.1 Streptomyces sp. NPDC000983 | reverse complement strand
GACGGTCCGGGCTTGGCTGCGGTCAGGTCACGGGGCGTGCGTTGCACGGGCACGGGCGCCGGGGGGGGCCCGGGGGGGGCCGGGCGCGGCCCCCCCCCCCCACCGAGGGGTACGCATCCGGCGTACGCCCTACCGGGTCGGCGCGACGGGACCCGGGGATCGGGGGCGCGCCCGGCGGGATGCCGGCCGCCTGGCGCGCCGGGCTACCGGGCGGCCGGAACCGTGGCGGCGAACCGTGTCAGTTCGCCCGGCAGGCGGGAGCCGATCGGCGCCATGTCGCCGTCCGCTCCGTGCCGGGCGAGCAGGTCCAGGGCCAGCCGGCCGCGGCGCACCCGCTCCTTGGCGGTGGACAGGGTCAGCTCCCGCATGTGCTGACCCCAGGGGTAGATGCCGGGGGCCTTGGAGAGGCCGAACTTCAGGTAGATCGGGGCGCCACGGCGGATCAGCTCGGCGATCTCGTACATCCGGATGTAGCCGCCGAGGTCGTCGGGGGCTTCGACGTACATGTCCATGGGCGCGGCGGAGGTGCGGCGGATCTCGGTGAGGTGATCCAGGGTCAGGTCGCTGGGGACGTTCACCGAGTCCGCGCCGAGACGCTCGTAGACGGCGTACGAGGCCGGGTTCACGGGACCGATGAGCGCGCTGACCTTGAGCGTGGTGTCGGCGGGGATGACGCCCGACTCGCGCGCCTGGTGCAGCAGCCACAGGACGCCCTCGTCGGCCACCAGGAGGCACTTGACGCCGAGTTCGGTGGCGCGGACCGCGTCCTCGACGCAGCCGGCGACGGCGTCGTGGCCGCGGGCTCGCAGTCCGGCGCCGCGGGAGTCGGTGCGGGTGGAGCCGCCGATGTCCCAGGTGCCGCGCGGGCCGGTGAACAGGCACAGTTCGATGTCGCGTTCGGCGGTGGCCTCGACCATCTCGGTGATCTCGGCGTCGGACAGCATCCAGACACCCGAGCCCTGGCTGATGCGGTGGATCGGCACGTCCAGCTGCGAGGACTCCTTGAGCACGACCGCGACGGCTTCGGGTCCCTCGCAGGAGGGGATCTCGGTGCGCCAGCGGCCGCCGCCCGGGAAGGTGTGCGGTGAGGTGTCCGCGGGGTCCACGTCCAGCGGGGCGAACAGGGGCAGGCCGTTCGCGGCGGAGCCCGGACGGCGGGGTACGGCTGTCGTCGTGGTGGCGGAAGACATGGGGAGTCCTTTCGGTGCCGGCAACGCGTCGAGTGGCGGATCCGTCGGCGTGTGCGGAACGGGTTGGGCGGAGGCGCCGCCTCCGTGAACGTCGAAGGGCTGCGGCGTCAGGGCCGCAGGAGGACCTTGCCGACCTTGGGGTCTCCGGAGCCCACGAGGTCGATGGCCTGGGCGAACCCGTCGAGGGGGAGTTCGTGGGTGACCAGCGGGAGCGGGTCGAGGAGTCCGGCGGCGAACACCCTTACCGTGTGCGCCCAGGCGTCCGGGGGCGCCCCGAACACGGTGTGCACCTCCAGCTGCCGCACCACCAGGTCGGTCGGGTCCAGGCCGTCGGCGCCCGGCGCGGGGATGCCCGTCAGGACCAGGCGTCCGCCGCGCCGCAACAGGGAGGCGGCGGTGCGTGCGGCGGACGCGGACCCGGCGGTCTCGATGACCACGTCGAAGTCGTCGGGCAGGTCCTGGTCGCGGGTGCGGAAGT
>NZ_JBEPBM010000118.1:0-1755 GCF_040299205.1 Streptomyces sp. NPDC000983 | reverse complement strand
ACGGCGTCGCCGACGGTTCAGGACACTCGGATGGTTCGTGTAGTCGGGGCCTGTTGAGGTGATCAGTGTCCGTTCGTCTCCGGTCCGGTGCGATGGTGCCCGAGCTCACGGCTCGGACGGCACGGGCCAGCAACCCTCGCGGCACCACAGCGATGTGGGTGCGCGACCACCTCGACGGGCTGTGGAGCGACCAGGATTTCGTCTCCTGGTACCCACGCGATGGTCGCCCCGGACTCTCTCCTGCTCAACTGGCCACGGTGTGCGTACTGCAGTTCCTGCTCAACCTGTCCGACCGGCAGGCGGCGGAGGCGGTCCGGTGCCGCATCGACTTCAAGTACGCCCTGGCCCTGGAGTTGGACGATCCCGGTTTCCACCACAGTGTGCTGAGCGACTTCCGGGACCGTCTGGGCGAGGACGACCGCGCGGACAGGCTGCTGTCCCTGGCACTGGAGCGGATGCGCAAGGCCGGCCTGGTCACCGAACGCGGCCGGCAGCGCACTGACTCCACACAGGTCCTGGCTGCCGCGCGGGATCTCACCCGCCTGGAGATGGTCCTCGAAGCAGTCCGTGCTGCGCTGGAGGAAGCCGCCCGGGACGTCCCCGGGATTCTGGACGGGCTGGTGGACGCCGACTGGGCCACCCGCTACGGGCGGCCCGTCCGTCTGCCCAGCCAGCCCACGCACCCCGTCACCCGTCTCAAGCAGGCCGGAGCGGATGCCCATCGGCTCCTTGAGTGCCTGCCGTCCCACCGGCGCGGCCCCCGCATGGAGGCCCTGCGGCAGATCCTCGTGCAGAACTTCCTCGTCGATGCCCGCGGCCTCCTGCGACCGCGCACCGAGAAGGACGGACAGCCCAAGGGCGCCCGGCGGATCGTCTCGCCCTACGACTGCCAGGCCCGCCGGGCCATCCGCGGCAACACCCGATGGAGCGGCTACCTGGTCCACGTCACCGAGACCTGCGACACGGGTGAGAACGCCAACCTGATCACGGACATCGCCACCACCAGCCCAACCAGGGACGCGCAGGCCCTGCCTGGCATCCACACCCGGCTCCGCCGGCGCCGGCTGCTGCCCCGCGAGCACCTGGTCGACGGCGGCTACCTCTCCGTCGCCCTGCTGGAAAGCTCCGCAGTCCACCATCAGATCCAGCTCATCGGGCCGGTCAAGGCCAGCGGGGCATGGCAGAAGAAGGAACAGACCGGCTTCACCCGGGACGACTTCACCATCGACTTCGACCGGCGCCGCGTCACTTGCCCCAACGGCCAGATCGCAAAGACCTGGATCACACCGCCCGCCATGGCTCCCTACACAGTCGCCCGGTTCCACCCACACCAGTGCAACCCGTGCCCCGACCGCTCCGCCTGCACACGTGGGACCTCGGCTCGCACCGTGAACTTCCTCCCCCGTCACCTGCACGAACTTCAGATCCGCAACCGCACCGAGCAGCAAGACCTCCAGTGGAGACAGCTCTACGCCACCCGGTCCGGAGTCGAGGGAACCATCTGCGAATTCGTCAACGGGCACCAAGCACGGCGCAGCCGCTACCACGGTCTTCGCAAGACTCACGTCCAACATGTGCTGACCGGCATCGCCATCAACATCGAGCGTCTCGCCGCACGCACGCCACCACGCCGCCGGCGACCCCGGCACCCCACGGCCTTCCAGAGTTACCTCGACTCACGCGGCCTGACCTGGGAATGCTGGTGGCGGCAAGGCACGTGAACCCGACCCACAAGATCCCCGACAGAGTCGCTCA
>NZ_JBEPBM010000117.1:0-1766 GCF_040299205.1 Streptomyces sp. NPDC000983 | reverse complement strand
GTGCGGTTGGTGCCGGTGGGTGGGGATGCGGTGTCGGTGTTGGTTGCTGATGCTGTGGGTGTTCCGGTGGTGGTGGTTGAGTCGTTGGTGTTGCGTCCGGTTGATGTGGGTGGGTTGGGGGTGTTGGCGGGGCGGGATGTGCTGTTCCGGGTGGAGTGGAGTCCTGTTGGTGCGGGGGCTGTTGAGGGTGCGGCTGTAGCTGGATGGGCGCTCCTCGGGGACAGCGATCCCTTCGGATTCGGGGTGCCCTCCGCCGGCGGCTTGGACGAGATCGCGGAGCTTGCCGAGTTGCCTTCCGTTGTGGTGCTGCCGGTTGACGGGGGTGGCTCCGGATCCGCCGAGTCCGTTCACGATGCGGTTCTGAAGGTTGCTGAGACAGCGCGCGGTTGGCTTGCGGACGAGCGGTTCGCGGGTGCGCGGCTGGTGGTCGTGACGCGCGGTGCTGTGGGTGTGGGCGGGGACGCGCCTGCGGATCTTGCGGCTTCCGGTGTGTGGGGTCTGCTGCGGTCGGCCGAGGCGGAGAATCCCGGACGGTTCGGGCTGCTCGATCTCGATCCGACGGGCGTTGATGTTCCGGCCACCGTCAGGGGTCTGGCCTCTGTGATGGCGGGGGAGTGGCAGGTCGCTGTTCGTGGTGGTGAGGTGTTGGTGCCTCGGCTGGGCAGGGTGGGTTCTGCTTCGGGTGCCGGGGGTGCCGGGGGTGCCGGGGGTGCCGGGGGTGCCGGGGGTGCCGGGGGCGTTGGGTTGGGTGGTGGTGCTGTCCTGGTGACGGGTGGTACCGGCATGTTGGGTGGGTTGGTGGCCCGGCATTTGGTGGCCGAGTACGGGGTGCGGCGGCTGGTGTTGACCAGTCGGCGGGGTGTGGATGCTCCGGGTGCTGTGGAGTTGGTGGAGGAGCTGGCGGCCGCGGGTGCGGTTGCCGAGGTGGTGGCGTGTGATGTGGCGGAACGTGCGGCGGTTGAGGAGTTGCTGGCCGCGCATCCCGTCACCGGGGTTGTCCACCTTGCCGGCGTCCTCGACGACGCCGTGGTCACCGGGCTCACCCCTGAGCAGTTCGACCGTGTTCTTCGACCCAAGGTCGACGCTGCCGTCCACCTGGACGAGCTGACACGCGGCCTCGACCTCTCCGCCTTCGTCCTCTTCTCCTCCGTTGTCGGTGTCTTCGGCGGACCCGGTCAGGCCAACTACGCCGCAGCGAACACCTTCCTCGACGCGCTCGCGCAGAAGCGCCGGGCCGAAGGGCTGCCCGGCGTCTCGCTGGCCTGGGGACTGTGGGCCGACGCCAGCGGCATGACCGGCCACATGGACCAGACGGCCGTCACCCGCATGGCCCGCGCCGGAATCGTCGGCATCCCCTCGGACCAGGGCCTGGCCCTCTTCGACGCCGCCCTCGCCGCAGAAGAACCGCTGCTCGTCACCGCCCGGTTGAACACCGCCGCCGTACGGGCCCAGGCCGCCGACGGCGCCGTACCGCCACTGATGCGCGGACTCGTCCGGGGCCCCGCTCGCCGGACCGCGGGGAGCGCGCAGGGCGAGGTTCCCGCGGACTCACTCGCCCGGAGGCTGGCAGGGCTCTCCAGCGAGGACCAACACCGCGAACTCCTCGACGTGGTGCGCTCCTGCGCCGCACTTGTCCTCGGGCACGCGCCGGACCGCGCGGTCGACACGGATCGGACGTTCAAGGAGTTGGGGTTCGATTCGTTGTTGGCGGTTGAGCTGCGGAATCGGTTGGGTGAGGCGTTGGGGGTGAGGTTGCCGGCGACGTT
>NZ_JBEPBM010000116.1:0-1865 GCF_040299205.1 Streptomyces sp. NPDC000983 | reverse complement strand
GTACGTCACCCCGCTCGAAACGCGATCCCTGCTCAGGCAGAACCTCGTCCCGGCAGCGTAGACACCCGCTGTCCAGTTCGCGGGGGGAACTTCAACCGTAGCTGACCAGGGGCTTTGGGATTCGATCAATTTCGGGGCCGTTGACCCCGACGCTCACAGCTCCAGGGGCAGATCGGTGCCTGCGGGGCAACCGTCGAGGACCTCCAGTCGGTGCTGCAGCAGCTTCAGTTACGACTTGCCCCGCAATGGATCGCGGGGCGGCCCCCCGGTACGGAGCCTCGTCGTCAACCACGATCCGCGTGACCCGGCCGGTGTGCCCCTCAGCCTGCAGCGTGAGAGCGGCTGCGGCGTCGGCCACCCGGCCTCGACGACGAAAAGGCCGGAGCCGTCAGGCATGCGCGGCCTCGGCCATCTGCCCCTGCGTGATGAGGACATGCTGGACACGCAGACGGCGAGCTGACCCGACCGTACCGGTCACAGGATGTCGGGTCCGGCACAGTGGGACTTCCCTGGCGTGGAGATCGGTAAAGGAAGGATGGCCAGGAGTGCTGGAGCGGCTGAAACTCAGCGCGACATGAGCACAGCGCAGGCATGGTCACTCAGCCTCCGGCCGGATGGCGGGGGAAGCACACACGAGGAAGGGTCCAGCAGCTCTGCTCCACGACTCGCCTCGCGCGAGTGCGGCTGCCCCTTCCGTACGCAGCGCCTCGACCACGGGGGCCAAGAAGTCCGTCTGCCAATGCCGCACGGTTTCCGGCTTCATGCCGCTGGACTCGACCGCTGCCCCCACCTTGGCTGCCAGAGCGTCGGCGCCCTGCGCCAGGCTGTCGCCGCTCCACTCGTCAACATGTTGGGCCACCAGGGCCCACGACAGCTTGATCATGCGCGGATCATAGAGGGAACGGCGAAGAGCAGGAAGGCAGCGTACTGGGTGGGGTACGACGTCTGAAGTCCACCCTCCCTACCGCCGCCAATTTGCCCTCCGGTTGGGCCGGTCCGGAGAAGTCCGAGCCGCTGGCAGCGAGGGCAGAGCCACTTTGCAGCCGGTCGGTCGGCTCCGCGTCGGCACATCCCGCAGTGGCTGGCGGTCGGTGAGCGATCGGGCGCCCGCAGACAGCTATGGCACGCGCGGTCGCGACCTCGGAGGGGTTCCCGCCGCCAACGCTGGGGAATGGCCGACATCAACTGACGCAGTGGGAGCGTCGAGGAGTCCACGGGGACGAACCTGAGCGGCCTACCGGATCTCTTCGCGGGTGCCGTCGACGAATGCCGTGACCGCGACCCGGCACAGGCGGGTCAGCTCTTCCGATTCCTCGGAGGTGGCGGCGTCGTAGATACGGCGGGCCGCATCGAATGCTTCTTCGGCGAAACAGTGCACGTGTGGACTGCTGGTAAGCAGGAGAAGACGGTATAGGGCCTGCCGTGCTTCGCTTCTGCGGTCGAAGCCGCGCCGCTTCGAACTCTTCTGGCGTTCTCTGTCTGTAGTGCCAGCGCCTGAGTTCGGCGTTGGCTGCCACGATAACTGCGGCGGCGTACTGGCTGTAGGTGTTGATCCGCTCCAGGCGCATGTCCCGATCGCGCGCTGCCTGGTCGGCCCGGCCTCCCAGCTCTGGCTGGACTGCGAGCGCAGGGTCGCAATTCTGTCGTGGTTACTGTGTCCGGCCAGGCTCTGACCTCAGGCGACGTCAACCCGCGTGACGGGATGTGCCAGCGAACTTGGCGGTGTTCGGAGAGAGTGGTGGAGCGCTGCTGGGCCGCCCCCCGCCGCGACGAGTAATAGTCAAGACCTGTGGATCAGTTGAGGTTGTTCAGGCTGCGTGAGTCTCGGGGCGTTCGACGAGGTGGCCGCGTTCGAAGTGGGCTCC
>NZ_JBEPBM010000115.1:0-1936 GCF_040299205.1 Streptomyces sp. NPDC000983 | reverse complement strand
CCGACACAATCACCACCGGATCAGCCACACCCGACCCAGCCACACCCACCGCACCCGCCGAACCCGCCCCCGGCACAACCACCACAGACGAAGACACGGGCGAACCCACCAACTCCCCCACCAACAAACCCGCCACAGCCACCGGCGTCGGATAGTCAAAGACCAACGTCGCCGGCAACCTCACCCCCAACGCCTCACCCAACCGATTCCGCAGCTCAACCGCCAACAACGAATCGAACCCCAACTCCTTGAACGTCCGGTCGGCCCCGATCAGGGCCGTTCCCGCATGTCCGAGGACGGAGGCGACGTGGGTGCGGATGACATCCAGGACGACCGCTTCACGCTCCGCCTCGGGGAGTCCCAGGAGCCGCCGGGCGAGCGTGGATCCACCGGTCTGCGCATCCCCGGTGCCGGCGGCACGACGGACCGGCGCGGGCGCGAGGGTGCGCAGGAGCGGCGGCAGTGCCCCTGCACCGGCCTGGGTCCGCAGGGTTGCGCGGTCGAAGGCAACGGGCACGAGGTGTGCTTCACCGTGGTCCGCTCCCTGGGCCAGTGCGGCGTCAAGGGCGGCGAGCCCCGCCTCCGCGCTGAAGGGAACGACGGCCCGGCTCGTGACTCGTGCCCGGTCACGCTCGGTCATCGCACCTGTCATGCCACTTGCGTCATCCCACAGGCCCCAGGCCAGCGAGAGCGCGGGCAGTCCCGCGGCCCGGCGCCTCTGCGCGAGGGCGTCCAGGAAGGCGTTGGCTGCCGCGTAGTTGGCCTGCCCCGCCGTACCGAGAACTCCGGCCGCGGAGGAGAAGAGGACGAAGGCGGAGAGGTCGAGTTCGCGTGTCAATTCGTCCAGGTGGACGGCGGCGTCCACCTTGGGCCGCAGTACGGCGTCGAGTTGGCCGGGGTCGAGTGACGTGACGACGCCGTCGTCGAGGACGCCGGCTAGGTGGACAACCCCGGTGACGGGATGCGCGGCCAGCAACTCCTCAACCGCCGCACGTTCCGCCACATCACACGCCACCACCTCGGCAACCGCACCCGCGGCCGCCAGCTCCTCCACCAACTCCACAGCACCCGGAGCATCCACACCCCGCCGACTGGTCAACACCAGCCGCCGCACCCCGTACTCGGCCACCAGATGCCGGGCCACCAACCCACCCAACATGCCGGTACCACCCGTCACCAGGACAGCACCACCACCAAACCCAACGCCCCCGGCGTCACCGGCACCCGAAGCACCCCCGGCACCCCCGGCACCCGAAGCAGAACCCACCCTGCCCAGCCGAGGCACCAACACCTCACCACCACGAACAGCGACCTGCCACTCCCCCGAGTCGAGCGCGGCGAGAGCAACCGGGAGCGCGTCCACCCCGCCGTCGACATCAAGCAACCCGAACCGTCCGGGATTCTCCGCCTCGGCCGACCGCAGCAGACCCCACACACCGGAAGCCGCGAGATCCGCAGGCGCGTTCTCCCCGACACCCACAGCACCACGCGTGACAGCCACCAGCCGCGCACCCGCGAACCGCTCGTCCGCAAGCCACTCCTGCACCATGGCGAGTGCCGAACGCGTCACTTCGGCAGTCGCCGACGCGATCCCATCACCACCCGCCACAGGCGGCGTCCAGAGCACCAGTGCGGGCACGTCGTCACCCACGACCGACTCGGCAAGAGCGCTCAACCCGCCGTGAGGCGTACCACCCAAGGCGAGGCGGTCACCGTCCCCGAGGAGCGCCCATCCAGCTACAGCCGCACCCACAACAGCCCCCGCACCAACAGGACTCCACTCCACCCGGAACAGCACATCCCGCCCCGCCAAAACCCCCAACCCACCCACATCAACCGGCCGCAACACCAACGACTCAACCACCACCACCGGAACACCCACAGCATCAGCAACCAACACCGACACCGCATCCCCACCCACCGGCACCAACCGCAC
>NZ_JBEPBM010000114.1:0-1957 GCF_040299205.1 Streptomyces sp. NPDC000983 | reverse complement strand
CTGACCCGGCGTCGGCTCGATCCGGAAGGAGTACCGCAGATGCATAGGAGCAACCTAGCGGCCGCCACTGACAACGCTGTTCCGCCCGGCGGGCGAAACAGTCCTTCCCGCCCTGCTCCGCAGGAGCTTCGTTTCCTCCCAGCCTGAAGGCCGGGAGGAAACGAAGGAGACCCGATGACGACGAGGAGAATGTCCGTTGCCGTTTCAAGAGCTGCACTTCAGCGTCAACTGCGGTTGAACTCCGCTCAAAAGCTCACCAGGTCGGAGTGATGGCCCTTCCAGGCTTGGCTGTTGCCCTGGATTTGCGTGCAACCAGCGGTCCGGCGGACAGCGTCCCGTTCTGTGATCGATACTGGCGCGGACCGTCCGCGTGTCACCGACAACCAGCGGCATGTCGGGCAATGGAGAGGGGCCGTGCATGAACTCGGGCCAGCAGGTTGAATTCCACGCGCCATGCGGGCATTTGATCGCGGCTCCGGCCGAGCGCGCCGGGCAGGGCGTGCGCTGCCCGCACTGCCACCAGGTAGCCACCGTTCCGGCCCCCGATGTTCCTTACGCATCGCCCGTCGTTGTACCGGCCGGTGCCGCCGAGCCCGTCGTGCTGACGGCCCTCTATCTCGCCGCACTGATCGGCGGGATCGGCGCGGCCGGGCTCATCTACGTCGTCATGTTCGACGAGTTCTCGGAGTCCGAACTGGTCACGGTCACACCGCTGTGGTTCTTCCCCGTCGTGTTCGGTCTGTACGGTTTCATCTCCCAGCGCCTGCTCCGCCGTATCGCCACGGGACGCGCACGTTCCCTGAGCGACGCCGCACGTTTGTCGGTCGACGTCGCCGGCCACTGGGCCGCCTTGTTCCTCTTCCCGTTCCTGGTCCTGAAGTGGCGCAGTTCCCTTCTCGTTTCGCTGGCCGCGGCGGGCTTCTGGGCCGTACTGCTGTGGCTCTTCTTCGCCGTGGTCTTCCCCACCCTCTGAGAATCCCCGTCGGGCGGGGCGAGCGCAGCCCGGCGGCTGGCACCTTCCTTGACATCCTCCCCGTCTGGCAGTAGGCGGCCTTCCTTGCTGCCAGCGCATCGTTGTAGACGACCAGTGCGCAGCCGAACGTACGGGCCGGCGCCATGCGCTGAACCGGCGTCGGCTCGATCCGGAACGAATCCCGCAGATGCACACGAGCAACCTGACGGCCGCCACTGACAACGCTCTTCCGCCCGGTGGGCGAAACAGCCCTCCCTGCCCTGCTCCGCGGGAGCTTCGTATCTTCCCCGGCCGAAGGCCCGGGCATCCACGAACGAGACCCGATGAAGTCCCGATGCAGTAGGCGGAGGCCGAGGGACTCTTCCAGAGCCCCGAAGTACAGCTCGAACGTGGTTGTCGCTTCGGAGGGCCAGGTCGGCGCGGCGCGCGGCAAGGTTGAGGAGAACCATTTCGCCGCCTCGCAGACAGGTGAGCGGCTCTGCGTACGTGGCTCTCCCCGCCCGGTGAGGGCGGAGGCACGCGGCTTCATGCTGACGAGAGCGGACCTTGCGGGCCGCCACCAGTCGAGGACGTCCCGCGTTCTGGTCGCATGTCGGCGGTCATGCCTCCCGAATCCGCTGCCTCCACCACGCCGCCGCGTGCCATGAACTCACCGATGCGGCCCACGGGTCGGGCAGCGTGCGACGGAGGTACTCCGCATCGAGTTGGGCGACGATACCGCCCAGCCTTCGCCGCGCTGAGGGCGGAAGTCGACGGAGCGCTTCTTCGAGGGTGTCCCGAGCATCCGTAGGGTCGCAACAGGGGCAATAGTCCCGGGGCAGATACAGGTATCGGCCGGACCCTCGGAGAAATCCCTCGTATTGGTGCAGGGCCTCAGCAACAACGCCGTGCCCTAGTAGGGCTTGGTCAGGTTCGTAGGGGTGTGGGTATGTCGCGGTGGCAGGTGGGGCAGGCGCCGGTCCAGGTGGCGAGGAGTGTCTGCAG
>NZ_JBEPBM010000113.1:0-2210 GCF_040299205.1 Streptomyces sp. NPDC000983 | reverse complement strand
GATCTGCACTCCGCGCCGGGCGGTGTTCCCGCGGGTGAGAGCGGCGAAGCGGCCGCCCACAACGAGAGCGTTCCCCTGGGCGCCCTCTCGGTGGGTGCCCTGTCCGCACTGGTGGCGGCGGGGCTGCTGCTCCGGCTGCGCTCCTCCACCCGATAACGCACGCCGAGGCCCCGGGTGTCGCAGCACCGCTCGGCACCCGGGCCGCAAAAGACCGGTGAGGGGTAGCTCCGTATGGATGGACCGCCGTCATGCCGTGGCCTTGTGGCCGGGCTGTGTGTGGCCGCGACCGGGTGCGTCGTAGTGGTCTCCTGGCCGGCCAGTGATGCGGTCGGTGACGCCTTCGGTCGGGCCCCCGCTGACACGGTCGCAGCCGTGCCCGACCGGACACCCGAGGGCGAGGCGGAGAGGCCGAGGTGACGGGGATGTGGGGCGGATCGGAGGTCCTTGCGGCTAGTGTGGCGGCCGTGACGTCCGCCTCTGATGAACAGCTGGCGCACGGCTTCGCCGACGGCGACGAGTCGTGCCTGGCCGAGGCGTACCGGCGATGGGGTGCCTTGGTCTACACGGTGGCGGCGAGAAAACTGGGAGACGCGGAGGAGGCCAAGGACGTCACGCAGCAGGTGTTCGTCGGCGCCTGGCGCGGCCGCAAGGGCTACGACGCACAGCGTGGCTCACTGAAGACGTGGATCATGGGCATTTCGCACAAGAAGGTCGCCGACGCCCTCACCCGGCGCTCGCGGTACCTGCGGGACGTGGAAGCGGTCACCGCCGCGTCGTCGACCGGGAAGCAGGAGCCGCCCACGCCGACGGACGAAGTCCTGGACTTCGTACTCCTCGAGGACGAGCTGGAACGACTGCCCGAGCAACAGCAGACCGTACTGAGAATGGCGTTCTACGAGGACCTCACCCAGGCCCAGATCGCCGAACGCACCGGCCTGCCGTTGGGCACGGTGAAGAGCCACACACGGCGTGGACTGCTGCGCATGAGGGACCGGTTGGAGGAGGTGGACGGTGGAACACACGGATGACGGCACGCTGACGCTGGTGGCACTTGGGGAGGACCCGTCCCCCTCGGTCTCGCGTCACTTGCGTGAATGCAGTCGGTGCCGGCAGGAGCTGGCCGGGCTGCGGCGAGTGGCCACGGCCATGAAGGCGCCGTCGGCGGACGACGACGACCTGCTCGACCCCCCGGCCGACCTGTGGGATTCGATCGCGCAGGAACTCAACCTGTCCGTCCCGGAGTACCAGGCGACCGCCACGACGCACCGGAAACCGCCTGACCGCCCCTCGGCCGTCGCCACGGACCGGGAGCCGTCGGACTTCCCTTTGGCCGTCGTCCCGGATCTGCCTGCCGCGCCTGCCGCCGATCGGCAGGCGCCTGCGACCGACGGTGACCGCGCGCCGGGCAAGCGGCGCCGGCTGGCGCGCTTCACCATCGCCCTCGCCGCGTGCGCCGCCCTGCTCGGTGCCGCCGCCGGCTCGACGATCACCTGGTGGATCACGCACGACAACACCGCCGTCGCCGCGGCCCCCGACGACGGCAACCGCCTCGACTCGCTCCAGGCGGACTCGGCCGGCTACGCCAGCCTCAGCGACAGCGACGGACAGCGGACCCTCGACATCACCGTCAAGGGCCTGCCGGAGACGTCGGGCTACTTCGAGGTCTGGCTCATGGACCGCAGCCACACCAAGCTCATCTCCATGGGAGTCCTCGGCCCGGACGGACACGCCACCCTGCCGGTCCCCGACAATGTCGACCTGAACGAATACTCCGAGGTCGACGTCTCCGTCCAGCCCTACAACGGCAAACCCGACCACTCGGGCGACAGCCTCGTGCGAGGACCCTACGCCGGATGACCGTCCAGCGGCGAGATCACTGAGCGGACGGACGCATCCGATCATCTTGATCGAGCGGTCAGGTCAGCTGCGGACACCGAGAACCAACCCAGTTGCCAGGGCAGCAGCCATGAGAATCGCAAGGGTGATCCGCCTCGCGAAACTCGTTCGCCGTCGCGCGGACTGTCTCCGTTCAGCGGCCCGACCGCCTGTATGCACGACGGGCTTGAGAGTGGTCGCACGCTCGACGTACCTGTCGCCCGTGAGGTTCCCCCTGCCAGCCGGACAGCTTGATACTGGGACGGTTGGTCCCGGAGGAAGCAGTCACAGGTAGTGAGCAACATGAGTAAGCGGTACACGGCCGAGTTCAAGCG
>NZ_JBEPBM010000112.1:0-2501 GCF_040299205.1 Streptomyces sp. NPDC000983 | reverse complement strand
CGGATCGCGGACATCACCGCGGACAAGCACATGGAGGGCGTCCGGCTCACCCGCTGGATGCTCAGCCCGGTCCCGACGTTCCTGCTGTGGCGCCGCATGAAGCTGTGGGAACTGCGCTCCTACGAGCAGGTCATCAAGCTGGAGCAGGAGCGCCTGGTCTACCAGGCCCGCCTGCGCTCCCGCTTCGGCCGCTCCTGGCGCCGCAAGGCCCCCGTGGAGTCCCTGATGCCGCTGCGCCTGGCCCGCTACGGCGTCCCGCTCGCGGAAACGGCCCCGGCGGGCCTGGCCGCGGCGGGCATCCACCCCATCCCGCACCCACCACCAGCCGAACACAAGCAACTCGCGGGCGAGCCCGGAAGCGACCCATCCCGGGCCCGCCCGCCCCACATCCCGCACCGTGATTCACACAACGGTCAAGCCTCCGCCTCCGAGCAGTCCCGGCCGGCAACACCCGACGTGCAGCTCAGTCTCAACGGCTCCTCCACCGGCGGCCGATCCGTCCCACACCAGGCAACACGCCATGCGAACTACTCCGCCTTCAACGACGCCACGGCCGCCCCCGTACAGCCACACGCCTCCGGGGCTCGGTGGCAGCCGAGGCACGCACCTCTCAAGCACACGCCCACGCCGGCCACAGACCCCGGGAGCCCTGCTTCCCTCGCACACCGTCGGCCGCCGCGCGAGCGCGCACAGAGCTCCGCGCCCCAGCCACGCACCGCCTCAGACGAAACCGTGTCCGGCAGGGGTCAGGACGACCGGTCAGTCGGCGGCCCTTCTCTCGATACCAACGGCGAAGGCCAGGTACCCGACGTGCGGTACGGCGCAGCCAGCATCGAAGGTCCCCACACCAACTCACCACAACGTCAACGACCATCACATGCCACAACCTCCGACCGCCCGCACGCGGCCGACAGCACACAGCATGCGGCACCAGAACCGGACACCCAAACATTGGCCCTCAGCACGAACGCCGACGAACCCGCTCACTCCGAACTCACACAAGTCGACCGCTACTACCAGGCTTGGCACACCCACCAGGTCCAGCACGGCCAGGAACCCACCCCTGAGCAGCTCTCAACCGCCCTCACCCACCAAGGAATCCGAACCCGGCAGGGGCAGTCCGTAACCCCCAAAGCCCTCGCCCGCTACTACCTCCAGTTCCGCCTCTACACGGCATGGGCCCAGCACCGCGCCCACACGTCCTACCCGGCCATCCACCATGTCCTTAAATACCTCACCCGGCGCGGCATCACCGCTCAATACAACAAACCCCTCACACCCGCCGACCTTGCGCCCCGCCTCGACGCCTTTGAACGCCGCTGGCACACCCTCAACCATCACTAGCCCCAGCCGACACCTAGCAGGTAGCGGATGTCGCCGACTCCACGCCCCGAGTGCCCACTCGGGGCGTGCGGCGGGGCTCACGAAACGGCTCTGCTGGGGGCCGCCGCACCGGTCCCCCACGGGAGCGCAGGGCGGGCCGGTAGTCCTACGGCCAGCGTGCGAGCGCCGCTGCCCGGCGAGATTCATCCGGGTCAGATAGGTCACGTCAGGCAAGACCTCCGTGGGTTCGCAGCGACGAAGGTGCACCCGAGCTCTGATCAGTAAGTGTGCTCCTGCCTGCGTATATGCCTTCCACAGGGCGACACCGGGGAAGGCCCGGTCCATAATCACAAGCATGCCGGCGGCACTGCTGGTCATCTCTGTCGCCAGCGCGGGCTCCCCACCACCGCCCTTGAAGCTGCCTATCCGCGCGCCGATCGTCGCGTGCGTAAGGGCCTCGGTCAGCGTCACCACCCTGGCCTGCGGGAACCCGATGGGCCGACCGGCTCTGCCCGCCAAAAGCGGCACGTGTCGTGTCGTTTTCCGGCACCTCCAGCAAGAACCCGTCGACCGCGGCCACTCTCATCCCGCCAGAACGCGGCCTCGAGAGTGGGCGGAGCGATCGCCCCCGCTACACGGCGGAACACTGCCTCCAACGGTGCGGCCTCATGCTGCTGCCGGGCCCTGGTGAACGACGACTTGTTCGAGACCGGCTGGTCCATCCCGCCCAGGGCCCCGACCAGGTTCTCCGCGACATCGTCGTAGGAGTCCTGCTGGAACAGGGCCAGCGCGAGCACGAAGTAGACCATGAACCGGCTCGACAGGGGACGGGGCTTGGCATCCAGCCGACCGCACACGGTCAGCACCTCGTCCACCAGCTCAGGAACGATCCACTCGGTGAGCAACCCGAGCCGGACTTCATCGGATAACCCGATCCATGGATGCATGTCCGTGTCAACGAACCAAGCACCGAGCAATGCTCAGTACCTGTGGATCGGCCTCGGGAAGGGTGCCTCGCGAAACGCGGAGGGCGTACCCGAGTGATCGATTGATGGTCACCGAGTAGGCCCGCGTTCGCAGCGTGGGTCGGGAAGGTACGCCCGTGCTCAGCGTAGTCAATGCCGACGGCAGCACCCCGAACGGCTCCCTGATCGACGGGATCGTCCGCGAAGGTGCAC
>NZ_JBEPBM010000111.1:0-2711 GCF_040299205.1 Streptomyces sp. NPDC000983 | reverse complement strand
GGGAAGCGGGAGGAGCAGCCGATGCCCGAGATGAACACGATGTTCTCGCGGGCCAGGCCGAGTTCGGGCATGAAGCCCTGCACGGCCGCCAGGATGGCGTAGTCACCGCAGCCCGGGCACCAGCGCACCTCCTGGTCGGACTTGAAGTCGCGTGCCGACAGTTCAAGCGGCATGGATCTCCTCCTTGAGCACCGCGGCGAGCTGCTCGGCCTTGAACGGCATGCCGCTCACCTGCGTGTGGCTGCGGACGTCGACGAGATAGCGGGCCCGCACCAGCGACGCGAGCTGCCCGAGGTTCATCTCGGGGACGACGACGCGGTCGTACCGCCCGAGCACGTCACCGAGGTTGCGCGGGAAGGGGCTGAGGTGGCGCAGGTGCGCCTGCGCGATCGACTCCCCGGCCGCGCGCAGCCGGCGCACCGCGGCGGTGACCGGCCCGTACGTCGAACCCCAGCCCAGCACCAGGGTGTTCGCCCCGTCCGGGTCGTCCACCTCGACGTCCGGCACCCAGATGCCGTCGATCTTCCGCTGCCGGGTGCGCACCATGAAGTCGTGGTTGGCCGGGTCGTAGGAGATGTTCCCCGTGCCGTCCTGCTTCTCGATGCCGCCGACACGGTGCTCGAGCCCCGGGGTGCCCGGGATCGCCCAGGGCCGGGCCAGGGTGAGCGGGTCGCGTTTGTACGGCCAGAAGACCTCGGTGCCGTCGCCGAGCGTGTGGTTCGGTCCGTCGGCGAAGTCCACCCGCAGGTCCGGGAGTTCGTGCGGCTCCGGGATTCGCCACGGCTCCGTGCCGTTGGCCAGGTAGCCGTCGGAGAGCAGATACACCGGGGTGCGGTACGTCAGCGCGATCCGCACCGCCTCCAGCGCCGCGTCGAAGCAGTCGGCCGGGGTCTGCGGCGCCACGATCGGCACCGGCGCCTCGCCGTTGCGGCCGTACATCGTCTGCAGGAGGTCGGCCTGCTCGGTCTTGGTCGGCAGCCCCGTCGAGGGGCCGCCGCGCTGGATGTCCACGATGACCATCGGCAGTTCCAGCGCCACCGCCAGACCGATCGTCTCGCCCTTCAGCGCCATGCCGGGGCCGGAGTTGGAGGTCACCGCCAGCGAGCCGCCGAACGCCGCGCCGAGTGCCGCGCCCGCCGCCGCGATCTCGTCCTCGGCCTGGAAGGTGCGCACGCCGAAGTTCTTGTGCCGGCTCAGCTCGTGCAGGATGTCGGAGGCCGGGGTGATGGGGTACGAGCCCAGGAACAGCGGCAGGTCCGCCTGGCGGGAGGCGGCCAGCAGCCCGTACGACAGCGCCAGGTTGCCGGAGATGTTCCGGTAGGTGCCGGACGGGAACGTGTCGGCGGCCGGGGCGATCTCGTAGGAGACCGCGAAGTCCTCCGTCGTCTCGCCGAAGTTCCAGCCCGCCTTGAACGCGGCGATGTTGGCCTCGGCGATCTGCGGCTTCTTGGCGAACTTCGTCCGCAGGAACCTCTCCGTGCCCTCGGTGGGCCGGTGGTACATCCACGACAGCAGGCCGAGCGCGAACATGTTCTTCGCACGCTGGGCCTCCTTGCGGGACAGCCCGAACTCCTTCAGTGCCTCGACGGTGAGACTGGTCAGGGGGATCGGGTGCAGGCGGTAGCCCTGGAGCGAGTCGTCCTCCAGCGGCGACCGGTCGTAGCCGGCCTTCGTCAACGACCGCGAGTCGAACTCGTCGCTGTTGACGAGGAGTTCGCCGCCGGCCCGCAGGTCCGCCAGGTTCGTCCGCAGCGCCGCGGGGTTCATCGCCACCAGTACGTCCACGGCGTCGCCGGGCGTGAGGATGTCGTGGTCCGCGAAGTGCAGCTGGAAGGAGGAGACACCGCCCAGGGTGCCTGCGGGGGCGCGGATCTCGGCGGGGAAGTTCGGCAGGGTCGACAGGTCGTTGCCGAACGACGCCGTCTCCGACGTGAACCGGTCACCCGTCAGCTGCATACCGTCTCCGGAGTCGCCCGCGAACCGGATGACCACACGGGACAGCCGCTCGGTCCGCGAGGAGACGTCCGAGGCCGCCGGTGGATGGATGCTGGGGTGAGGAGCTGCAGTCACCGAGCCTCTACCTCTCTCTCGGGGGATGCCCACGGCGGTTGCAGTCTGAGTAGCCCGCCTAGAGGGGTGGTCAAGAAGCGGTGCACCAGCGGAAGCACCGCGTCGAGGGGCGGGGGGCCCGCCTTCACGGCGGGTACGGGTCCGCCTCCTCGGCGGGCGCGGGGCCCGTGTTGTCGGCGGGGGCCGGGCTCATTCCGCGGGTGGGTGTCGGGCCCGCTCCCTGGGTGGGTGCTGGGCTCATTCCGCGGGTGGGCGCTGGGCTCACTTCCTGGGTGGGTGCTGGGCTCATTCCGCGGGTGGGCGCTGGGCTCACTTCCTGGGCGGGCGCCGGGCTCACTCCCCGGGCGGGTGTCGGGCCCACTCGCCGGGTGGACGCTGTGCCTGCGGCGGGCTGCGGCGCGGCTTCCCGGCGGCTGCCGGGCGGCCGCCCGGCGGGGTGCCGTTCCCTTTCGGCGGGTTCCGGGATCCCGTGGGGGTGCTGAGCCTGCGGTGGGGTGCCGGGCGACTTCCCCGGCGGGGTGCCGGGTCCGCTCGTTCGAGGACGAGGCCCTTCGGGACCGAAGCGGGGGTCCGGGGGCGGCAGCCCCCGGGGTCGGGACGGGAAGGGGCGGCGGGGGCGAAACACCCTGGGGGCCCCAGCA
>NZ_JBEPBM010000110.1:0-2827 GCF_040299205.1 Streptomyces sp. NPDC000983 | reverse complement strand
CATCAGCAGCAGCCGGCTGTCCTGGGCCAGCGCCCGCGCCAGGGCGACCCGCTGGCGCATACCGCCCGACAGCTCGTGCACCCGCTTGCCGTAGGCCCCGCCCAGCCGGACCAGCGCCAGCAGTTCCTCGGCCCGGCCGCGCCGCTCCGCCTTCGCCACCCCGCGCAGCTTCAGCGCGAGTTCGATGTTCTTGCCCGCGGTCAGCCACGGGAACAGGGCGTGCTCCTGGAACATCAGCGCCGGACGTCCGTCGGTGCTGATCGTGCCGGCGCTGGGCCGGTCCAGGCCGGCGACCAGGTTGAGCAGGGTGGACTTGCCGCAGCCGGAGGCCCCGAGGAGGGTGACGAACTCGCCGGGGGCGACATCGAGGGAGATGTCGTCCAGGACGAGCTGCTGTCCGGCGGGACCGGCGAAGGACTTCGAGACGTGCTCGATGCGCGCGGCGTGCCCCACGGACGCATCCGTGCCGGCGGCCTTGGCGAGGGTGGTTGCCATGGTCGTCACCTCCTGGGAACTCATCGGATGGGCTGCGGGGTCACCGGGCGCCGAGACCGGCGTCGTCGACCGCGTCCCGGCCCTCGGCGTCGAGGACCCGGTTCAGCGGGGCGAGGTCGTAGATGCCGTTGAGGTCGGGCCGTTCGAGCAGACCGGCCTTCACCGCCTGCCGTGCCTGGGTGCGCAGCGTGGCGGCCAGCGGATCGTCGGTGAAGTCGATCGAGGGCCAGGCCGCGTCGACGACGTCGGCGGGCAGGGCCTTGCCGGTGTCCGCGGCGAGCTGGGCGTTGGCCGCGGCCTTCGCCTCGTCCGGGTGGGCGGCGATCCAGCGGTTCGACTCGACGGAGGCCCGCAGTACGGCCTCCACGGCCTTCGGGTGCTCGTCGAGGAAGGTCTGCGACACGATCACGTTGGTGATCACGAACTCCTGGTCCGGCCACAGGTCGGACTCGTCCAGCAGCACCTTCCCGCCCTCGGCGACCAGCTTGGAGGCGGTCGGCTCCGGCACCCAGGCACCGTCGATCGACCCGGACCGGTAGAGGTCGGGCGTGACCTTGTTGTCGGAGCGGACCACCGACACGTCACCGGTGCCGCTCTGCGCGTCGACCTTCCAGCCCTGCTCTGCGGCCCAGTTCAGGAAGGCCACGTCCTGGGTGTTGCCCAGCTGCGGAGTGGCGATCCGCTTGCCCTTGACGTCCTTGAGGGACTCGACCTTCTCCGGGTTCACGACCAGCTTCACCCCGCTGGAGGCGGAGCCGGAGATGATCCGCAGGTTCTCGCCGTGCGCCTTGACGTACCCGTTGACCGCGGGGGACGGCCCGATCCAGCCGATGTCGATCGACCCCGAGTTCAGCGCCTCGATCTCCGAGGGGCCGGCGTTGAAGGCGGCGTACTTCACCGTCGTACCGCCCAGCTCCTTCTGGAAGATCCCCTCGTGCCGCCCGACCAGGGCGGTGGCGTGGGTGAGGTTCCCGAAGTAGCCGATGCGCACCGAGTCCAGACCGTCGGTCCTCGCCGCCCCCGGGATCGCCCGCTCGGTGTTCTCCACCGCCTGGGAGCCGTAGCCGCACGCGGCGGCGAACGCCAGCGGCAGTACGGCCAGTACCGCGAGGGTACGGCGCGGGGCGGGGGAGGCAGACACGGGAGAGGTTCCTCTCGGTGGCCCGGCCGGCGCCCGGTTCAGGCGCGGCCGGGGGAACGGCGGACGTACGGGGGGCGGCTGGGGCCTGCGGCCGCTCCGCCCCGGGGGCACACGGTCAGAAGTCCCAGCCGTCGTCCTCGGCCGCGTCCTTGACGGGCTCGGGGGAGGCGAAGGACTCACCGACCATGCCGGCGGTGAGCGTGGTGCCGTCGCTCGGGTCGATCAGGATGAACGAGCCCGTGCGCCGGGAGTCGGCGTAGGAGTCGACCGGCAGCGGCTCGGCGGTACGGATCTTCACCCGGCCGATGTCGTTGGCGACGAGCCGGCCCGGGTGCGGGTGCAGGGACAGGTCGTCCAGCGTGAGCCGGGACGGGATGTCCTTCACGATCGCCTTGACCGTGCGGGTGCCGTGCTTGAGGAGCACCCGGTGGCCGACGGTGAGCGGCTGGTCGGCGACATGGCAGACGGTGGCCTCGAGGTCCTGGGTGGTGGCCGGGGCGTCCTTGGTCGGCACCAGCAGGTCACCGCGGGAGATGTCGACGTCGTCCTCCAGCAGGACGGTCACCGACTGCGTGGTCCAGGCGACGTCGACCGGCTTGCCGAGCAGGTCGATCCCGGAGATCCGGGAGGTACGGCCGGACGGCAGCACGGTGACGGCCTCGCCGACCCGGAACGAGCCCGCCGCGATCTGGCCCGCGTAGCCGCGGTAGTCGGGGTGCTCGGCGGTCTGCGGGCGGATCACGTACTGCACGGGCAGCCGCGCGTGGCAGTGGCTCAGGTCGTGGGTGACCGGCACGGTCTCCAGGTGCTCCAGCACCGTCGGGCCGCCGTACCAGTCCATGTGGGCGGACGGCTCCACCACGTTGTCGCCCTCGAGGGCCGAGATCGGGATCGCGGTGACCTCGGGGACGCCCAGCTCCGTCGCGTACGCGGTGAACTCCTCGGCGATGGAGGCGAACACGGCCTCCTGGTAGCCGACGAGGTCCATCTTGTTGACGGCGAGGACGACGTGCGGGACGCGCAGCAGCGCGGCGAGCGCCGCGTGCCTGCGGGTCTGTTCGACGACGCCGTTGCGGGCGTCGATGAGGATGACCGTCAGTTCGGCGGTGGAGGCGCCGGTGACCATGTTGCGGGTGTACTGAACGTGGCCGGGGGTGTCGGCGAGGATGAAGCGGCGTCGGGGGGTGGCGA
>NZ_JBEPBM010000109.1:0-3026 GCF_040299205.1 Streptomyces sp. NPDC000983 | reverse complement strand
CCCAGCCGGCTCAGCAGCGCCGCCACCGCCGCCTGCAACACCATGAACAGCGTCGTCCCGCTCTCCCGCGCCAACCGCACCAGACCCGCATGCAGTTCGGCGGGCATGCCGGCCGTGATGGCTCCAGCGGCATGGCTGGGCACGGGGGGCCGGGGCCGGTCGGTGGGCAGGGCGAGTTCCTCGGGCAGCCCGGCCAGTGCCTCGGCCCAGTAGGCGAGTTGGCGAGCGGCAAGGCTCTCGGGGTCGTGCTCGTCACCGAGCAGGCCCCGCTGCCACAGCGTGTAGTCGGCGTACTGGATCGGCAGCGGGCTCCAGGCGGGGGCCCGCCCGGCCAGGCGTGCCTCGTAGGCGGTGCTCAGGTCGCGGGTGAGCGGGGCCATTGATGATCCGTCACCGGCGATGTGATGCAGCACCAGCGTGAGGACGTGGTCGTCGGTGCCGAGCGTGAACAGCGTCGCACGCAGCGGCAGTTCGGTCGCCAGGTCGAAGGCGTGCCGGGCGGCGCGCCGGACGTGCCCGGCCAGCTCCACCGGAGGGCACACGGCGGCGGACAGCGGGACGCGGGCGTCGGCGATGATGTCCTGGTACGGCTGCCCGGCAACCGCCGGGAAGAGCGTGCGCAAGGACTCGTGCCGCAGCGCCACATCGTCCAGCGCCGCCTGGAGCGCATTCTTGTCGACCGGCCCGCGCAACCGCATCGCGAGCGGGATGTTGTACGTCGAGCCGCCGTCCTCCCACTCCTGCAGGAACCACAGCCGCTGCTGCGCGTACGACAGCGGCATCGGCTCGGGCCGCACCGCCACGGCCGGCCTTGGCCGAGAGGTGTCCTCGGCGCGCAGATGCGCCGCGAGCTGTGCGACCGTCGGGTTGCCGAACAGCGCCCTGATGCCCACCTCGACGCCCAGCACGGTGCGGATGCGGCTGATCAGCCCGGTGGCCAGGAGCGAGTAGCCGCCGAGGGCGAAGAAGTTGTCGTCGACACCGACGTGCGCCGCGCCCAGGGACTCGGCGAAGAGGGCGCACAGGACTTCCTCTTCGGGGGTGCGCGGAAGGCGCGCGGGCGCGGGCTCGTCCTGCTCCGCGGGCTCTAGCCGCTCGGGCAGCCGGATGTCCAGCCGGCCGTCGGGGTGCCAGCGGCCCTGCCTGCCGGTGCGGTACATCACGGTGCCCGATCCGCCGTGCGGGGCGGCGACAAACCTGTCGCCCGCGGGGGCGACGGAAGGGCCGGGCACGGTGAGGTAGAGGTCGCCGCTGACTCCGGCCGGCACCGGCCTCAGGTGGTCGTCGAGGAGATAGGCCGCGGCCCGCTCGGGCGCGGACAGACCTGCCAGTTCGGGCCACACCTCGGCCGGGACGGTAACGCTCCACTCGTCGAGGACACGGTGCAGTTCGTCGGCCGTGAGCAGTTCCGCCTGGCTGACGGGTGTGTCCGGCTCGGCGGTCACCGCCTCCAGCAACCGGAGGAAGCGCCGGGCCAGGTCGTCCACGGTGGCGCGGTCGAACAGGTCGGTGGCGTACTCGAACTCGGCGCTGATGCCCGCCTGCCGGCCGGCCTCGTCGAAGGTCTCCTCCACGCCGATGCTCAGGTCGAACTTGGCGGCACGGTGGTTCAACGGCTCGGCAGAGGTGCGGAGTCCGGTGAAGCCGTACGCGCCGTCGTCGGTGTTCTGCAGGACGAGCATGGTCTGGAAGAGGGGGTGCCGGGCGGTGGAGCGGGCGGGGTTGACCGCCTCGACCACCCGCTCGAACGGAAGGTCCTGATGCGCATACGCCTCCAGATCGGCGGCGCGCACCCGGGTCAGCAGTTCACGGAAGGTCGGGTCACCCGACACGTCGGTGCGCAGCACCAGCGTGTTGACGAAGAACCCCACCAGGTCGTCCAGACCGTCATCGGTGCGCCCGGCGACCGCCGTCCCCAGCGGAATGTCGGCGCCCGCACCCAGCCGGCTCAGCAGCGCCGCCACCGCCGCCTGCAACACCATGAACAGCGTGGTCCCGGTCTCGCGGGCCAGGCCGCCGATACGGGCCTGGAGTTCGGCGGGCACGAAGAGGTCGACCGCCTCGGCCCGGTGGCTGGGTGTGGCGGGCCGGGGCCGGTCGGTGGGCAGGGTGAGCTCTTCGGGCAGGTCGGCCAAAGCCTTTTGCCAGTAGCCGAGTTGGCGGGCGGCGAGGCTGTCGGAGTCGTCCTCGTCGCCGAGCAGGTCGCGCTGCCACAGCGTGTAGTCGGCGTACTGGATCGGCAGCGGGCCCCAGCCCGGGGCTTCGCCGGTCACGCGCGCCGAGTAGGCGGTGCTCAGGTCACGGGCCAGGGGCGCCGTCGACCAGCCGTCCCCGGCGATGTGATGCAGCACCAGCACCAACACGTGCTCCTGCTCACCGAGCTCGAACAGAGCCGCCCGCATGGGGAGTTCGACCTCCAGGTCGAAGTCGTGCGCCGCCTCCTGGGCCAGGCGGGAGGGCAGCTCCGCCTCAGTCACGGTGCTCGTGGACAGCGGGACGCGGGCGTCGGCGATGATGTGCTGGTACGGCTGCCCGGCAACCGCCGGGAAGAGCGTGCGCAACGATTCGTGCCGCAGCGCCACATCGTCCAGCGCCGCCTGCAGCGCATGCTTGTCAACCGGCCCGCGCAACCGCACCGCGAGCGGGATGTTGTACGTCGAGCCGCCGTCCTCCCACTCCCGCAGGAACCACAGCCGCTGCTGCGCGTACGACAGCGGCATCGGCTCGGGCCGTACCATCACAGCCGGCCTGGGACGGGACGTGCCGTGGCCGAGGCGGGCCGTGAGCGCGGCAGGCGTGGGGGCGGCGAAGAGGTCTCCGATGCCCAGTTCGGCGCCGAGGGTGCTGCGGATGCGGCTGATCAGGCGGGTGGCGGTCAGGGAGTGGCCGCCGATGGTGAAGAAGTTCTCGTCGGCGCCGACGCGGGAGATGCCGAGTACTTCGGCGAAGAGTCCGCAGAGGACTTCCTCCTCCGGGGTGCGCGGTGCGCGGCCTTCGGCGTCGCCCCCGACCAGGGGTTCGGGCAG
>NZ_JBEPBM010000108.1:0-3162 GCF_040299205.1 Streptomyces sp. NPDC000983 | reverse complement strand
CCAGAGTTACCTCGACTCACGCGGCCTGACCTGGGAATGCTGGTGGCGGCAAGGCACGTGAACCCGACCCACAAGATCCCCGACAGAGTCGCTCAATGACGCGGACACACTGTCAAAACTTAGCTCTGGCACAGATCTTGGGGAGCGGTGGCGGAGCGTCACCGGGAAGGTCGCTTCGCAGCTGTGATCACACTGGTTCTTGGTAGACCCTGATTTCCAGGGGATGGAAGTGGCGGACCATCGTCCAGAACTCCTGGCGGCCAAGGCCGTCGGCCCAGCGGTCGAGTTCGTCGTCCGTGTCGTGGAAGAACCAGGACTCGAAGTGCCCCAGCGCCCGAAGTCGAGGGACGGGCTCGTATCGAAGTTCGCAGTGGAGCTGGATGTAATGATCATGCTCGCCGGAAGCATCGTTGATGCCGAACTGCCGGGCAAGGTCCAGGGTGAAGACGGGCGGTCCCTCGAAGGCGTGAGTCCCGTACTGGAACAGAAGGCCATCAGCGTCCGGCGTGTCCGCGGTGTCGAATCGTTGGGAGCCGAAGCGTACGAACCTGAGCCACACCTCGTCCAAGTCCAACTCGGCCAGGGGCTGCCGCCCACGGCTCAGCTCATGTTGAAGTCGCTCCTCGGCCCGGTCCACGGGCAGTCTCCTCGACATCCCTGTCCTTCGCGGTCTCGACGGAATGCGGGCCTCGCGGCGATCTTCTCAGCCCACCACACGTCGCTGACGTGATCAACGCCTCCGCACGCCTCCACGACCACATCCCCACGCCGCCTGCGGCCCGCAACAGGCCCGCTCAGGGGGAATCGCTGGTAGAGGAGGAGTGGCGGCGCTACGCGATGTTCCCGCGGCTGTTGTCCGTCCTCGACCGGCACCGGCCCCAGAGGGGTCGAAAACCACGTCAACGCCCCGCACGCAGCAGCCGGTACCCCCGCCCTCGCAACCCTCCTGCACACCGTCCCCAGACTCGCCGCCCCTCGTCGACATCCAGCGCAACGGACCAGCAGAGCCCATCTTGCGGCCCGTCCACGATCCCGACAGCCGCATCCCATGGACTGCATCCACAGCCGGCCTCGGCGCGCAGTGAACAGCCGGCTGCGCGGCCGCCGGCACGGGCAGTGGTGACTGCGCAGGGGCTGCTTCCACGGGTGCGAAGGGTCGTGGCTGACGGCTGCGTAACCCCAACCACAAGCGCAACCACAGGGGTTGCGCACCCCGACCATGAACCCGACCACGGAGCCTGCGCACCCCGACCACACCTGGCCACAGCCACATTGCGCAGGGCGTGCCGGGGCTGCGCAATCGCTGCGCAGTGGCTGCCTCTGACGGTTGCGCAGGGGCTGCCGGCGGCTGCCGTGCGCACCCCGACCATGAACCCGACCACAGGGCTTGCGCACCCACGACGACGGGCTTGCCCACCACCCACCACAAGCCCGACCAATGCTGGTCACAGGGCTGCGCAGCGAATGCGCAGGGCCGCGCGATGACTGCCCAGCCGTAGCCCTGCGAGCGGGAGGCCGGCAACGTCCGTCGCCGGCCCGCCACCCGCAACGGCATGGCCCCCTTCGGGCCGTGCAGCTGACGGCACCCGACCGAGGACCTCGTCCTATCGCTGGCGGGCCTCGTGAGGGCCGTCATGAGTACGTCCACGTCCCCGGTGCAGACGATGACGTCCTCGTCACCGGCCGGGGGGCGAAGCGGGCGTGTGGTCAGTGTCTGTGGGTCGCCGATCAGATCTCGAACAGGGCTTCCTCTTGTGGCGGGAACGGAGGGTCAAGGACGTCGCGAAGGCGGGTGATGTCCCGGCGCCACTTCGACCAGTTCGCAGCTTCGGCCCACAGCCCGGCGAGTTCAGACCGGTTGCAGACCCCTTGGTCCAGGGCGTCGACGGCGAGCATGCGAAGGTCTGCAGGCAACTCCGGTAGCGGCTCTGATGGGCCATAGTTCGAACACGCCCGATCCCCGTCAGGATGCTGGGCGACGACCAGGGCCGCCGCGCCCACGGCTCGCTCGCCGTCGTAGATACCCAGGAAGTCCGCAGGCCCGGCGGCACGCTTACGTAATGATCGGCAGGCCCTGAGGAGTGGGAGCCCGGCCGAGTTGCACCCGCTCGCGTTCCCGCAGCGTCGTCAACATTCGTTCCCACACGCCTTCTTGCTGCCACCGCCACCAGGCAACTTGCCCCGCTGACGGGCTTCTCGGACACCCTCTGAGTGGGTTGGGGCAGCTGCACGATGCAGCTGCCCCAACCGAGGATTGCGGTGGTGGATCAGGAGTAGTCGCCGCGCCCGGCCCGGCGCAGGATGTCGCGCTCCTGACCAGACTGGGTGTCGAGTGAGTCCTCGTGGTCGATGACCATGGTGTCGTCGGCCGGCCGGGCACGTACCTGGGCTCCGTAGGCGTCGGTCGCCTTCACCAGGAGGGCATCTTGATGTTCGGCGGGCCAGCTTTGGATCAGGTAGGACTCCACGACGTCGTCCACGGGTGTCTGGTCGACGGCCCGGTCCCGGCCGCGCGCATGGACGCGCAGCCGGTAAGGGCCTGGCCCTCGGGACGCCAGGGAGGGCAGATCCGCAGGGTCGTCCATGAAATGAGTCACCAGCACTTCCCCAGAAGGGGAGTGGCACGAGATCTCAGCGATCTCTTCCCAGTCCACAACCACATCGGGTCGCTGGGAGTGCAGCTCGACGGTGACCTCGACGTCGCCGGTGTGGATCCCAGTCGTCACCTCGATGGCTCCGCCAGAGGCGGATGCCAGCCCGGTGTAGGTACTGCCGAAGTCACTGGCCAAGGACCCCTCCGGGTCCACAACCTGGAAGTGGTGGTACTGGGCGAATACCAGAGCTGTCCCGGTACGGACTGACTCATTCACAGCTGCTGTCTTCCCGATCTTGTCGCGGGCCTACCTGATCCATACGAGGAAGCGGTCCCCTTCGAGGACACGAGCGTAGGTGTAGAAGCCCTTGAGCGCGTCTCCCGCGTTCTTGTTCTGCTGAGCATTGACCATGCGTCGGCTGAACGGACCACCGTTGTACTTGGCGCCCTGCCAGGTACTGGCGAACGGGTATTTGAGGTTCCCCCTGCTAGCCGGACAGCTTGATACTGGGACGGTTGGTCCCGGAGGAAGCAGTCACAGGTAGTGAGCAACATGAGTAAGCGGTACA
>NZ_JBEPBM010000107.1:0-3209 GCF_040299205.1 Streptomyces sp. NPDC000983 | reverse complement strand
TCTGGGAAAAGCGACCGCTTTCTTCGCCCAGGACAAGATGAGGTAGACACCGCGGCACGGTGTCGTTTCATCGATGCGGAGAAGGCATCGGATACCAATCCTGCAGGTCACAGCGTTGCTTTTCTGTGCCGTGTGCTGGGAGTGGCCCGTTCCACCTACTACGCGCATCGGGCGTCCCGGCCGGCCCAGACGGTGCGGGAGCGGGCCGAGGAGGTGCTGGTGGGCTGGTAGCAGAGGGAGCAGAACTCGCAGGCCACGATGAGCGCGTTGGCCTTCGGCTAGGCCGTGCAGAAGTCGTGCGCCCGGTTGACCGCCGCGCCGCCCGCCGCGCATCCCAGCTGGGCGATCGGTATCTGACGGGTGGTGGGGTCGAAGCCCATCTCGTTGATCAGCCAGGCCGTCAGCGAGGGCATCATGAAACCCGTGCACGAGAGGTAGATGATCACGTCGACGTCGGTGGTGAGCAGTTCGGCGTCGTCGAGCGCCCGTTGCACGACGGCGGGGACCCGGGCCTTCGCCTCCGCGACGTAGATCTTGTTGCGGTCCTCGAAGCGGGGTGCTGCAGCGTCTTCTCGATCGGCTGCACGATGTGCCGGGTACGCACCCCCGTGTTCTCGATCAGGCGCAGCGCCAGCGGCAGTTGGGGGTGGTCGGAGTGGCGGGAGCGGGCCAGCTCCAGCGTCTCCTCCAACGTGATGACGTGTTCCGGAACGGACACGGAAGGTCTGCACAAGGTCGCCATGAACCGTGCCTGCTTTCGCCTCGAGGAGTGGTGTAGTCCACCTTCGCCCCGGGTGAGCGACATGGTCACGTTGAGATACTCCGAAAGCGCGCCTTCGGCTTCGGCAACGCGGTCTCGCGGACGTGTCGTTGTCCTCGATCCTCACCTTTGCCCGCTGTAGAGCTTTCTAAGGGGGGTCGGCCGCCCGCTACTAGTAGGTTGTCGCAGCTAATTTCTGGGGTATAGGTGGCGCAGTTTGATGCGTGCGTCGTGGGTGGTGAACTGCCAGTCCACCTGACGCTGGTCGGAGTTGGTGGCGTTCTGCCAGGCGGAGAGTTCGGTGTTGAGCGTGTCGAGGTCACCGATCCGGCGGTCGAGGCATTGGCGGGTCAGTGCGGAAAGTTCGATCTCGGCGATGTTGAGCCATGACCCGTGCTTGGGCGTGTGGTGGATCTCGAGGCGCTGGGCCAGGGCGAAGGCCTCTTCTGGTTCGAACGCCTCGTAGAGCGAGTCGATGCTGTGGGTGTTGAGGTTGTCCATCACCAGCACCACGGTCTCGGCTTCGGGATGGTCCACGCTCAGCAGCTGTTTGACCTGGCCGGCCCAGTCGGTCCGGGTCCGCCGGGCCAGTGCCTGGACCCGGCGCCACCCGCGTAAGGGTTCGGTCCACACGAAGATCGAGCATGTGCCGCAGCGGACGTACTCGCTGTCCTGGCGGGCGTCGTGACCTGGGCGGGCGGGGAGCGGGTCACGGACATGGCTGAGGAGCTGGTAGGGCTTCTCGTCCATGCACACGACCGGACGCGCCGGGTCGTAGGGCCGGGCACAGACGGCCAGCACGTCTTCCATCCGGGCCGCGAACTGCGCGTTCGCCCGTGGCGGGATGGTCCAGCACTTCTTCAGATGAGGACGCAGTTCCGTTAGGGCGAAAGGGTGAAAGATCGATCTATCGAGTGAAGGGCCGCATCCGGGCCGCAGATGTGTCGAGAAGTCCTCGCTGAAGCGTCACAAAAGGTGCCTCTGGGGCGTCGGTCCGCTACGGACTCGGCGTTCTTGGGGCTGAGTGAAGTGGCTCGAAGGCAAGGGAAACGATTGTGCGACTCAAGGATGAACTTCCCGTAGATCACCACCTCGCCACCGTGTACCGATGGGGCGCCGCCCTGTGCGGGTGCGTCCTGCTCGTGTTCGGCTGCCTGGGCTTCGCCGACGCGCTCAGTCCGTTCTCCACGTCCGGTGACCGGATCGTGGGGATGACCACCAATACCGCCTTGAGCGTGATCTCGGTGGTGACCGGACTTCTCCTCCTGACAGGGGCACTCGTCGGTGGGAACACGGCCTCCACCGTGAACATGACCGTGGGCGGTGCGTTCCTGCTCAGCGGCTTCTATCACCTGTTCGTGCTCGACCGTCCGGCCAACTTCCTGGACTTCGGCATGACCAACGTGATGTTCAGCTTTGTCATGGGGCTGCTGATCCTCACGTTCGGCATGTACGGAAGGGTGTCCAGCAAGCTGTCCCATGACAACCCCTATTGGCGCAGAAGGCACCCGCGCCAGGCCGCGGCGGAGTCGCTCGCGCGGCGTCGAGGGGGGGCGGCCGCGATTCCGGCCGGAGCGGAGATCGGTACGCCGGCAATGCTCCAAGGGACTTCCGCGCCCGAGCTCACGGAGGGTACTCGACGGTAAGCGGCGGATCGAAGCAAGCCCGACATCTTCAACCGCCGCGTGGTGACGGCGACGGCGCCTGCCTTCGCAGGAGAGGGCGTCGCGCCCATCCGGGCTGCGCGAATCTCCCGTACGCAGATTCTGCATCCATGCGCCTGACACCGGACGCAAGTTCCACCGGCCATGAGCGGTCGCCTCAGCAGGATGGGGTGACCACTCTCGGCATTCACGCCCGTGATGAACAGCAGGAGAAAGGACCGGCGTGTCACCGCCCAAGTACGTCACCGCCCTGACAGCTGCCATTTCGCTCGGTGTCATCGCAGCCGCCCCGTGCATGCTGCCCCCGAGAGGGTTGACCCCGGGGGCCTCCAGCGGCCGAGCTTCCGCACCACGCGTCAGGGCGGCGGGAAGAAGGCCACCAGCCAGCTCTGCTGAACCGCGCTGCCTTCACCATGCTCGTCTGCCTTCCGGTGCAGTTCTGAGACGATCCGCGAAGGCCGACGGATGGGCCTTGCCCCCAGGCTGCCGGCCGCCAGGTAATGCCCACTGCCGAGTGCTTCGGTGGAGATGTGCTGGACGTTCCACTGGCGAAGTGCATCTGCGCAGAAGGTCCGACCGGTACTCCCGGATGAACGTTTACCTGCACGGACATACAGATCCAAGAGGACCCTCGTGAACGCCACGCTGTCGACCCGCCCCTATGACGCCCTGCTCCTGCTGTCCTTCGGTGGCCCCGAAGGCCCGGACGACGTGGTCCCGTTCCTGGAGAACGTGACCCGGGGGCGGGGCATCCCCAAGGAACGGCTCAAGGAGGTCGGGCAGCA
>NZ_JBEPBM010000106.1:0-3407 GCF_040299205.1 Streptomyces sp. NPDC000983 | reverse complement strand
CTGCAGACACTCCTCGCCACCTGGACCGGCGCCTGCCCCACCTGCCACCGCGACATACCCACACCCCTACGAACCTGACCAAGCCCTACTAGGGCTTGTACGGCGCCCACTCGCGGGTGGCCGTGTCGTAGCCGTACCGGGGCAGGCCCTCGATGGCCGTGGTGCGGAACGGGCGGCCGTCGTCGCCGATGACGACGGTGCCCTCGCGGCCCTGGGAGGACCAGTCGAGTTCCAGGTACCAGCGGCAGTCGCAGCCCCCGGTGCGGGCGGTGACGAGCAGGACCTCCGGGTCCTCGGCGGAGACCGTGTAGGGCAGCCGCATGGCGGGGATCGGCGTGCCCGCGTCGTTCCCGGCGGCCGGGCGCGCGATGGGGCGGTCCTTGTCGAGGTTCACATCGAAGTACCGCGGGGTCACGGCCCCGCCGCAGCCCTGGTCCATCGTGTAGGAACTGCCCCCGGCGGGCTCCGCCCGGCCCACCACCCGGACCCGCAGGGCCTGGAGGACCACGGCGGTCGAGGACCGCCCCTGCACCGAGATCCGCACCATCGTCTCCCGGCCGTGCACCGCGCCCTGAGCCGTCGCCCAGGTCCGGGCGTCCTGCGGGGCGGGCGGTGGCGGCACCCGGTCCGGCGCCCCGGCGACGACGTAGTCGTGCCCGCAGCCCTGCGCCCAGACGTGCGAGTCGGCGGTCCAGGTCAGCGGCGTCCCGCCCACGGGCGCGCCGGTGGCCCCGGAGGAGACGGAGGGCGAGGACTTCGGCGTACCCGAGGCGGAGGGGGAGGGCCGGCCGGTGGGTCCGCTGCCGGTGGGGCTCGGGGAGCTGGGGGAGGAGGGGCTCTTCGTGGCGCCGGGCGCGCTCGTACGGGGCACGGCGTCGGCCTCGACGCGGTCGCCGGGGGCGCGGTCGGAGCCCCGGTCGGTGTCCAGGGCGGTGAGGGTTCCCAGGGCGGCCAGCAGCACCGAGCCCACCGCGGCGGCCACGGTGACCCGCCGCCTGCGGTACCAGGGCCGGCCGGCACGCGACCCGCCGGGGCGCGAGGCGGTACCGGGCGCGGGGTCGGGGGTGGCGTCGTGGGGCTCGGGGAGGGAGCCGGCCTCGGGGGCCGGGGTGGCGGTGGGGGCCTCCGGCGCGGGCGCGGGTGTGGAAGCCCGGTCCTGCGCGGCGGGCTCAGGGGGCGGTGTTGCCGTGCCGGCGCCCGGGTTCGTACCTGCGCCCGTACCGGCGTCCGGGTCCGTACCGGCGTCCGCGTCCGGGGAGTTGCCCGTTGCCGCCGGTGCGGCCTCCGCTGCCGGCGCCGCCGCTTCGGCCTCGGCGGCGGCGCCCCGCGGTCGCTGCCGTGCCGCGACCGCCGCCAGCCAGCGCCGGTGCAGTTCCACCCGCTCCCCGTCGGACGCCCCGCACAGGGCGGCGAAGCGCTCCACCGGGGCGAAGTCCTGGGGGACCGCGTCACCGGCGCAGTAGCGGTGCAGCGTGGAGGTGTTCATGCCCAGCCGGCGGGCCAGTGAGCCGTAACTGCGGTCGGTCCGCTCCTTCAAGCGGCGCAGCAGCGCGGCGAACTCCTCGACCTCGTCCTGTGCGGACACCCGTCCCCCGGTCTCTCCCGCCCGGGACGGCATCCCAGGCACCCCATGTACCTGCACGTCAGACGGGCTGGGACGGTTCCATGCAGCGGGAGACGGTGTCCCCTGTTGCGTCCGCGACCCGTGACCGCTGATGCTTCTGGTGTCGCACCGACGAACGCCGGACCGACCAGCCGGCGGCCCGGTGCCGACGACCACCCGCACTCGCACTCGAACCACGGGGGACACCCATGCCCAAGCGCACCCGAGCGGTCACGGCCGCCGTACTCACCCTGGCGGGCGTCACCGCCTGCGCCGCCCTCACCGTACCGGCCCAGGCCACGGAGAAGGCGTCGAGCACGCCCCGCTTCCTGTCGGCCTCCCAGCTCCCGCCGCACCCCTCGTCCGACTGGACCGCCGGCAAGGTGACCGACGGGATGCCGGACGAGATGCAGTTCTGCCTGGGGAAGGCGCTGCTCGCCTACGACATGCGCTACCGGCCCTTCCACACCGATCTGGACACCAGCGCCCGGCAGCTGACGGTCGTCGTCGGCACCGCCGCCAAGGCCAAGGCGCTCGCCGGAAGCCTCGACAAGGCGGTCAAGTCCTGCGCCCAGCGCATCGAGGCCGCCGACCCGGAGGTCGAGGCCACGTACAAGTCCTACGGCTCGCTGCCCGTCGAGGAGGGCGCCCGCGTACACGGTCTGCACACGGAGACCTCCTGGGGCGCCAACGACATCCGGCTGCTCTCCGTCGGCCGGGACGGCCGGACCGTCACGGTCGTGGACTGGTCCCAGATGGGCGGCTTCTCCGACGCCCCGGTGTCCGCCTTCAAGAAGACCACCACCAAGGCGGTCAACAAGCTCTACTGACCGCACAGGCCACAGCACCGCCGGGGGGCACCGGGCCGCCCTCCCGTCCATGGGGGACGGGAGGGCGGTTCCGCGTAGCCATCGCGACGGCCCGGGCCGGCGGGATACGGCCGGATCGGCAGACACGGATGGGCCGTTCGGCCCATGCTCCTTGGTCATCCCGACGGTCGTCCGTTCAACCAGTGAGCGGTCCGTCTCACCCGCGGCGTTCCGGACCGCTCCGCCCCACCAGGGAATTCCCCGGGCCGCCCGCGCCGTGCGCGCCCGGCGTGCGGGCGCCGTCCGCCGGGCGTTCACCCCGGCGCCGTCCACCCGTGGCCGAACGCCCGGTCGTTGAGCATTCGACATGACTGCCGCGTGCCCATACGGGCATGGTTCCCGTGAACGTGTTCGAGCAGGAGGGGAACGACATCGGCACGCGGGCGGGGGTCATGAAGAGGCAGGCACGAGGGGGCGGTCCCATCGGGATCGGGGCCTTTCCGACGGACACGGGGGAGCGGGCGGACGGTGCCGGGGAAACGGCGTCGACGTGCCGGCTCAGGCGCAGGCTCGGGCGCGCCGATCTCAGGGCGGTGCCCGAGGCACGCAAGGAGCTGAGGGAGCTCTTACAGGACTGGGGCCGGCCCGGACGGTCCGAGATAGCCGAGTTGCTGACCAGCGAACTCGTCACCAACGCGCTGGTCCACACCGACCGCGACGCGGTCCTGACCGCCACCGTGGGACCTGACGGACTACGAGTGGAGGTACGGGACTTCGTCGCGGGCAGGCCCCGGCCGCGGGTACCGAACGCCGACGACGGTACGCACGGCCGGGGCCTGGTCCTCGTCCAGTCACTCGCCGACGCCTGGGGCGTCCAGCCGCACGGGGTGGGCAAGGCGGTGTGGTTCGAACTCGACGCGGAGGCCGCGTGAGCGAGCCGGCGCACGATGAGAGGGAGGGGGGGCCGGGGGGCACCCCGCCCCCCCGATCGGGAC
>NZ_JBEPBM010000105.1:0-3469 GCF_040299205.1 Streptomyces sp. NPDC000983 | reverse complement strand
AGCGGCCGTTGTGGCTGGGGTCGGTGAAGTCGAACATCGGGCATGCGCAGGCCGCGGCGGGTGTCGCGGGTGTCATCAAGATGGTGATGGCCCTGCAGGCCGGCGTTCTCCCCAGGACGCTGCACGTCGACACGCCCACACCTCACGTCGACTGGTCAGCGGGTCGCGTTTCGCTGCTCACGGAGGAACGCGCGTGGGAGTCGCCCGGCGGGGTCCGTCGAGCGGGGATCTCGTCCTTCGGCGCGAGTGGGACCAACGCGCATGTGATTTTGGAGGAGGCTCCGGAGGGGGGGGTTGTTCAGCCTCCGCGTGGCGCGGGTGGCTTGGTGCCGTGGGTGGTGTCGGGGGGTTCTGCCGAGGCGTTGGTGGCTCAGGCGGGGCGGCTGGCTGAGGTCGCCGGGGTGCTGGATCCGGTGGATGTCGGGTGGTCGCTGGCGAGTGGGCGGGCGGCGTTGAGTCATCGGGCTGTGGTGTGGGGTTCCGATGCGGGCGAACTGACGGCTGGGCTGGCCGGGGTCGCGTCCTCGGGGTCGGTTGTTGATGGTCGTCTGGCGTTCCTGTTCACGGGGCAGGGGGCTCAGCGGGCGCGGATGGGGCGTGAACTTGCCGCTCGGTTCCCGGTGTTCGCGGACGCGTTGGGTGAGGTGTGTGCGGGGTTCGAGGGGCTGTTGCCTCGGTTGTTGGCGGATGTCCTGGCGGATGAGACGCCCGGTGTGTTGGACGAGACGGTGTTCACGCAGGCGGGGTTGTTCGCGGTCGAGGTGGCGCTTTATCGGCTTGTCGAGTCGTGGGGTGTCCGCCCGGACTTCGTGATGGGGCATTCGGTCGGGGAGTTGGTCGCTGCGTATGTGGCGGGGGTGTTCTCGCTGGGGGATGCCTGTCGTTTGGTGGCTGCGCGCGGGGGATTGATGCAGGCATTGCCCACCGGTGGGGCGATGCTCTCGGTCCAAGCACGGTTGGAAGACATCGAAGGTTTCCTGGGGTCAGTGGACGTGGCGGCTGCGAATGGGCCGGCATCGATTGTGCTTTCCGGTCTCGAAGCCGAAATCGACGCTGTACGACAGCAGTTGACCGCCGTCGGGGTGAAGACTCGAAGGCTTACGGTTTCCCACGCCTTCCATTCCTCGCTCATGGAGCCGATGCTCACCGAGTTCGAGCAGGTAGCGGCGGGCATTGAGTTCTCCGAGCCGCAGATTCCGGTGGTCTCGAATGGGTCGGGGCGGCTGGCGGGGGAGGAGTTGTGCACGCCCGCGTACTGGGTGCGGCACATCCGGCAGACCGTCCGTTTCGCCGACGGTGTCAGCTGGCTGGCCGATGCGGGCGTGACGAAGTTCCTTGAGCTGGGTCCGGATGCGACGCTGACCGCGATGGCCGCGGAGTGCGTGGAAGGGCTCTTCGTTCCTGCCACCCGCCGCGACCACAACGAAGTCGAGACGTTCACCTCGGCCGTCTCCCGCCTCTGGGCCGCCGGAGTCGACGTCGACTGGCCCGCCCTCTTCGCCGACCGCAATCCCCGCCGTGTCGACCTGCCCACCTACGCCTTCCAACGCGACCGCTACTGGCTGGAGTCCGGACCGGCATCCCCCGATGTCACCGGTGCCGGTCTCGCCAGCACCGATCACCCCCTGCTCGGTGCCGCGGTCAGTCTCGCCGCGGACGGAGGCGTGGTGCTGACGGGCAGGCTGTCCACCCGTACGCATTCCTGGCTGGCCGATCACGCGGTCGCTGGGACGGTTCTCCTGCCCGGCACCGCCTTCGTCGAACTCGCCATCCGCGCCGGAGACGAGGTCGGCACCGGCCACCTCACCGAACTGACGCTCCAGGCACCCCTTGTCCTTGACGGGCGGGACGGGGCCGGGGTGCAGGTCCAGGTCGTTGTCGGGGCGGCCGATGAGGGCGAGGGGCGGCGCTCGCTCGCCGTGTACTCCCGTGCGGAGGGTTCGGACGCCGCGTGGACCCTCCACGCGGAGGGCGTCCTGGGCACCGTAACCCCGGACGTGGCACCCACCCCCCTCGACCTCACCGCGTGGCCCCCTGCCGATGCCGAGCCCGTCGACGTGTCCGGCTTCTACGACCGGGCCGAGGCCGCCGGCTACGGCTACGGGCATGCCTTCCAGGGCATGACCGCCGCCTGGCGCCGCGGGGACGAAGTCTTCGCCGAGGTGTCCCTGGGCGATGACCTGCACACGGAGGCGGGCGCCTTCGGCCTGCACCCCGCCCTGCTGGACGCGGCGCTGCACACGATGCTTGCCGTCTCGGGCGAGGCGCAGGAGTTGCGGCTGCCGTTCCTCTGGGAGGGAGTGTCACTCCTGGCGTCCGGCGCCACCGCGGCCCGCGTCCACATCACATCGGTCGGTACGGACTCGGTCTCCGTGGTCCTGGCGGACCCGGCCGGCGAGACCATTGCCAGGGTCGAGTCGCTGACACTGCGCCCCGTGACGGCCGAGCAGCTGGCCTCGTCGGTGTCCGGTGAGCGTGACTCGCTCTACCGCCTGATGTGGGAGAGCGTCCCGCTCGCCACGGACGCGGTCCCGGTGTCCGACTGGGCCGCGATCGATCCGGACGGGGTGCTGCCGGCCCCGAGTGTGCGGCACGCGACGCTCGCCGCGCTGCTGGAGGCGGAATCCGCCGCACCACCGCTCGTCCTGGCCGCGACCGCCTCGGACCACGACGCCGAGGGGACCGTCGCAGGGGTGCTGGCGCTCGTGCAGGACTGGCTCGCCGATGAGCGGGCCGCCGGTTCGCGGCTCGTGGTGGTCACGCGCGGTGCGGTGGCCGCCGAGGGCGGTGACGTGCCCGATCTCGCGGCCGCCGGAGTCTGGGGGCTCGTGCGGTCCGCGCAGTCCGAGTATCCCGGGCGATTCGTCCTGCTCGACCTTGCCCCGACCGCCGAAGGCCACGATGCGGCCGTGGTGCGGTTGGCCCTGGACTGTGGTGAGCCGCAGGTGGCGGTGCGTGGGGGCCGGGTGCTGGTGCCGCGTCTTGTGCGTGCGGTGGCTGGTGGTGACCTGGTGGTTCCGGCTTCTTGTGGTACCGGGTGGCGGCTGGACGTGTCGGGTGAGGGCACGTTGGAGGGGCTGGGGCTGGTTGCGGCTCCGGAGGCTTCGGCGCCGTTGGAGGCGGGGCAGGTTCGGGTTGCTGTCCGGGCGGCCGGCGTGAACTTCCGCGACGTCCTCATCGGTCTCGGGATGTACCCCGGTGACGCCCATATCGGCAGCGAGATCGCCGGTGTCGTCGTGGAGACGGGAGCGGATGTCACCGAGTTCGCGTTGGGGGACCGCGTCCTCGGACTCGTGCCGCGCAGCTTCGGGCCGATGGCGGTCGCCGATGCGCGCGTGCTCGCCCCAGTACCGGTGGGTTGGTCGTTCGAGCAGGCGGCGTCGGTTCCGGTGGTGTTCCTGACGGCGTTCTACGGGCTGGTTGATCTGGGTGGGGTTCGGCCTGGTGAGACGGTGTTGGTGCATGCGGG
>NZ_JBEPBM010000104.1:0-3493 GCF_040299205.1 Streptomyces sp. NPDC000983 | reverse complement strand
CCCGCATGCACCAACACCGTCTCACCAGGCCGAACCCCACCCAGATCAACCAGCCCGTAGAACGCCGTCAGGAACACCACCGGAACCGACGCCGCATGCTCGAACGACCAACCCTCCGGCATCGGCACCAGAACGCGGGCATCAGCCACGGCAACCGGCCCGAAGCTCTCCATGACGAGGCCCAGCACCCGGTCGCCGACGGCGAACCCGGTGACGCCCTCGCCGACTTCGAGCACAACACCCGCTGCCTCGCTGCCCAGTACCGGTCGACCCGGATACATGCCGAGGCTCATCAGGACGTCGCGGAAGTTCACGCCGGCCGCCCGGACAGCAACCCGAACCTGCCCCGCCTCCAACGGCGCCGAAGCCTCCGGAGCCTCAACCAGCCCCAGCCCCTCCAACGTGCCCTCACCCGACACGTCCAGCCGCCACCCGGTACCACAAGAAGCCGGAACCACCAGGTCACCACCAGCCACCGCACGCACAAGACGCGGCACCAGCACCCGGCCCCCACGCACCGCCACCTGCGGCTCACCACAGTCCAGGGCCAACCGCACGTCGGTGTCATCCAGCGACTCAACTGCAGGGTCCACGTCGACCAGCACCATGCGGCCGGGGTTCTCCGACTGGGCGGACCGGACGAGGCCCCAGACACCGGCGCCAGAGAGGTCTACGACCGCTTCACCATCCGTGGCCACGGCACCACGCGTGACCACCACGAGCCGTGATCCGGCCAGCCGTTCGTCACCCAGCCAGCCCTGCACCAATTCCAGCGCCTCGAGGACAGCTCGGGCATCGGCATCGATCTCGACGAGCCCAGGTGCACCCGTAGTAGTACCGGACACGTCGACATACGCCACCTCTGGAGCCACGGCGCCAGCGTCGAGAGCGGTGAGTACGGCATCGATTCCGGCGTACCGCGCCAAGTGCGGGCTCGAATCCGGAGTCACGGCAGGCTGAGCCGCGACCGGAGGCTCCGTCCACTCCAGCCGGTAGAGCGAGTCAGGCCCACTCGCGGAAGCGGCGGTCAGCTGTTCCGCGGCGACCGGACGCAGCAACAGCGACTCGACGACGGCTATCGGCTGACCGGCCCGGTCCGCCAGCTCCACGGAGACGGTGTCGCCGCCGAGAGGCTTGACGCGAACCCTGGCCGCGGTGGCCCCGGACGCGTGAAGGGTCACGCCTTCCCAGAGGAACGGCAGTCGCAGACCGTCGCCCGCTTCCGAGGTCGCGAGAATCGTGTGGAGCGCCGTGTCCAGCAGAGCGGGATGTACGCCGAAGGCCGCCGTCTCCCCATGCTGCTGCTCCGCCAGGGACACTTCGGCAAAGACCTCGTCGCCCCGGCGCCAGACGGCGGTGAGGCCCTGGAACGCGGGGCCATAGCTGTAGCCGGCGGCCTCAGCGGACGCGTAGAAGTCGGAGACGTCCACCTGGTGTGCGTCAGCGGGAGGCCACACCGAGAAGTCGGCCGACATCTCGCCGCGCCCGGCACTGGCCAGGACGCCCTCCGCGTGCAGGGTCCACGGGGCGTCCGCATCCTCATGACGGGAGTAGACGGCGATGCTTCGGTTCCCAGCCTCATCCAGGGAGCCAACGACAACCTGGACCTGGACCCCGCCCTGCTCGGGCAGGACCAGCGGCGCCTGAAGCGTCAGTTCACGCACACACCCGCAACCGACCTCGTCCCCAGCGCGTACCGCCAGCTCCACGAAGGCCGTACCCGGCAGCAGCACCGACCCCGCCACGGCGTGATCCGCCAGCCAGGAGTGCGTCTTCAGCGAAAGGCGCCCCGTCAGCAGCACGCCGTCCCCGGCCGCGAGTACGACGGCAGCGCCCAGCAACGGATGCCCGGCCTCGCCGAGTCCGAGCCCAGCCGGATCGCCGGTCGTAGCGGTGTCGGTCAGCCAGTAGTGGTCGCGTTGGAAGGCGTAGGTGGGCAGGTCGACACGGCGGGGATTGCGGTCGGCGAAGAGGGCGGGCCAGTCGACGTCGACTCCGGCAGCCCAGAGGCGGGAGACGGCCGACGTGAACGTCTCCACCTCGTCGTGATCGCAGCGGGTGGCCGGAACGAAGAGCCCTTCCACGCACTCCGCGCCCATCGCGGTCAGCGTCGCATCCGGACCCAGCTCAAGGAACTTCGTCACGCCCGCATCGGCCAGCCAGCTGACACCGTCGGCGAAACGAACCGATTCCCGGATATGCCGCACCCAATATGCGGGCGTGCACAACTCCTCACCGGCGACAGTGCCGGACACATTCGAGATCACCGGGATCCGGGGCTCGGAGAACTCAATGCCCGCCGCTACCTGCTCGAACTCGGCGAGCATCGGCTCCATGAGCGAGGAATGGAAGGCGTGGGAAACCGTAAGCCTTCGAGTCTTCACCCCGGCAGCAGTCAACTGCACACGCACGGCCTCGATTTCAGCCTCGGGACCCGAAAGAACAACAGATGCGGGCCCATTCACGGCTGCCACATCCACCGAGCCCAGCACATCTTCGACGTCCGCCAAAGCAGCCTGGACCGAGAGCATCGCCCCGCCCGAAGGCAGCGCCTGCATCAACCCACCCCTGGCAGCCACCAAACGACAGGCATCCCCCAGCGAGAACACCCCCGCCACATACGCAGCGACCAACTCCCCGACCGAATGCCCCATCACGAAGTCAGGGCGGACACCCCACGACTCGACAAGCCGATAAAGCGCCACCTCGACCGCGAACAACCCCGCCTGCGTGAACACCGTCTCGTCCAACACACCGGGCGTCTCATCCGCCAGGACGTCCGCCAACGATCGCGGCAGCAGCCCCTCGAATCCCGCACACACCTCACCCAACGCGTCCGCGAACACCGGGAACCGAGCGGTAAGTTCACGCCCCATCCGCGCCCGCTGAGCCCCCTGCCCCGTGAACAGCGCAGCGAGCCGACCCTCAACAACAGCGCCCGAAGGCTCAACCCGCTCAAGCCCAGCCGCCAACTCCCCGCCATCGGCACCCCACACCACAGCCCGATGGCTCAACGCCGCCCGCCCACTCGCCAGCGACCACCCGACATCCACCGGATTTAGCACCCCGGCGACTTCAGCCAGCCGGCCCGCCTGAGCCACCAACGCCTCGGCAGAGCCCCCCGACACCACCCACGGAACCAGCCCACCAGCACCAGCACCAGCACCAGCACCAGCACCAGCAGGCGGCGTAGCAATAGCCTCCGCCTCCGGCGCCTGCTCCAAAATCACATGGGCGTTCGTGCCACCGATACCGAAGGCCGAGACCCCGGCCCGGCGGGGCCGCCCCGTCTCGGGCCAGTCCATTCCCTCGGTGAGCAGTTCGACCGAGCCGTTCGACCAGTCGACGTGCGGGCTCGGCTCGTCCACATGCAGGGTGCGCGGCAGTTCGCCGGCCCTCAGGGCCATCACCATCTTGATGACACCCGCGACACCCGCCGCGGCCTGCGCATGCCCGATGTTCGACTTCACCGACCCCAGCCACAACGGCCGCT
>NZ_JBEPBM010000103.1:0-3954 GCF_040299205.1 Streptomyces sp. NPDC000983 | reverse complement strand
CAGGGTTCGACATCTACTACCGCGCCTCCGACGGCACCAACCACGGCTTCGCCACCCTGTCCACCGCCGGAAAGCAGAAGTTCTACAAGATCGACGTCCTCACCGGCAAGGCCCGCCTCGTCGGCACCTTCCCCGCCAACCGGACGGTCGTCGACATCGCCCTCCCCCTCAACCAGCACTGACCCGGGCGCCTCACGCGCGATGCACTGAACATCGCAGGCAGCGTCATACCGCTGTCGGCGGTCAGTGGCGGACGCCGCTGAATGTCCTTGCGCCTCGTGGGCGCACAGAGCCGGCCAGGGCCTCGCGCCCTGGCCGGCCCGCTTTGTGGGCCGCCCGCCTTCGAGGTATTCGCAGCGGAGCGCGTGCACGAGGATGCCCCCGCTGCCGCCGCGGCTGGCACCATGCCCGGACGGGGTGGCGGCCCGCGCGGTGCTGGGGAGGGTGCTGCCGCGGGTGGCCCGGGCCGGGATCGACTGCCGGCCGGCCATCTGTCATCGGCACGCGAGCCGGGCGGGGGGCTTGGGTGAGGCGGAGGGCCTGCTGGACGTGGCTGTCGCCCACGGCTGCTCGGCGATCGTGGTGTCGCGCAGCGGGCCGGCGGGGCTGGACGCGTGCACGGTGATGCAGGCGGCCGCGATCCGCGGCGGTCCGTTCGTTCATGCGGCCTCGCCGGTGCCCTGGGCGCCCCTTGCCGCGCCCTGCCCTCCCGTCTGACAGGTGCAGCCGGGCAGGGGAGTCGGCCCCGGTGCGCCCCGCGGGAGGGGGCGTACCGGGGCCGATGTCACGCTCTTTGGCGCTGTGGCGGGACGCTGGACGGATCGTCAGGACGCGGCGTGCTCGGTGTTGGTGGCGGGGATGTCCTCGCGATGCAGGAAGGTGGTCAGCAGGTCGCCGACGGGATGGTCGGCCTCGGCCGGGTGGCGCAGGGCCACGGTGGGGTCGATGGTGTAGTGGTTGCGGCGGCCCACCCGCGTGCGGGTGAGGTATCCGGCCGCCTCGAGGTCGGCGACGATCAACTGTACGGCGCGTTCGGTGATGCCGATCTGGTCGGCGACATCGCGTCCGCGCGCTTCCGAGTCCCGGGCGAGGGCGATCAGAACACGGGCGTGATTGGTCAGGAACGTCCACTGGCCGCCGCGCGCGGCAGAGGGCTGAGTCATGACCTCCATCATACGAAGCCGCCTTCGTATGAACAATACGCTTTCGTGAAACAATATTGCCGAAAATGTTTTCGCGTAACTTTTGGCGGGAATCGAGGTGGCAGGTGGCGCTGAACACGCCCCCACCACTGGCTTCGACCCCGCTGAAAGGGGATCGCGATGTCTGCCCCGGCCCTGCCCCGTCCCGCCGCCCCCGGCACGCTGGTGCTGCCCGCATCGCTGCCGCATCCGGTCACCGCGCTGGTGGCCAACCGGCCCGAGGGCATCGCCGTGGGGGATGCCGCCGTCCGCCGGGCCGCCGCCCACAAGGCACCGGTGCTGCCGGCCGCCGAGTTGCGGGTCCCCGGCCCGCACCGCGCGGACCTCGACACCGCGCGGATGTTCCTGACCCGGGTGCTGCCCCGCCTGCGCGACGCCGGCATCGGCTACATCCCCGTCGCCCACCAAGTCCCGGCCGAAGGCGGCCCGCAGCAGCGGCTGCGGGCCGCGGGCGGGGTGCCGGCCCGGGCCGCCCGCCACCACTCACCGCTTGTGGTGGCCTTCAGCCGGGGTCCGGCCGGTGTGGACGCGCACACCCTGACCGACGCCTCCGCCCTACGCGGAGGCTCCTTCGTCCACGCCGTCGCCCCCACCCGCTTCACCGTGCCGGGCCCCGACCCGGGGTCCGGCCGACCTGTCCCCGGTCGGGGTGTGCAATGTGTGGACCCTCGCCCAACGCCACCTGCCCACCGCCGTCCGGCCGATGGCCGAGGAAGCGTGATGGACACCCTGACCGCACTCGCCCCGTCGTGGCTGCCCGCAGCGGTGGACCGGACCGTCGGCGGTATGTGCGTCGCCCTTGCGATGCGCCCGCGCCGCCGCACCACCGCCTCACGGTGAGCGGCGTGACCGGGAGGTGAGCGCCTATGTGAAGCCCGACCGGCGGCCCGGGCCCGGCTCACCCTCCGCATGTCTGCCAGGGCCCGGCACCCCCACCCTCCCCCTCTTCGCGTCTTTGTCCTCTCCGTCTCCGTCCAGGAAGCCGAGCAACCATGAATGAACTGTCGTTCGCCGTCCCGCTGTGGGTGTGGGCCGCGGTCACCGTCGGCATCGGCGTGATGCTCGCCGTCGACCTGATCGCCCACCGCGACAACCACGTGATCGGCTTCCGCGAGGCCGCGCTGTGGAGCGGCCTGTGGATCGCCATCGGACTCGGCTTCGGCCTCATCCTGTGGGCCTGGCAGGGCGGGGAGGCGTCCTCGACCTATTACGCGGGCTATCTGATCGAAAAGGCCTTGTCGATCGACAACGTCTTCGTCTTCGCGCTGGTCTTCTCGTTCTTCGCCGTCCCGGACGCCTACCAGCACAAGGTGCTGTTCTGGGGCGTCATCGGTGCCCTGGCCTTCCGGCTGGTGTTCATCTTCATCGGCGCCGAGCTGCTGCAGGTGTTCTTCTGGACCGCCTACCTCTTCGGCGCGTTCCTGATCTGGACCGGCTGGAAGATGGCGGTCTCCAAGGACGAGGAGGTCCACCCCGACCGCAATCCGGTCGTCCGCCTGGTCAAGAGGCTCATCCCCACCGACCCCAAGTTCCACGGCGACAAGTTCTTCATCCGCGTCAGCGGCAAGCGCGTCGCAACCCTGCTGTTCGTGGTCCTGGTCGCGATCGAGGCCACCGACCTCATCTTCGCCGTCGACTCCGTCGCCGCCGTCCTCGCGATCACCACCAACACCTTCATCGTGTGGACCGCAAACGCCTTCGCCGTCCTCGGCCTGCGCAGCCTGTACTTCTGCCTCGCCGGACTCCTGCGCCGCTTCACGTACCTCCACTATGGGCTCGCGGTCCTGCTCGCCTTCGCCGGCGTCAAGCTCATCCTGTCCGAGACCCCGGTCGGCAAGCTGCCCATCCCCCTCACCCTGGGCGTCATCGTCGTGACGATCACCGTCTCCATCGTCTGGTCGCTGATCGCCACCCGCGGCCAAAACGGCGAGACCCCCACCGGCACCGGCCATCAGGACGAGGCCACCGACAGCCGCCCCGCCTCCTCCACCACTTCGCACCGCGGGGAGGGACCCCCGTCTTGAGCACCCTGAGCCCCGGCCGAAGGGCACCCGCGCGGCCCGCCGCACCACAGCCCCGGCCGGTCGGGGCCGGCTCCGGAACCCGACCGGGCTCGCCCACGAGTTTGTTCGGAACGTGCGTACCGGACGGCGGGCTGCGGTCCGAGGTGCGGTCGCAGCAGTCGACGTCGACTGCTGCGAGCCGCCCTTGCGCACCTCCGCCGGGGGAGGGGACCGGATACCGAATGAACGGTGAACCGCCCGCGTCCGCGGCCTTCCGCTGCTGCTGTCCGGGTGGGTAACCCTCCTGCAGCAGGGAACTCGGCCTCTCGCAGCACAGAAAGGCACACCGTGGACGTGAGCCGTGAAGCGGGCGGGCGATGCTCGACGCCAGTCACCTGATGCCGCTGGACGCGCTGCCGGAAGTGGCCGGCGAGCATGCCCGGGCGGCGGGTTTCACCGACCTGCTCATCTACGTGGCGGATCTGGAGCGCCGCGGGCTACACCTGCTGACCGGCGCGAACGGGGTGCCGCCGGACGCCGCACGAGACATCCGCGTCGAGGGCACCAACCCCCGGACGGGCCTATCAGTACGGCCTGCTGACCTCCTCCTCCCTGAACGAGGCGGTCGGCATCGACTGGTGGGTGCCCATCGTGGAGTAATAGTCAAGACCTGTGGATCAGTTGAGGTTGTTCAGGCTGCGTGAGTCTCGGGGCGTTCGACGAGGTGGCCGCGTTCGAAGTGGGCTCCG
>NZ_JBEPBM010000102.1:0-4108 GCF_040299205.1 Streptomyces sp. NPDC000983 | reverse complement strand
TCGTACGGGACGGCCGGTCCCGGGACATGGAGCGGATCGTATGAAGGCCGGACGCTGGGCGGCGGACCTGGCGATGGGAGCTCTAGGGCGCGCTCCTCGTGCGGGAGGGGCGGGAGAGCAGGACCAGACTGCGGGCGGTGACCGTCATGGTGGTCGCCGCCTTGTGCTCGGTCTCGTCGGGCGCGCCGCCCTCCTCCGCGGTGTCGATCAGCGTGGTCCAGCGTTCGCCGTAGGCGCTGCCCGGGAGGTGGAAGTCGACCGGTTCCCAGTAGCTGTTGAGCAGCAGCAGGAACGAGTCGTCCACGACGGGCCGGCCGCATTGGTCGGGTTCGGCGATCGCGTCGCCGTTGAGGAACACGCCCACGCAGTGCGCGTCGGAGCGCTGCCAGTCCTCCTCGGTCATCTCGCGGGCGTCCGGCAGGAACCACACCAGGTCGGGCAGGGGCTGGCCGGCGTGGGTGACGGTCTCGCCGCGGAAGAAGCGCCGACGGCGCAGTACGGGGTGGGCGGTGCGCAGGGCGATGACATGGCGGGTGAAGTCCGCGAGGCCGCGCCGGCCCGGGTCGAGCCGCCAGTCGATCCAGGAGACCGCGTTGTCCTGGCAGTAGGCGTTGTTGTTGCCGCGCTGGGTGCGGCCGAGTTCGTCGCCGTGGCAGAGCATCGGGATGCCCTGGGAGAGCAGCAGGGTGGCGAGGAAGTTGCGCTGCTGGCGGGCGCGCAGCTCCAGCACGGCCGGATCGGTGGTGGCGCCCTCCGCGCCGCAGTTCCAGGACCGGTTGTCGCTCTCGCCGTCCCGGTTGCCCTCCCCGTTGGCCTCGTTGTGCTTGTCGTTGTACGAGACCAGGTCGCGCAGGGTGAAACCGTCGTGCGCGGTGACGAAGTTGACGCTGGCGCGCGGCCGTCGCCGGCTGTGCTGGTACAGGTCGGAGGATCCGGTCAGCCGGGAGGCGAAGTCGGCGAGGGTGTGTTCGCCGCCGCGCCAGAAGTCGCGGACGCTGTCCCGGTACCTGCCGTTCCACTCCGACCACAGCGGCGGGAAGTTGCCCACCTGGTAGCCGCCCTCGCCGACGTCCCAGGGCTCGGCGATCAGCTTGACGCGGCTGATCACCGGGTCCTGCTGGATCAGGTCGAAGAACGCCGAGAGCCGGTCCACCTCGTGGAACTGCCGGGCGAGGGTGGCCGCGAGGTCGAAGCGGAAGCCGTCGACGTGCATCTCGGTGACCCAGTAGCGCAGCGAGTCCATGATCAGCTGGAGCACGTAGGGGTGCCGCATGAGCAGGCTGTTCCCGGTGCCGGTGGTGTCGTAGTAGTGCGACCAGTCGCCGTCCACCAGCCGGTAGTAGGAGGCGTTGTCGATACCGCGGAAGGACAGGGTGGGGCCCTTCTCGTTGCCTTCGGCGGTGTGGTTGTAGACGACGTCCAGGATCACTTCGAGCCCGGCCTCGTGCAGGGTCTTCACCATCGACTTGAACTCGGCGACCTGCTGGCCCCGACTGCCGTGCGCGGCGTAGGAGTTGTGCGGCGCGAAGAAGCCGATGGTGTTGTAGCCCCAGTAGTTGGCGAGCCCCCGGTCGGTGAGCACGCCGTCCTGCACGAACTGGTGCACCGGCATCAGCTCGACGGCCGTGACCCCGAGCGAGGTCAGATGCTCGACGACCGCGGGATGCGCCAACCCGGCGTAGGTGCCGCGCAGTTCGGCGGGGACGCCGGGGTGCGTGCGGGTCAGCCCCCGGACGTGGGCCTCGTAGATGACGGTGTCCGCGTAGGGGCGGCGCGGCGGGCGGTCGTCGCCCCAGTCGAAGTAGGGGTCGGTGACCACGCCCAGCATGGTGTGCCCGGCGCTGTCGGCGGGCGACGGTCCGTGCGGGGCGCGCTCGAAGAGCGAGGGGTGGTTGTCCATCTGCCCGTCGACCGCCCGGGTGTACGGGTCGAGCAGCAGCTTCGCCGGGTTGCACCGGTGGCCCAGTTCGGGGTCCCAGGGGCCGTGCACCCGGTAGCCGTAGCGCTGGCCGGGGCCGACGCCGGGCAGGAAGCAGTGCCACACGAACCCGTCGACCTCGGCCGTCTCCACGGTGCTGTGCCGGCCCCGGTCGTCGACCAGGACCAGCTCGACCCGCTCGGCGACCTCGCTGAACAGGGCGAAGTTGGTGCCCTGGCCGTTGTAGGAGGCGCCCAACGGGTAGGGGTGCCCGCTCCAGACGGGCACCCCTGCGCGGTCCTCGCGCGCGGTCACCGCACCCCCTCCAGCACCCGGTCGGGCGATCCGGCCGGGACGTCGGCCACCGCGGCCGCCCGGGGCACCTGAAGCACCGCGCGCAGGCTCGGGTCGGGCCCCACGGGCACCAGCGGGACGCGCTCGCAGGCCCGGACGCGCCGGGAGAACCAGATGACCTTGGCTCCGGTGTCGGTGGCGCAGCAGCCCCAGCCGTCGCTGATCACGGCGATGTGCTCCAGGCAGCCGCGCAGGTCCTGGTCGGGGCGCAGGTCGTGGTCGTCGCCCGCGATGGCGGTGATCAGATGCTGGCCGTTCCACCACATCTCGATCGAGGTGTTCTTGTCCCTCGCGTGCTCGCCGATGGCGTTCAGCAGCAGTTCGGCACCGCCGCAGACGGGTTCCACGAGGTTCTCCAGATCCCAGTAACGGAGATGAGCGGCCAGGATGCGCCTGACCCGTCCGACCCGTTCGGGGCTGACTTCCACGTCGAGGTGGTAGTAGCAGGGCACTGCGGTCTTCATCGTCGTCGGCTCCTCACCGGCAACGCCCGTCGCTTCCTTCCGTCCCCGCGGGACGGGCCCCGAACGCGAAGCGTGAGCGTCGATCGCTTCTGAGTCACCTCCAGCCTGCGATCGCTACGCCATTCGTGCAACACGAGCACCGAGAGCCACCGGAGAGCGGTCGCGCGACATAGTTGAAGCTATAACAAGACGTTGGGTCACCATACGTGCACCATGTGTGGTGACCCCTATGCCCGCACGGCATCCGTGTGTCCGCACGCCCACCCCTGACCGTCCGGTGACGTGCCATGCAACCGAGAGGTGAAACGGCGTCATGTTGCTACCGGCCAAAACCGAAGTCGCCCGCCAGCTTGGGCGCTACCGGGCCTGGGAACGCGTCATGCTCGCGGCCCCCGACGACCGCTCGGCGCGGGCCACGTTCGAGGACTCGGGCTACACGCTGTGCGTGCTGATGGGCAAGCGCTGCGCGCGCGAGGCCGCGGACGCGGCCGAGCGCTATCTGCGCTCCACGGTCGGCGCCTATCTGCGTGAACAGAACGACCGCCCCCGACCGGGCGTCGCCGTCCGGCGCGGTCCACCGACCGCCAAGCGGCGTTCCCCGGCGGGCCGGTAACCCCTTCCCCGCGGCTTGAAAATCCCCGGCCGGGCCCTGTGAGGGTCCGGCCACGACTACGGCGGAGACAAAGAGCATGAAGGCAACCACGGCCATCGGCCGTGTCCCGGTACGGAACGTCCAGCCGGCCGTGGAGTGCGGCCGGCGCCCCGCGAAAGCGGTCGTGGACGAGACGTTCGAGGTGTCGGCGACCGTGTTCCGGGAGGGGCACGACGCCGTGGCCGCCAATGTCGTGCTGCGGGGTCCCGACGGGCGTCCGGGCCCGTGGACGCCGATGCGCGAGCTGGCGCCGGGGAGCGACCGCTGGGGCGCCGAGATCACCCCGACCACCGCGGGACGCTGGACCTTCCGGGTGGAAGCGTGGAGCGACCCGGTGACGACCTGGCGGCGCACCGCCCGCATCAAGGTGCCGGCCGGGATCGACACCGGTGTGGTCCTGGAGGAGGGCGCGGACCTGCTGGAGCGGGCGGCCGCCGGGGCGCCCGCCAAGCGGCGGCCGGTACTGCTCCAGGCGGTCGACACGCTCAGGGACGACTCGCTGCCGGTCGCGACCCGCCTGGCCGCCGCCTTCCGTCCCGAGGTGGAGGCGGTGCTGGCCCGTTACCCGCTGCGGGAGTTCGTGACCGCGTCCGACAAGCTGCCGCTGCTGGTGGAGCGGGAGCGTGCGCTCTACGGGGCGTGGTACGAGTTCTTCCCGCGTTCGGAGGGCACCGCGGAGGTGCCGCACGGGACGTTCCGGACGGCGGCGCGGCGGCTGCC
>NZ_JBEPBM010000101.1:0-4607 GCF_040299205.1 Streptomyces sp. NPDC000983 | reverse complement strand
ACCGGCAACACCGCATGCAACACACCATCCAGCAAAGCCGGATGCACCCCGAACCGCCCCACCTCCCCCCGAACCGACTCCCCCAACACCACCTCGGCAAAGACCTCATCACCCCGCCGCCAGGCGGCGGTCATCCCCTGGAAGGCGGGCCCGTAGCCGTAGCCGGCGGCTTCGGCCCGGTCGTAGAAGCCGGACACGTCGACGGGCTCCGCGCCCTGGGGAGGCCACTCGGTGAGGTCGCCCGGAATCCGCACGGCGTCGTTCGACACGGCGCCGACCGCGTACGTGGTCCACGGCGTCTCGATGCCGGTGTCGTCGGCCCGGCCGTGGATGGTCAGGGCCCGCCGGCCGGTTGCGTCGGGCGAGGCTACGACAACCTGGATCTGTACGGCCGAGTCCGCGGGGAGGACGAGCGGTGTCTGGAGGGTGAGTTCGGCCAGATGACCGCACCCGACCTCGTCCCCCGCCCGAACCGCCAACTCCACAAACCCCGTCCCCGGGAACACGACCGTCCCCGCGACAGCGTGATCCGCAAGCCAGGGATGCGTACGCAGAGACAACCGACCGGTCAGCACAACCCCGCCATCAGCGGCGAGGCTCACGGCCGCGCCGAGGAACGGATGGTCAGCGGCGGCCAGGCCCAGCTCGGCGGGGTCGCCTGCGGTCCCTGTCGTCCCGACCCAGTACCGCTCGCGCTGGAAGGCATACGTCGGCAGCTCGACACGCTCAACGGCCCGCCCCGCGAACACAGCCGACCAGTCGACGTCCACACCCCGCACCCACAACTCAGCCGCACTGGCGACGAAACGAGCGTTCTCGTCCTCGTCCCGACGCAACGTGCCGACCACCACGACCGGCTTCTCCACAGCCTCCGCGACAGCCTGCACGGCCGTCGTCAACACCGGATGGGCGGACACCTCGATCAGCGGCGCATGTCCACGAGCGAGGGCATCCTGAATCGCGTCGGTGAAGCGAACCGGCTGCCGCAGACCCTCGTACCAGTACGTCGCACCCATGGTCGTCGTGTCGAGCAGCTCACCCGTCACCGTCGAGATCAGGGGAATGCGGGAAGGACGGGGCTGAACAGGGGCGAGAGCGTCGAGGAGCCGGTCCCGGATGTCCTCCACCTGTGCGGAGTGGGAGGCGTAGTCCACGGGGACGCGACGGGCCCGTACCCCGGCCGCCTCGACCACCGCCGCGATCTCATCCAGCGCCTCCGGGTCACCGGCGACGACCGTGGCATCCGGTCCGTTGTAGACGGCGATCGACACCCGGTCCCCGTACGAACTCACCCACTCCGACACCCGCTCCGGACCCGCCGCAAGCGACAACATGCCACCACGACCGGCCAGTTCATCCCGTACTGCGGCTGATCGCAGCGCCACCACCCGCGCCGCATCCTCCAGACTCAGCGCACCGACCACCGCCGCAGCCGCAATCTCCCCCTGCGAATGACCAATCACCGCAGCCGGCTCCACACCCAGCGACTCCCACACAGCCGCCAACGACACCATCACCGCCCACAACACCGGCTGCACCACATCAACCCGCCGCAGCCAGGCGTCGTCATCACCGCGCAGTACGTCGGTGAGCGACCAGTCCACGAAGGGCGCCAGGGCGGCCTCGCACTCCGCGATCCGTGAGGCGAACACCGGCGAGGACTCCAACAACCCCCGCCCCATCCCCACCCACTGCGACCCCTGCCCCGGGAACACGAACACCGCCGCGTCGGCACCGCCTGCGGTCTCACCCGCGACGGCGTTACGGGCAGCACCACCGGAGGCCAACACCTCCAGTGCGGCGGCCAGTTCAGTTGTCTCGTGCCCCCACACCACAGCCCGGTGCTCCAGCGCCGAACGCGAAGACCACAGCCCCCACCCGACGTCCACCGGTGAACCCACCACACCGGTCAAGCGCCCGGCCTGCGCGGCCAACGCATCCGCCGTACACCCCGACACCAGCCACGGCACCACCGGCGAACCCGACAACCCACCAGAACCGGAGACCACCAGTGGCGTCGCCCCCGAGTCGGCTTGCTCCAGGATCACGTGGGCGTTCGTCCCGGAGATACCGAAGGCGGAGACACCCGCGCGTGCCGGGCGGCCGTCGGGACGCAGTTCCACGGGAGCAGTGAGCAGTTGGACGCGGCCGGTTGTCCAGTCGACGTGCGGAGTCGGCTCGTCGACATGCAGAGTGCGCGGGAGCACGCCTTCCCGCAGCGCCATCACCATCTTGATGACGCCCGCGACACCCGCAGCGGCCTGCGTGTGCCCGACGTTCGACTTCACCGACCCCAGCCACAGCGGCCGCTCGGCATCCCGCCCCTGCCCGTAGGTGGCCAGCAGAGCCTCGGCCTCGATCGGATCGCCCAACCGGGTGCCCGTTCCGTGCGCCTCCACCACATCCACATCGGCCGGACTCACACCGGCGTTGGCGAGCGCGGCCCGGATGACACGCTGCTGTGAGGGCCCGTTCGGCGCCGTGAGGCCGTTGGACGCGCCGTCCTGATTGATCGCGGACCCCCGCACAACCGCCAGGACCTGATGCCCGTTGCGACGAGCGTCCGACAGCCGCTCCACCACCAGGACACCGACACCCTCGGCCCAACCCGTACCGTCGGCTGCCGCGGCGAACGGCTTGCAGCGACCGTCCGCCGACAGCCCGCGCTGCCTGCTGAACTCAAGGAACAGCCCCGGACTCGGCATCACGGTCACGCCGCCCGCGAGGGCGAGATCGCACTCGCCGTTGCGCAGCGACTGCACGGCCAGGTGCAGCGCGACCAGCGACGACGAACAGGCCGTGTCGACGGTCACCGCCGGACCCTCAAGGCCGAACGTGTACGACAGCCGGCCCGACACGACACTCGCCGCGTTACCGGTCAGTGAGAACCCTTCGACTGCTTCCGGGGTGCGCTCCAGGTCGACCAGGTAGCTGGGGTAGCCGGCGCCGACGAAGACACCGCTGTTTGAACCCCTCAGCGAGGCCATGGCGATGCCGGCGCGCTCCAGCGCCTCCCAGGTGGTCTCCAGCAGCAGCCGCTGCTGCGGGTCCATCGCCAGGGCCTCGCGCGGCGCGATGCCGAAGAGATGCGGGTCGAACTCGGGCGCCTCGTAAAGGAATCCGCCCTGCCGGGTGTAGCTGGTACCGGGGTGTGCCGGGTCGGGGTGGTAGAGGCCGTCCAGGTCCCAGCCTCGGTCGGCCGGGAAATCCCCGACCGCGTCGGCGCCTTCGTTGACCAGTCGCCACAGGTCCTCGGGGGAGTCCACGCCTCCGGGGTAGCGGCAGGCCATGCCGACGATCGCGATGGGCTCGTCCGGCGTCACCGGTGTGGCGGTCAGGTTCGGCCCGACCGGCTCGTCCGTGAGCGCCCCCCAAAGCTCGGCGTGAAGGTAGCCGGCAACGCGTGTCGGCGTCGGGTGGTCGAAAACGAGCCCGGTGGGAAGTCGGAGGCCGGTGGCCGTGCCGAGGCGGTTGCGGAGTTCGACGGCGGTGAGGGAGTCGAAGCCCTGCTCCTTGAAGGAGCGTTCGGCGTCGACGGACTGTTCCGAGCTGTGCCCGAGGACCGCGGCGACCTGCGTACGGACCAGCTCCACGAGGTGCCGCTCCCGCTCGACACGGTCGAGCCCGGCGAGCCGATCGGCCAGGGAGTTCGTGTCGGAGGTTCCGGCCACCGTGTCGGCCGTACGGCGGCTGGAGGTGGTGCGGACGAGTCCGGTCAGGATCGCGGGTACGGATTCGGCGCGGCGCAGGGCGGCGAGGTCGAGACGGGCGGGCACCAGGGCGGCATCCGCCGAGGCAAGGGCCCTGTCGAGCAGAGCAAGTCCTTCCGCCGAGGACATCGGCGCCAGGCCGGTACGGCTCAGCCGCTGCCGGTCCGCCAGGCCCAACTCCCCCGTCATACCGCTCGCCCGCTCCCACAGACCCCACGCGAGAGAGGACGCGGGCAGACCGTCGGCTCGGCGCCGATGTGCCAGAGCGTCCAAGAACGCGTTCGCAGCGGCGTAGTTGGCCTGTCCAGCACCGCCCAGGACACCGGAGACCGAGGAGTACAGGGCGAAGAACGCCAAGTCCTGGTCTCGGGTCAACTCGTGCAGATTGACAGCGGCTTGAGCCTTCGGACGCCAGACCTCCGCGAACTGCTCGGGAGTGAGGGAGGTAACCAGACCGTCGGCCAACACGCCCGCCGCGTGGACAACTCCCGTGAGATTACGGCCGTCCAGCAGAGCGGCGAGCTGCGCGCGGTCGGCGGCATCACAGGCAGCCACTTCGGCCTGAGCACCCAACTCAGATAGTTCCACCATAAGTTCGGGGGATCCTGAATCCCCCCTCCGGCTGATGAGCAGGAGGTTGCGCACGCCGTGGTCGGTCACCAGGTGGCGGGCCAGCAGGCCGCCCAGCGTGCCGGTCCCGCCCGTGACCAGCACCGTGCCCTCAGCATCCACAACCCGCGGCATCGTGAGGACGACCTTGCCGACATGCCTCGCCTGGCTGATGAACCGGAACGCCTCCGGCGCCTTACGCACATCCCACGCCCGCACCGGCAACGGCTCCAGCACACCCGCCCCGAACAAGCCCATCAACGCACGCAGCATCTCCCCGATCCGCAC
>NZ_JBEPBM010000100.1:0-3086 GCF_040299205.1 Streptomyces sp. NPDC000983 | reverse complement strand
GTTCGGGGTGATGGGTGGCTGGTCGTTGTTTGAGAACTGCACAGTGGACGCGAGCATCTGTGGCCAAGTTTTTAAGGGCGCACGGTGGATGCCTTGGCACCAGGAACCGATGAAGGACGTGGGAGGCCACGATAGTCCCCGGGGAGTCGTCAACCAGGCTTTGATCCGGGGGTTTCCGAATGGGGAAACCCGGCAGTCGTCATGGGCTGTCACCCGCTGCTGAACACATAGGCAGTGTGGAGGGAACGAGGGGAAGTGAAACATCTCAGTACCCTCAGGAAGAGAAAACAACCGTGATTCCGGGAGTAGTGGCGAGCGAAACCGGATGAGGCCAAACCGTATGCGTGTGAGACCCGGCAGGGGTTGCGTATACGGGGTTGTGGGATCTCTCTTTCACAGTCTGCCGGCTGTGAGGCGAGTCAGAAACCGTTGATGTAGGCGAAGGACATGCGAAAGGTCCGGCGTAGAGGGTAAGACCCCCGTAGTCGAAACATCAGCGGCTTGCTTGAGAGACACCCAAGTAGCACGGGGCCCGAGAAATCCCGTGTGAATCTGGCGGGACCACCCGCTAAGCCTAAATATTCCCTGGTGACCGATAGCGGATAGTACCGTGAGGGAATGGTGAAAAGTACCGCGGGAGCGGAGTGAAATAGTACCTGAAACCGTGTGCCTACAAGCCGTGGGAGCGTCGGACGGAGAGCTTGCTCTTCGTCTCGTGACTGCGTGCCTTTTGAAGAATGAGCCTGCGAGTTTGCGGTGTGTTGCGAGGTTAACCCGTGTGGGGAAGCCGTAGCGAAAGCGAGTCCGAATAGGGCGATATAGTAGCGCGCTCAAGACCCGAAGCGGAGTGATCTAGCCATGGGCAGGTTGAAGCGGAGGTAAGACTTCGTGGAGGACCGAACCCACCAGGGTTGAAAACCTGGGGGATGACCTGTGGTTAGGGGTGAAAGGCCAATCAAACTCCGTGATAGCTGGTTCTCCCCGAAATGCATTTAGGTGCAGCGTCGTGTGTTTCTTGCCGGAGGTAGAGCACTGGATAGGCGATGGGCCCTACCGGGTTACTGACCTTAGCCAAACTCCGAATGCCGGTAAGTGAGAGCGCGGCAGTGAGACTGTGGGGGATAAGCTCCATGGTCGAGAGGGAAACAGCCCAGAGCATCGACTAAGGCCCCTAAGCGTACGCTAAGTGGGAAAGGATGTGGAGTCGCACAGACAACCAGGAGGTTGGCTTAGAAGCAGCCACCCTTGAAAGAGTGCGTAATAGCTCACTGGTCTAGTGATTCCGCGCCGACAATGTAGCGGGGCTCAAGCGTACCGCCGAAGTCGTGTCATTGCAGCGTATAGCCCCAACGGGTGCTGTGATGGGTAGGGGAGCGTCGTGTGCCGGGTGAAGCCGCGCCGGAAGGCAGTGGTGGACGGTTCACGAGTGAGAATGCAGGCATGAGTAGCGATACAAACGTGAGAAACGTTTGCGCCGATTGACTAAGGGTTCCTGGGTCAAGCTGATCTGCCCAGGGTAAGTCGGGACCTAAGGCGAGGCCGACAGGCGTAGTCGATGGATAACCGGTTGATATTCCGGTACCCGCTGTGAAGCGTCAAACATCGAGCATCGTGATGCTAAGGCCGTGAAGCCGCCCTGATCTCTTCGGAGTTGAGGGGAGTGGTGGAGCCGCCGAACCAAGCGGTTAGTAGGTGAGTGATGGGGTGACGCAGGAAGGTAGTCCATCCCGGGCGGTGGTTGTCCCGGGGTAAGGGTGTAGGCCGTGCGATAGGCAAATCCGTCGCACATTGAGGCTGAGACCTGATGCCGAGCCGATTGTGGTGAAGTGGATGATCCTATGCTGTCGAGAAAAGCCTCTAGCGAGTTTCATGGCGGCCCGTACCCTAAACCGACTCAGGTGGTCAGGTAGAGAATACCGAGGCGTTCGGGTGAACTATGGTTAAGGAACTCGGCAAAATGCCCCCGTAACTTCGGGAGAAGGGGGGCCATCACTGGTGAGAGGACTTGCTCCTCGAGCTGGGGGTGGCCGCAGAGACCAGCGAGAAGCGACTGTTTACTAAAAACACAGGTCCGTGCGAAGCCGTAAGGCGATGTATACGGACTGACGCCTGCCCGGTGCTGGAACGTTAAGGGGACCGGTTAGTCACTCTTCGGGGTGGCGAAGCTGAGAACTTAAGCGCCAGTAAACGGCGGTGGTAACTATAACCATCCTAAGGTAGCGAAATTCCTTGTCGGGTAAGTTCCGACCTGCACGAATGGCGTAACGACTTCTCGACTGTCTCAACCATAGGCCCGGTGAAATTGCACTACGAGTAAAGATGCTCGTTTCGCGCAGCAGGACGGAAAGACCCCGGGACCTTTACTACAGTTTGATATTGGTGTTCGGTTCGGCTTGTGTAGGATAGCTGGGAGACTGTGAAAGCCATACGCCAGTATGGTGGGAGTCGTCGTTGAAATACCAGTCTGGTCGTGCTGGATGTCTAACCTGGGTCCGTGATCCGGATCAGGGACAGTGTCTGATGGGTAGTTTAACTGGGGCGGTTGCCTCCTAAAGAGTAACGGAGGCGCCCAAAGGTTCCCTCAGCCTGGTTGGCAATCAGGTGTTGAGTGTAAGTGCACAAGGGAGCTTGACTGTGAGACCGACGGGTCGAGCAGGGACGAAAGTCGGGACTAGTGATCCGGCGGTGGCTTGTGGAAGCGCCGTCGCTCAACGGATAAAAGGTACCCCGGGGATAACAGGCTGATCTTCCCCAAGAGTCCATATCGACGGGATGGTTTGGCACCTCGATGTCGGCTCGTCGCATCCTGGGGCTGGAGTCGGTCCCAAGGGTTGGGCTGTTCGCCCATTAAAGCGGTACGCGAGCTGGGTTTAGAACGTCGTGAGACAGTTCGGTCCCTATCCGCTGTGCGCGTAGGAATATTGAGAAGGGCTGTCCCTAGTACGAGAGGACCGGGACGGACGAACCTCTGGTGTGCCAGTTGTCCTGCCAAGGGCATGGCTGGTTGGCTACGTTCGGGAGGGATAACCGCTGAAAGCATCTAAGCGGGAAGCCTGCTTCGAGATGAGTATTCCCACCTCCTTGAG
>NZ_JBEPBM010000099.1:0-4839 GCF_040299205.1 Streptomyces sp. NPDC000983 | reverse complement strand
GCCTTCCTTGCTGCCAGCGCATCGTTGTAGACCACCCGGGCGCAGCCGAACGTACGGGCCAGCGCGATGCGCTGACCCGGCGTCGGCTCGATCCGAAACGAATACCGCAGATGCACACCAGCAACCTAACGGCCGCCACTGACAACACTGCTCCGCCCGAAGGGCGAAACAGCCCTCCCTGCCCTGCTCCGCAGGAGCTCCGTTTCCTCCCCGGCCCGAAAGGCCGGGGTATCCACGAAGGAGACCCGATGAACGCGCTCAACTATGGGCCGTCGCCCAGCTTTCAGCCGAGGCCGCCCCGCCCTCCGGAGCAGCACGCGCAGGTGACTGCTGCCGTGCAACGGGACACTGCGCGTGCGACGGTGCGCTATCTGGGCGCCCAAGCCGTCGGATGGTCGGTGGTAGCCGTGCTGCCGCTGTTGGCCGGCTCGACGCTCGCGACGCGCGTGGCCGGGGGGCCGACCGTGGGCCTGCTGTTGTTCGCTCTGCTGAGCTTCAGCGTTCCGGTGTCGTCCTGGTGGTTCTACCAGGCGACCAGGCAGAACGGTGAGGCGGCCGGATCCGGCAAAGGCGCGGTCAACTCCCCGACAGGGAGCGGCCGATGAGTACCGACACCACGATGCACACGGCAGCGACGTCGATGACCGACGCGGCTCCGTTGGTGGCGTTCTTTCTGGTCGTCACCACGACCCTGCTGCTCTGTCTGCTGTTCGGCGCCGACTCGGAGGGAGTCGACGACCTTTACGTCGCAGGGCGTTCGGGCCGGCCGTGGCGCAACGCGCTGGCGGTGACGGGCGACACCATCACGATCCTGCTGCTGCTCAGCTGTACCGGCCTGGTCTCGGTCGCGGGCTACGACGGCACGGCCCTTGCCGTGTGCACCGTCGGCACCCTCGTGGTCCTCATGGTTCTGGCCAGGCCCCTGCGCAACACCGGCAGTTACACGTTGGGTGACACGCTCGCCGCGAGGTTCGACGACAGAGCCGTCCGCATCACGGCGGCCGTGGTCTGCGTCATCGTCTGCGTCCCGCTGGCCGTCGTGCAGTTGACGGCGGCGGGCGGGGCCACCGCGGCGATGCTCGACCTTGACGGGACGGCGTCGGCGCAGCTGTGCACGGTGTTCATCGGGGGGATGATGGTGTGCGCCGCGGCCCTGACAGGCATGCGGGGCAACACGATGCTCCAGGTCGTCAAGACGTTCACGGTCTTTGTGTGCATGGGCCTGCTCGCCGTGCTGCTGCTGCGCAGCACAGGGTGGAGCCCCGCCCGGCTGGTGTCCGAGGCGATCGACGGCAACGCCGACCCGGCCGGCTACTTCACCCCGGGACAGCTCTACGGCAGAGACCTCGCGGGACGGCTCAATCTGGTGTCCGTGCAGGTCACCATCGTGCTGGGCACGGCTGTCATACCTCACATGATCATGCGGGTGAAGACGGCCGAGCACGGCGGCGCGGCACGACGGTCCGTCCTGATCGCCACCGGGATGGTGAGCGTATTCGCCGCCCTGGCCGTCACGCTCGGCCTCGGTGCGGCCGCCCGCAGTGCCGCGGTGCCGCCGGGCCACTTCGACCTCCAGTCGTCGGCGGCTCTGCTGTCACTGGTCCGGGACCTGGTCACCGGACCCGCCGGCGACCTGCTCACCGCGCTGGTGGTGTCCGCGGTCTTCCTCACCAGCCTGACCGTCGTGGCGGCGCTGGCGCTGAGTGCGGCCGCGGCTCTCGTGCACGACCTCTACGTCACCGCGCTTCGCCGGGGCGGAGTGCCGCCCGCCGTCGAGGTCAAGGCCATGCGCTGGGCCACTCCCGTCCTGGGGGCCGCCGCGGTGCTGCTGTCGGTGCTGGCGCAGAGCTGGAACATCCAGTTCCTCGCACAGTTCGCGGTGGCCGTGTCGGCGTCCGCCGTACTGCCGAGCCTTGTCTACGCCCTGTTCTGGAAGGGCTGCACCAAGGCCGGCCTGCTGTGGACCATGTACGCGGGCCTCGCCTGCTGTGTCGTCCTGCAAGCGTTCGGGCCGACGGTTTCGGGCGCGCCCGGCGCGCTGTTCGAGTCCGCCGACTTCGCGTGGTTCCCCCTGGCGACGACAGGGTTGGTGAGCGCTCCGGTGGGCTTCTTGACCGGCTGGATCGTCAGCGTCCGCACGGCGCGGAGCAAGGGGCCCGCCGACGCCGTGGTCTTCGCTGCTGTCGCTGCCCGTTCCGTGCTGGACCGACCGGAGGAGGCCCGCGTCCCGTGACCGGGGGCGGCTCAGGCAGCCGAGTCCTGCACCTGTGCGGGGGGAACATCGGCCAGGGCCTCGGCCCGGGCCGGTTCCTGCGGGCCCGCCCGGTCCGCCTGGAGCGGCGGGTGTCGTGTTGTGGTGTCGGATGAGACGCAAGGCATCCTCACGCTCCCGTCGGTCGAGGGTGTCAACTTGTGCCTGGTGGAGTTGGTGGCGAGCAGGTGGGAGTAGAACTTCGGCGCAGGATCGCGGCGTTGTCGGTCCACGCAGACAGGAGGGCAGTGGGGCGTGTATCGAGAGTGTCTGATGGAGAGCCCTTTTGTGATCCAGAATGCTTGGATGGTCACGCTTGAGACTCCCCGTTTGATCCTGCGTCGCTGGCGCGAGGAAGACGTTGCGCCCATGGCTGCCATCAATGCCGACCCCGAGGTCATGCGGTGGATCCGTGACGGCAGCATCCGTGACGAACAGCAGACTCGCGGCGGGATTCAGGCATGGGAGAGTGAGTGGGCGTCTCAGGGCTTCGGCCTGTTCGCCCTGGAGATCCGGTCCACTGGCGAGTTGGCCGGGTTCACCGGCCTTTCGGTGCCCGACTTCTTGCCGGAGGTACTGCCGGCGGTTGAGGTCGGCTGGCGGCTGGGACGTTCCCACTGGGGGCAGGGCTTGGCCACCGAGGCCGCTGCGGCCGCTGTGCGGTTCGGGTTCGAAAAGCGAGGGCTGGAGCGGATCATCAGCATCACTCAAGTGGGCAACGACGCCTCCGAACGGATCATGACCAAACTGGGGATGCATCCGGTCCGTGAGACCGTCAATCCGACCGGCGGTCGGCGAGTGCGGGTGTTCGAGTTGTCGTCGGACCAGTACCTCACCACCACTTGTTGATGGCGGTAATGAGGACGGCAGCCTCGTAGCGGAGCGCGAGTTTGGCGTACCTGGTGGACACGGCCCGATGTCTCTTGAGGCGATTGATACCGAACTCGACCGCGTGCCGGGCCCTGTAGTCCTCTGGGTCGACCTTCGGTGGCCGGCCGCCGCTGGACTCGCGCCTCCTGCGTTGGGGACCTGATCGGCCTTGTCCGGGATGGCGCAGCGGATCCCCCGGCGGCGCAGGTAGGCGCGGGTCTTCCGGCAGGCGTACGCCTCGTCAGCCCGCACGCGGTCGGGGCAGACGCGCGAGCGACCCGGCCCTGTGAGGGCACACGAACCTTCTCCAGCGCCGGTTCGAACCGCGGCGAGTCCCCCGCCGCCCTGCCGTCACCACGATCGACATGGGCGTCTGACCCTGCTCGACAGCCAGGTGCAGCTGGGTCGTGAACCCGCTGCGCGAACGCCCCAGCCCGTGATCGACGGGCTCGTCGAAGACACCGCCCGGTGGTCTCTTCGGCAGGTCACCCTGCTTGCCGGAGCCAGCCGCATGCCGATGGTCACGGCACACGGTGGAGTCGACACTCGAGTCCCACACCATGGCGCCCCTCGCATCGGCCAGGGCCTGGAGCCGGGTGAGAACCTGATACCAGGTGCCGTCTCGCTGCCACCGGCGAAACAGGTCGTAGATCCGGTCCCACGGCCCGTACTCGACGGGCACGTCCCGCCACGGCACCCGTGCGGACCCGGAACCGTATGCCGTCGATCAGCTGCCACCGGGACCAGACCGGCGGCAGCCCCGCCTTCCTCCTCTTCGGCAACAACGGCTCCAGCACCGCCCACTGCTCATCCGTGAGATCTCCCCGCCCCATGAACCGGGACCACCCACCGCTCAAGATCCACTTTCGATACACGACCCAGCGTCGTGGCGCCCTGGCCCGACAGGACGCCAGCGCCTCAATTCAGTTCCTTGGCGGCGGCGAGTGCGAGGGTTCGCGCGGCCGCCGAACGTTCGGACTTCTTGGCTGTGGAGTCGCTCAGGGTCTTTGCGGCCTGCGTGAGTGCCTTCTTACTCGGCTTCTTCTTCGGCGTCTGGGACAGAGCGCTGGCGGCGGCTGTCTTCTCCGTCTTGCTCGTGCTGCGCGCCGCGACGGTCTTCCCGGCCCCGGTGGCCGCCTTGCTCTTGGTGCGGCCCGAAGCGTGCTTCTTGCCCGGCGTCTGCGACAGGGCACTGGCCGCAGCCGACTTGGAGGCCGCGGACTTCCCCTTCTTCGTTGCCTTCGCCGCAGCGGGCGCGGCCTTCGGGGTGGTGTTCTTCTGTGCCATGTTCGTCTCCGCTCTCTTGTTGTGGTCAGGTGGGTGACTTCGTGCATCACGCACCCCGCCCGCGGGCTCTACGCCAGCCGGGAGCTTTCCGTCGTCGATCTTTGCTCCGGCAGAGTGTGACGCGATGGCGGGCTGCTCCGAGGGTGACGGCAGTGCAACTCCGCACAGCCTTGCTCACCGAACCGGCACCGGCGTGCCCAGGCCGGCTGGCCCGGCGGCCTTGGGATGCCTCGCAGGATTGCCAGGAAGGGCCTGCGGCGGCCACCAAAAAAGGGCGTTGGTGAGGGGGCGGTTGGACTCTTCGACACCTCTCGCCAGGCATGTGCAAACCCTTGCGTCCTACGACGAGGCGCCCACGATCTCCTCGATGCTCACGGTGTCCCCGGCCGCGGGCTGTTCGGGCTCGACCTCGTCGCCGTAGTTGCTGAACG
>NZ_JBEPBM010000098.1:0-4877 GCF_040299205.1 Streptomyces sp. NPDC000983 | reverse complement strand
TTCCAGGCGGACCATCTGTTCGTCCCGCTGGGGCAGCGTGCCGGTGGCCACGAGCACGCTGCGGATGTGCTCGACGACCTTGCCTGCCGGGAGTTTGTCCAGGGCCGAGCCACGCACTACGGCGCCGCTGAGCTTCGGCGACGACAAGGCTGCGTGGCCGCTGACCCGGTACGTCGGCGGCCTGCACGCCCACAAGCACGCCCTGCCCGCTCTGAAGGACCCGCCCGCGCGGCCCCGTCAGGTCTCCCACGACGGCTATGAGTGGGTGGGCGTCAGGAGGCTGTTGGGGTGGTGGTCGTTGATCGTGTCCTTTGCGTCCGGGCGGTTGGGTAGGTTGCGGTGATGGCAGAGACGAGTGATGAGAACGTTCGGGTCACCTTGGAGCAATTGGCTCAGCGGGTCCGTGACGAGCTCGCCGCGGCCGGGTTGCCGCTGGTCACGCCCGGCCTGTCGCCCGAACTGGCCGTCGGCGCAGAGGTTCGCGCCGACATGTGGAATCACCACTTTCACGGCGAGGAGCCCGAAGTGGTCGTGAGCTGGAAGGTCAGCCCCCAGTTGCGGAACAATGCCATGGCAGGGGCGAGGAGTTACTCCGGCGATCCGGCAGTCTGGTGAGGTCCAGATCGCGATGGCCGCCGCGGTGATCGCGATCCTGTCAGCGGCCGGCTTCACCGCCCGGGACCGCGACAACGACCTGAGCCCTTTCGACGTGCAGGTTCTCGCAGGTCCCGAGTCTGGCGGCCAGCCCAGCTGGGCCCTCCTCGACGAGAGCCTGGTACTGTCCGGCGAACCCGGCTCAGTGGCCGAAGCCTGACCAGGCGCTCGGTGTTCACTGCGGCCATCGCCGCCGTGGCTTCGGAACGGCCCTGGTACACGCCGCTCTCGCCGCGGCGGACGCCCTCGACGCCCCGATGCTTGTTGTCCTTGGTGACCCCGACTTCTTCGGACGGTTCGGCTTCCGCCCGAGCACTGACTTCGGCATCGTCGGCGAGGAACCGGCCTGGGAGCATCTGTTCCAGATACGCACCCTGGCTGCCTACGATCCGTCCGTACAGGGCGAGTTCATCTACCCCGAACCCTTCGGGGGTATCTGACGCCGCCACGCCAGTGAAGCGGAATCTGGCCTGGCTCGGTTGCCGCATCGGAAAAGCCTTCGCCCGTTTCCGTTGAGAGGATCACTGGCGAGCACCGGGACTGACAGTCTCGGATCAAACGGGCGGGGAGGCATCGCCAATGGCTGAGGATGAACCCTGGACGGGTGACGATCAAGATCACAACGATCGGTGTCATGCTCGTTGGCGAGCGTCGTCGAACCGCTCGACGGCCCAGTCCGGCTACAGGGACGAGTGGTATGACGCCCAGTGCGGAGGATGCCGCTTCTGGATCGCGTTGAGCGGACAGCTCGGCCAGGACTACGGGGCGTGCAGCAACCCCGGCTCATCATGTGACGGGCGAGTGCGGTTCGAGCATGACGGCTGTGAGAGCTTCGCCGGTCGAGCCGACGGCTCGTTCGGGTAGCGGCCCGTCAGGCGACGTCAGCTCTGCGCGCAGGGCATGCTGATGGTGAAGATCGCCGAGGTGTTCACCAGCGCAGACGGGTCCGCGACGTCTGACCGGCTTCCTGGTCGCCGAGGATGCGGTCGACGACATCAGCCATGAGAGTCTGCGCATCCTGCTCCGCGAGGAAGGCATCTGCTTTCAACGCGCAAGGACCTGGCGGGACCAGACGGATGCGCAGGGGCTGCTGGCTGCCGGCTGCGCACCCCAACCATGAGCCCAACCACGGGACTCGTGAACCCCGACCACAAGCGCAACCACACCTGGTCAGACGGGCATTGCGCACCTGCGCACCAAATGCGCAATCACAGCGCACCCCCGCCACAGGCCTGCGCGCGCCGACCACCAACCCGACCGCCGCTGAGCAAGGGCATTACGCACCTACGAGCTCGTGACACGATCTTGTTGAGGCTCCCTGGTCGGGGTGAGCCGTGTGACGATTCGGCAGTTCGTTACGCTGCGGCCGTGATGATCAGGGGTACAGGAGATGGCCAGGGGGACAGGATGAGCAGGGGAAACTCGGTCGCTCCCGACGAGTTTCCCGGCGTGTACCGCAACAGCCAAACTGGCGGCGAGATCACGCTCGATTCCGACGGCACAGTCACCGCCACTGACCTGTCGACAGACGCTCACTCCGGCCCCGCCGATTTCCACGGCCAATGGGAGTTCACCGACAGCAGCGGCAGCGACTTCGTCTACCTGAACATCGATGAGCGTGGCATCGGTGAGGTCTCCGGTGTCCAGCTCTACACGCGCGGCGGAGGGAAAGTAGCGTTCGGCCTTCCGGATGGGTCGTGGTCCCTGGTGCCCACCAAGGTGTCCGCCCAGTAGATACCGTCACCAGCTTCCCGAACTGCCGCGGGCTCAGCCCGGATAACGGGGCCATCTCGACACCTCACGGCGCCAGCCGTCAAAGTCGCGACAGCGGTCACGTGCTCACTGTTCAATTCCGAGGGCCCTGCCGGTGGTCATCACAGAGCGTCCTTGATGTGGCCTCGGGCGAAGTCCCATGGGGCGGGTGTATTGGCGGCCGCATACTCGCCCGCGATGCCGAAGACGCTCCCGCATCCTGGACATTCGGCCTGGCCGAACAGGTGCGTCAGGCCCCAGGCGAGCCGTTGCTGGCCATCCCGTGCGGCCGCCTCGTGCAACATCCTCCCGATGCCGGTCAGCTCGTCCGGGACGGCCGGCCGGAGCGGGACCTGGTGGACATCCCCCAGATCCCAGTCCCGGATCGAGGAGTAGCAGCCGTAGTCGCCGACCGCGATCGTCACCGGTGCGTCGCAGTGCGGACAAGCGACAGTGACGAAGGAATCGGTGAAATCGTCCAGGACCTCGAACCACAAGGGCTGGCCGTCGAACGCGAGCATGGCCCGCAGCCGGCTCAGGTAGATCGTCCCGTCCAGGCCAGACCGCAGCCGGGCGGCGGCCATGGCGCGAAGCTCGGCCAAGGTCGCCGCACAGCGGGCGACTTCTTCGTCGGCACCGTGAGGTTGAAGGAGGCCACCCGCTATGGCTCCGGCCAGATCGAGCGCCCAGTCCCCGGCGTCCTCGGTCCTGGCTATGTCCGCCAGATGCGGCAGTGCGGCGATGCTCGCCGGGGTGATCGTCCCCTGGTGGCACAAGCGCCCCCAAAGCCGGTCGACGGCCTCCTGGTCACGACCGACGGCTCGGTCCAGCAGCCCGGGGATCGCGTGTGCCGGGCCGTAGGCGTCGTGGAGTGTGGACCAGTCGATCATCCGGTGATTCAAGCACGCAGCGGAGCAACCTTGGAGGTTTGGGGTTGTGCATGTCAGTGAGCCTTTTCCAACCTGATGGTGCAGGTCACGGGGCTGGCGTGGGACGGAGTGGGGTGCTCGGGCTGGCCGGGTCCTTGATCGACAGCATGTGTGATGGGCCGCCGGCAGGAGAATTGCGCTGACCCCTGGATCGTGCTGCTCTTTCGTGTGTCCTACCAGAGGGTGGCCGGTCCTGCGATGACCCAGCTGGCGTCGACAGGCTTGACCCAGAAGCTCAATGCCACCTCGATTATCTGTGCGCGGTAGGTGATTTCAACGGAGAGATGGCTGCCGGTGTCGCCCCAGTGGAAGTCTGCGAGATTGAGTTCGCCGAGCCAGGACAGATCCTGCTCCCACTCGTCGGCAGCAGGGCTTCTGCTCGCCTCGTCCCATCGGCGCTTGCTTCGACGGACCCGGTCCACAGCGACTTGAGCACATAACGGACCGGGCTGTGAACGATCCTCGCTTGAAAGCCGTCCCCGCCCTACTATCAACGCCCATGTCCACCACCACCTCGCCGATACCCGTCCTCCAGGGCCGCGCTGGTACCACCCTCCAGGCTCAGGACGACGTCCTCGTCCTGAGCCGGCGGCGCAAGGAGAAGCGGATCCCGTTCCAGGCCGTCCGCCGCGTCAGCGCCGAGGGCCGTGCCCTTGCCGTGGAGCTGACCGCCCCGGCCGGGACGACCCCGGTCACGTACAGGGTCCGGGGTGTGAGTGAGGTGGCGGCCACGGCGTTCGCCGACGCCGTCACCGCGCTCCTGCCGGAGGAGCGGGCGGCCGACGGCACGGCTCTCGTCATCGACAGCGCGCCGGCGGGGTCCGATGACGACGGGTACGCGCGCGCGTTCAGGCTCACGGCGTGGGTCACCGGCCTGGTGGCGGTCGGGGTGGCCGTACCCCTGGGCATCGTGGAGTCGGTGAGCCGCGCGGTCGCGTTCTTGGTGTTCACCCCCATCGCCGTGGGCATCGCCGCGTTCGGGCTCGTGGCCCTGTCCATGCAGTACCGCGAGTGGACCTACCCCCGGTACGGCATCACCGTCGAGGCGGTGCGCCGCGGCCCCAGGGACTACGCCTACACCGACCTGCACGGCGTGGTCCGCGGCGCGTACATCTCCGGCAGTGCGCCGACCGTCAAGGTCGCCTACCACCCGAGGAACCCCGCCGACCCGGTCCATGCGAAGTCGTGGATTGCCAAGGCGGCGGGCACGCTCGTCTTCCTGGCCATCATCGCCGTCGGTCTCGCCTTCCTGGCCCTCACCATCTCCATGGCCGTCGACGGCTTTCAACGCGCCTGACCCCCACCGGCGGACGAACTCCCGACGGTCCGGGAGTCGCCCCGGAAGAAAGATCCTGCGGCGAGCGGCGAGCGGACTTCCCCTGGCACGTCTCGCGCCGCGACATTACTGAGTTTTTCGTTAGTTCTGTGGTGGTTGGGTCATCATCACTGAGCGACTCTGTCGGGGATCTTGTGGGTCGGGTTCACGTGCCTTGCCGCCACCAGCATTCCCAGGTCAGGCCGCGTGAGTCGAGGTAACTCTGG
>NZ_JBEPBM010000097.1:0-5022 GCF_040299205.1 Streptomyces sp. NPDC000983 | reverse complement strand
TCCAGCCAGTAGCGGTGGTGCTGGAAGGCGTAGGTGGGGAGGTCGACGCGTTCGACGGCACGGCCCGCGTATACGGCCGACCAGTCGATGTCGGCACCCTGCACCCACAGTTCGGCCGCGCTCGCGATGACTCGGGTGTTCTCGTCCTCGTCCCGGCGCAGAGTTCCGACAACAGTGAGCGGAGTCTCCACGGCTTCCGCAATCGCCTGCACGGCGGTCGTCAGGACCGGGTGCGCGGACACCTCGATCAGACGGGAATGCCCCTGGTTCAGAGCCACTTGCACGGCGTCGGTGAAGCGGACCGGCTGACGCAGACCCTCGTACCAGTACGTCGCGTCCATCGTTGCGGTGTCCAGCGGCTCACCGGTCACCGTCGAGATCAGGGGTATGCGGGAGGGGCGGGGTTGGACGGGGGCCAAGGCCTCCAGCAGGCGGTCCCGGATGTCCTCCACCTGTACGGAGTGGGAGGCGTAGTCCACGGGCACGCGACGGGCCCGTACCCCAGCGGCTTCAGCTGCCGCCGCGATCTCATCCAGCGCCTCCGGATCACCGGCGACGACCGTGGCATCCGGACCGTTGTAGACAGCGACCGACACTCGGTCGCCGTACGGCCCCACCCACTCCGACGCCCTCTCCGGACCGGTCGCCAGCGACAACATGCCACCACGACCGGCCAGTTCATCCCGTACTGCGGCTGATCGCAGCGCCACCACCCGCGCCGCATCCTCCAGACTCAGCGCGCCTGCAACCGCCGCTGCCGCAATCTCACCCTGCGAATGACCAATCACCGCAGCCGGCTCCACGCCGAGGGACTCCCACAGCGCCGCCAGCGACACCATCACCGCCCACAACACCGGCTGGACGACATCAACCCGCTGCAACCAAACGTCGTCCGAGCCCCGCAGCACATCCGCGAGCGACCACTCCACGAACGGCGCGAGAGCCGCCTCGCACTCCGCGATCCGTGAGGCGAACACCGGCGAGGACTCCAACAACCCCCGCCCCATCCCCACCCACTGCGACCCCTGCCCGGGGAAGACCAACACCGGGCCGCCGGAGTTGCCGGTCGTCCCTGTCGCCAAGTTGGGGGCGACGCCGCCCGAGGCCAGCGCGTGCAGGGCGGTGACCAGGTCTTCGGATGCCGAACCCCACGCAACCGCACGGTGGTTCAGTGCTGCGCGTGTGGTGAGCAGGCTCCAGCCGGTGTCGGTGGGAGCGGTGCCGGGCACGGCGTCGGCGAGGCGTGCGGCCTGGGCGGCTAGCGCCTCGGCCGTACGGGCGGAGACGAGCCAGGGGATGACCGGGGAACCGGCGAGGCCGCCGTCGCCCGAGGCGTCTTCCCGTTCGGTCGGTTCGAGGGTGGGGGCCTGCTCCAGGACGGTGTGGGCGTTCGTGCCGGAGATGCCGAACGAGGAGACGGCGGCTCGTCGGGGCCGGTTGTCGACGGTGTTCCACGGGCGGGCCTCTGTGAGCAGGCGTACGTCGCCTGCCGTCCAGTCCACATGCGGGGTCGGCTCGTCGACGTGGAGCGTCTTGGGCAGGATGCCGGCCCGCATCGCCATCACCATCTTGATCACGCCGGCCACACCCGCGGCGGCCTGCGCGTGGCCGATGTTGGACTTCACCGAGCCGAGCCATAACGGCTGGTCGGCGGCGCGCTCCTGGCCGTACGTCGCGAGGAGTGCCTGTGCCTCGATCGGGTCGCCCAGAGTGGTCCCCGTACCGTGTGCCTCCACCACGTCCACGTCACCGGTGGAGAGCCCGGCGCCGGCCAAGGCCTGCCTGATGACCCTCTGCTGTGAGGGGCCGTTCGGGGCGGTAAGGCCGTTGGACGCGCCGTCCTGGTTCACTGCCGAGCCACGGACCACCGCGAGGACGGGGTGGCCGTTGCGGAGTGCGTCCGGGAGTCGTTCGACGACGAGAACGCCCACTCCCTCCGCCGGCCCGAAGCCGTCGGCGGCGCCCGCGAACGCCTTGCAGCGGCCGTCCTCGGCGAGGCCGCGCTGGCGGCCGAACTCTATGAAGGTCGCCGGTGTCGGCATCACGGTGACACCGCCTGCCAGAGCGAGCGTGCACTCGCCCCGGTTCAGTGCCTGGATCGCCAGGTGCAGGGCGACCAGCGAGGACGAGCAGGCCGTGTCCACGGAGACGGCCGGGCCTTCCAGACCGAGGGTGTAGGCGACTCGCCCGGACGCCACACTGACGGCGTTGCCGATGCTGATGTAGCCCTCAAGTCCGTCCGGGACGCTCTTCAGCCGGGACACGTACTCCGAGGACGGAGCGCCGGTGAACACGCCCGTCGGCGTGGAGCGCAGTGAGTGCGGGTCGATACCTGCGCGTTCGACGGCCTCCCAGGACGCTTCGAGCAGCAGGCGCTGCTGCGGGTCCATCGCCAGTGCCTCGCGGGGCGATATGCCGAACAGTTCGGCGTCGAAGTCGCCTACGGCGTCGAGGAATCCGCCACCCGTGACGTACGTCTTGCCCTCGGCCTCCGGGTCGGGGTCGTAGAGGCCGTCCAGGTCCCAGTCGCGGTCCTGCGGGAAGGGGCCGATGGCGTCCTCGCCGGCGGCGACCAACCGCCACAGGTCCTCCGGTGAGGCGACCCCTCCGGGGTAGCGGCAGGCCATGCCGACGATCGCGATGGGCGGCTGCTCCTCCAACTGCTTGATTCTGCGCCTTGCCTGGCGGAGGTCGGTGGTGGCCCGCTTGAGGTAGTCGCGGAGTTTCTGCTCGTTGTTCATCGGAGGTCTCCCGTCGACATCGCAAGTGGGATGGGCCGGTTCACGCTGTCCCCAACTCGCTGTCGAGGAGATCGAAGAGTTCATCGTCGGTGGCGTCGTCCAGGTCGTCGTCATCGTCGGCGGCCGCCGCCGGGAGTGCGCCTTCGAGGGTCGTGAGCAGTGCCCGGAGGCGGTCGGTGATGCGGTGGCTGACGACCTCGTCGCCGCTCGCCCCGGCGATGACCCTTTCCAGTCGCTCCAGTTCGGCCGTGAGCGTGGGTGCCGTGCCGGGCGTGTCCGGGAGGACGACCTGGGAGCGGATGTGGTGGACGAGTGCGGTGGGCGTGGGGTGGTCGAAGACCAGGGTCGCCGGGAGGCGCATTCCGGTGGCCGTGTTGAGCCGGTTGCGCAGCTCCACCGCTGTCAGTGAGTCGAACCCGAGGTCCTTGAACGGCCGCTCCGCATCCACGGAACCGGCGTCCGCGTGCCCCAGTACCGCCGCGACATGCGACCTGACCAGGTCCAGCAGCAGACGCTCCCGCTCCGGCTCGCTCAGCCCCGCGAGCCTCCCTTCCAGACCGCCGGCGCCACCACCCGTCTCCGCCGACGCCACGACTCGGCGTGACATCGCCGGACCGCGTATCAGCCCGCGCAACAGCCCCGGCAGCCCGCCGACCGAGGCGAGCGCGCGCAGCTCACCCATGTCGACCGGGCTCACCACCAACTGGGGCTCATCGACGGTCAGCGCCCTGTCGAACAGCTCCAGCCCCAGCTCCGACGGCATCGGAACCAGAGCGCCCTGGGACAACCGGGCGCGGTCCCGTTCCTCCATGTGCCCGGTGAGGGCGCTGGTCTGCTCCCAGTAGCCCCAGGCCAGGGAGGTGGCGGGCAGGCCGTGGGCGTGGCGGTGGTGGGCGAGGGCGTCGAGGAAGGTGTTGGCGGCGGCGTAGTTGGCCTGTCCGGGCGAGCCGAAGACTCCGGCCGCGGAGGAATAGAGGACGAAGAAGGCCAGGTCCTGGTCCCGGGTCAACTCGTGCAGGTTGACGGCGGCTTGGGCCTTCGGACGCCAGACCTCCGCGAGCTGCTCGGGAGTGAGGGAGGTGACCAGACCGTCGGCCAGGACACCGGCCGCGTGGACGACTCCGGTGAGGTTACGGCCGTCCAGGAGCGCGGCGAGCTGCGCGCGGTCGGCGGCATCACAGGCCACCACCTCGACCAGCGCCCCCAACTCGGCCAGCTCCGAGACCAGTTCCGTGGCTCCTGGAGCGTCCAGGCCCTTTCGGCTGGTGAGTAGCAGGTGCCGTACGCCGTGGTCGGTCGCCAGGTGGCGGGCCAGCAGGCCGCCCAGGGTTCCCGTACCTCCGGTGATCAGGACCGTGCCGTCGGGGTCGAGGGTGCGCGGCATCGTGAGAACGACCTTGCCGACGTGCCTCGCCTGACTCATGAAGCGGAACGCCTCCGGCGCCCTCCGCACGTCCCACGTCCGCACCGGCAGCGGCTCCAACGCGCCCGACTCGAAGAGGGACAGCACCTCCGTGAGGATCTCGCCCATCCGCTCCGGACCCGCCTCGCCCAGTTCGAAGGGGGCGTAGGTCATTCCGGGGTTGTCCCGCTCCAGTTGCTCGGCGTCGCGGACATCGGTCTTGCCCATCTCGACGAAACGGCCCCGAGGAGCGAGGAGTTCGAGGGAGGCGTCCACGTACTCCCGGGCCAGGGAGTTGAGGACGACGTCCACCTGCGCACCGGCTGCCTGGAACTTCTCGCGGAAGTCGAGGTCGCGGGAGGAGGCGATCGCCTCGTCCGGCAGGCCGAGGCCGCGCAGGACATCCCACTTGGTGGGGCTCGCGGTGGCGAGCACGGTCGCACCGAAGTGACGGGCCAGCTGGATCGCCGCCATGCCCACTCCGCCGGCGCCCGCATGGACGAGGACCGTGTCGCCCTCCCGGACCGAAGCGAGATCGACCAGCCCGTAGTACGCCGTCAGGAACACCACCGGCACCGACGCCGCCTGCTCGAACGACCAGCCCTCGGGAACAGGGGCGAGTCCGCGTGCATCGGCTGTGACCAGGGGAGCGAAGGCGTGCGGGATGATGCCCATGACCCGGTCACCGGGGGCCAGATGCGTGACTCCCTCGCCGACCTCCACTACGACGCCTGCGGCCTCGCTGCCCAGTACGGGCTGTCCCGGGTACATCCCGAGGCTGATCAGGACGTCGCGGAAGTTGAGGCCGGCCGCGCGGACGGAGACCCGGACCTGCCCGGCAGCCAACGGCGCCGAAGCCTCCGGCACCGCCACCAACGC
>NZ_JBEPBM010000096.1:0-5402 GCF_040299205.1 Streptomyces sp. NPDC000983 | reverse complement strand
GCTGCCGCAGGACCGGCTATCTGCGTGAGACGACCGGTTGGTGCGGCCACTGTTCACGGCCCCGGCAACAGAAACAGCCTCCGAGGACCTGCCGCAAGTGCGGCCAGTTGCGGCAACATGCGGGACTGGGACTGTGCTCGGCCTGCTGGCAAAAGCACCCTGGCCGTCCCTTCATCCGTGGGGAACACCTCCGCGACCGGCTCGTCGATCCCCCCTCCTGGCTGGGGACTTCGTCGCTCATGTCGCCGCCCGGCACTGCACCGCCAGGTGCGATCTTTCGGTTTTGGGACAGTGGGGTGGGAGACAGTGGGGTTGGGGTGTGTTGTTGCTGGTCGGTGGCGGTTTTCGGGGTGTGGGGTCACTGTCCTGGGTGTGAGAGATTCATGGGGTGTTGCTGTCCTGGGGTGTTATTGCATGTGGGGTGACGCTGTCTCAGTTTCGTGGGTTCTGATCCGCTGGCCGGCTGGGTGTTGGTGTGTTCGGGGGTGTGGACCGGGGAGAGCAGGGTCCGGCTCTGGTAGGGGCGGGTGGAGATTCGGGCGGGGCTTTGCCGACTGCGTCGGTTCAGGCGTTGAGAGGGCCGGCGGTGTGCCGTCTGCTGGCTCTGCGGCGGGAGACCTTGGGCGTTGAGTTTGAGGTGGCCGTGTTGGTCGCCTTGGCGGCGGGTGTCGGTGACGAAGGGCCGGGTGGCAGCGACCACGGAGAAGGGGCCGGGTCCCAGTGGGGTCTATTCAGGACTCCGATCGCGAGTCACGCATACGGCTGCCGCCTGGCCGTCTCTTACTCCTACTGGTTTGGCCCAGGAGGCCTCGGGTGCCCCGGCGACACCTGTTGAAGCGACCGAGCGAGCATGTCACGTCCCGGTCAACCTGCCCAGAGCCACTGTCAGCCGCAACGCTGAGACGTTATCCGCTTTCCGAACGTGATCGTTTGGTTCGGGCTGGGTGGGCATGAACTCCGGCTGGTGGCGGGAGAGATGGGTGTGTTTCGTCTGCTCGTCTTGGCCGTGGGGGTGTCTGGTGCCGTCGGTGATCGGTCTGTTGGAGGCCCGGGAGAAGGGGATCCGGGAGGAGGTGGCGCGGTTGCGTGCCGCGCTCGATGAGGCGGAACGTGCTCTTCAGCGTCTGGTGGATGCCCGGGTCACGGTGACGGAGCTGCTGACCGGGGAGCCGGCTGTGGCGCCGGAGTCTGCGCTGAAGGGGGCGGTTGCGGGATCGACGGTGCCGCACCGGACCGAGGGCATGGCCGTATCCGTGCTGGCAGTGGATTACCAGCACATCGTGGGCCTGTTGGAGTCGGACGTCGGGCGGGAGGGTATGCGCTGTCAGCAGCTGGCTGCGGCCCTGGGGCTCCAGGTGGTACCGGCGAAAGTCGAGGGGCTGCGGTCGAAGGCGAAACGGCTGGCGGAACGGGGCTGGATCCGGCAGGTGCGGCCGGGAGTGTTCACCGCGCTGCCGCAGAACGGCTGAACCCTGCCGAGTGCCGGCCGGCGAGGCGGCCGCTCATGAGCATGGTCATCGACCACAGCACCATGGCCTCGTGCATGACGGGCAGCGTCTCGTAGTCCCGCACCAGCCGGCGCGAACGCATCAGCCAGCTCAGCGTCCTCTCCACCACCCACCTGCGCGGCAGCACCACGAACCCGCTCGTGTCGTCGCAGCGGCGGACGATCTCGAGCGCCAGGCGGAGGTCCTCGGCGGCCCAGTCGACCAGACGTCCCGCATAGCCGCCGTCCGCCCAGACGAGTCGGACGGAGAAGTACGTCTCACGCAGTCGCGCAAGCAGTCCGACAGCAGCATCGCGGTCCTGGACACTCGCCGCGGTGACCGTGACGGCCAGGACCAGACCGAGGCAGTCCACCACCACATGCCGCTTGCGGCCACCCACCTTCTTCCCGCCGTCCCAGCCGGACGTCGAGCGCGGGATGTTCGCCGCCGCCCGCACCGACTGCGAGTCCACGATCGCGGCCGTCGGTCCACCGCGCGGCCCTCCTTCTCCCGCACGCGGTCGCGCAGCCGGTCGTGGAACTCGCCGAGCAGACCCGTCACCTGCCAGCGGCGGGCGAAGGCGTGCACGCGCCGGTACGGCGGGAAGTCCGCAGGCAGGTTGGCCCACTTGACGCCGTTGTCGACCACGTAGCGCACCGCGTCCAACATCACGCGGTGGCAATAGCTCTCCGGTCGGCCGCCCCGTCCCTGAAACCATGCCGGGACCGGCAGCAGCGGCCGGACGGCCTGCCACTCGGCATCTGTCAGATCCGAGCCGTAACACCGCACGCGGTCCGGTCCGTCAGCCGCGTTGCCGAACCTGTGCGCGAGACAGTCACACGATGGAGACGGCGAGTTGGACTCTGTGGGCGCGAGCGCGACAGACTGCAGCAACAGGGCCTCCCGGTGCTCGTTGGCTTCGACAACCCCGAGCTACCGCGAGGCCCTGCCTTCATGCACCTACCGCACCCCGATCACCCGATCAAGACCCTTGTTCGACCCGACAAACCCGCTGATCGGAAAGCGGATGGGGTCTGAGTTCACGATCCGCAGAACCTGAGCCAGAACTGAACGAAAACGCCCCTGTGACCTGCATTGGTTGGGCATGTGGTTGGGGTAGGTAAGCCCGTCGTCAGGGGTGCGCAAGCCCCGTGGTCGGGCTCATGGCCGGAGCGGCAGCAGCCAGCAGCCCTTGCGCACCCGTCCGAGGCAGTCACTGCGCAGTGATTGCGCAACCCCGCCGCATCCGGTGCGCAATGTGGCTGTGGCCAGGTGTGGTGGGGCTTGTGGTCGGGGCTGCGCAGGCCCGTGGTCGGGTTCATGGTCGGGGCTGTGCACACGGCAGCAGCAGCCCTGCGCAGCCGTCAGGGCCGGTTACTGCGCAGCCGCCTCTGTCCTACCGACGACTGCGCAGCAGCTGCTTACTGCGCGGTGAGGCTGGCCGCGGATGCAGTCCATGGGACGCGTTTGTCGGGGGCGTGGACGGGCCGCCAGACAGGCTCTGACGGCCCGCCGCGCAGGACGTCTGCGAGGGGTGCCACCAGTATGGGGACGGTGCGCAGGAAGCCGGTGAGGGCGGGGTTGCGTGCTGCTGCGTGCAGGGCGTCGATGCGGGTTTCGATCCCTCTGGGGCCGACGTGGTCGAGGACGAACAACAACCGCGGGAAGAGCGGATACAGGCGTCGCCACCCCTCCACCGGCGCCGGGTCCCCGAGAGCTGGCCTGCGGCCCGGGGGCGGTGCCGGGACGTAGTCGTGGAGACGGGCATACGCGCTGATCTTTGCCGCGAGGCGTTCGGGGCCCATGGTGGCGCGGTCGATTTCCACGAACGCCCGCAGCATCGAACCGCCCTCACCAGCGTTCCGGCCACGGCGCTGGTAGTAGAGCAGCGCGTCGGGGATGACGGCCTCACCCGCCCCGAGCGGATGGTGGACTTCGGGGATCCAGTCCAGGGGGTGGCAGGTGTCCCCCAGGCGGCGTGCGTCCTGCACAAAGGCAAGCCCGGTTGCGGTGACGGCCAGCGTGTGTCCCGCCCGTAACCGCGCGGCAGTGGAGTCGGACGCCAGCCGCGGCGGCCGCCGCCCCCGCAACTCCGGCCACTCCGACGCCACCCGCACCCCGAAACCGGTCGGATACCACACCCGCATCCGGCCCGCCTGCGGCAAAGTGACCCGCTCGATGAGCCCCTCGCTCCGCAGCTTCACCAACCTGCGCCGCGTCTGCTCGATCCGCACCCCCGGCGCGACCAACACATGCACCTGCCCCGTCGTCGCCATCCGGTACTGCACCAGCACCGCCAACGCCAACCGGTCACCACCACCAGCATCCACCTGCACCACCAGCCGCCTCCCGTCCTCGAGAGCGCCACAGAGATTGCGGCGCCGTGCTCAGGAAGGCAGCGCACCAGCCGGCCCCGACCAAACCACCGACCACCAGACCCCGACCACCGTCACGACTCGACAACCCCGCCGTAAACCGGGCCAACAACCTGGCCCACCACCTCGCTGACAACTGCCCGCAGCCAGCAGGTGCCGACAGCCAGTACGAATTCCCCGCGTACGGCCAGCTCGATTCCCCAACCTGCAGTCACACTCAGTAGCCTTGACGCCGACTCTCGCACCAAACGCATGAGGGGATGGTGGACGTGGCGCGTACCTGGCTGTCGATCCGGGTGGAGTTGGTCTCCGGCCATGGCGCAGACCTGTGGCCCCGCCCCGGCCGGGTGTTTGCGGCGGCGCGGTCACACTCCTTCGCCCAGTTCGCTTCGGCCGTCGATCTCGCCTTCGCGCGCTGGGATTTGGCCCACCTGCACTTGTTTACGTTGTCCGACGGCACACGCGTCAGTCCGCTGGAGTGGTGGGACGGCGAGGCCCCGGACGCCACCGTGGACGGCCACGCGAGCAAGCTGAGCAGACTGCAGGCCGGCGAGCAGTTCGCCTACGTTTTCGACATGGGCGACGACTGGGCCCACCTGTGCACGGTGGCGGAGAAACGTATCGATCCCCTCGAGGAACTCGGTGAGGTGCCCGGCCGTCCGGTTCCCTACTGGGGCTGGGGCAGCCTCCCGGACCAGTACGCGCGCCGCTGGGACGGAGACGACGGGCAGACTCCGATGCCGAAGCGGCCGGCCCGCGGCCTCAGCGACCTGCCTCCGATCCTGCCGTGGTGGGGCGAACACCACCGAGGGTGATTTCACGCGGCGCACACCAAGCGGCCGCCAGCGGGAAACTGAAGTGGCCATGATGGGCAGCTGAAGTGGCCGCGAGTGGGGACATCTGACTGGCCGCTCACACAGCAGGGCCGCTGCCGCATGCCCGCAGCTCACCACGAGGATCTCGTCTGGGCCGGTAGCCCGGCAGCCCTTCTCTCCGCGCAACCACCGCACGCAGAACCTCCTCCAGGAAGGAGAAGAGCCGGGCCGAGGGTGGGCGGCCGGGGGATCGGGGTGGTTCCGTGTTGGTTGTGCGTCGGCGGCCGCCTCCGCGCTGCCACAGGCACAGTCGGTGCGCAGGAGCGCGGGATGTGGCGCCCGCCTGACTTGTGGGCGGCGGTGAACGTGGGCAGTGCCCAGGAAGACGCCGCCACATGCCGGCTTCGATGATCACCCCTGCCAGCGACGCCCACGACCCCGGACCGGGAGTACCGGGCAGGGTCTGTGCACGGCTGGCCGGCCGTGACGATCACGGGTTCCCGAGGGGTGTCGGGGAGGTGCTGTGTCATCGATGTCGGTCGGTTCGGGCATGATCTGTTCCGACCGGGCTCGATGGTGGAAGACGGGGGCATGGGCGGCTGGCGGACTGACCCGGCGTATGCGATGTGCCGGGCCTTGGCGGACGGGGCGGAGCTGTCCTCGTTCGCGGGCGGGCCGTTCGACGTGCGCGCGGTCGCGGCTGCGGTCAGGCCCGAGGCCAAGGA
>NZ_JBEPBM010000095.1:0-6179 GCF_040299205.1 Streptomyces sp. NPDC000983 | reverse complement strand
GGTACGTCACCCCGCTCGAAACGCGATCCCTGCTCAGGCAGAACCTCGTCCCGGCAGCGTAGACACCCGCTGTCCAGTTCGCGGGGGGAACTTCATCCTCCCTTAGCCCCGTTCAATGGGCTGAGGCCGTACGTCAGTTCGGCAGGCTGATTACCGCCCTGCGCCGCGAGGGTGCTGGCCCGGTCCGCAACGGCGGGCCCTGGAGCCTGCCCACGGAGGACTGAGTCCTGCCGGTCGCCGCGTACTGGCTACGAACCTCCCCCTGCGGCAGTTGGCGCCGTTGTTCGGGGTGTCGGAGTCGGTCGCGAACCGGATCATCGACCGCCTCGGACCGTCACTCGCGATCCAGCAGCGCAAGCGGTTCGGGCACGGGGTGGTTTCCCCGCCCGGACGGTGTCGCGTGCGCAGGGGTGCGTTGCCGGGCGATTGATCGAGATGCTCAAGCGGCAGGCGTTCGGTCGTGCTGGATTCGAACTCCTCCGCAAGCGAGTTCTCCTCCCTCCGGTATCCGATCGCTGAACTTGGCAGGACATAGGAGTGACGATCAAGTACGAGTGGAGGGGCGGCTTCGACAACGCCGCCCTCGACTCGCTGCACGCTGACGGCTTCGGCCACCCGGCCGCTCAGAATGACTTGACCGACTTCAGGATCGGGTCCGGGTGTCAGGGGCAGGCATGAGGTCGGCTCCAAGATTGCTGGTTCCGGGCAATGTGCGAGTCGACGCGTGCCGCCAGAATCGGTGGATCGGCACATGAGTTCGGTACCGGAATCGGGGGGCAGGGCGGGTGCGCCTGACAAGAGAGAGTGGGAAGACGGGTCCACGAGCGGTCAGTCATGGGTTCCCTCCCGACCGTGGCCATCGGGTGAAGGCGGCGGTCGCTGTGGCCGTTTCCGCACTGGTGCACCTTATGACCGGCGGTCTGGTGGTGGGTGGCACGCTGTTGATCGTCTTCGGATGGGAAACGATCGTCCAGCCCGTCATTGGGCTCCTCCTGATCTGCCTGGCTGCGGAACTGCGGCCCCACCGGCACAAGGTGGACGAGGAGCGGCTCCTACGACGAGCCGACGCACCTCGGTTGTTCGCGCTTTTGGACGAGATCGCGGAGTCCGTCGGCACCCGGGGTTTCGATGCCGTTCAGCTCACCCAGGATTTTGCGATCAGCGCGGTGCCCTTCGGTCTCCGCGGGAGACGGCTCGAGATCGGCCTCGCCCTTTGGGAGACGCTCACGCCGCAGCAGCGCATCGCCTGCCTGACCCATGAAGTGGGGCAGTTCACCACCGGTGACGTGAGGCACAACCTGATGGTGCGCACCGTGCTCCCGCTCCTGGACGGTGCCGCTGCGCCGTCCGACCATTCGGGAACCCTGAGGGAACAGGCCCTGGCCGTCTCTCCGGTGAGCCGGCGTGCGGACGAAATGACCGAAGCGGCCGCTCGCTTCCGGGTGGACAGCGCCCTGTCACGCTGGGGCGTATGGCTTGTCACCTGGCCGCAGAAGCAGATGGCCCGGCTGGTCCAACGCCTTGCCTCGTCTGTGGCCGAGGAGGCCGAGTTCCGCTCGGATGTGCTCGCCGCCCGCGTGGCGTCCACGGAGGCGACCGTGCAGGCACTGGAGTGCCGTGGCCTGTCGGGTGCGGTAGCCGCCGAGTTGCGTCGACTGGCGGTCGAGGCCCGGACTTTCAGCCGGACGAACGCGGCTGAGGAACTATGGAGGAAGCTTGCTGCCTACGCAGCGAACGTCTCCGGGAGGGAGTTCCCCCACGATGACGCGCGGGTACGGATCGGCATGCTGAGGGAGGCCGCGCAGTACCCGGCCATGGTGACGCTCGACCACGCGACCGCAGGGACGGTGGAGCGGGAGCTGGAACCCGCCAAACGGGCCGTCGCCCAGCGGTTCCTCCGGGACAGCGCGGTTGTGTAGGCGCGGTGGCTGCTATTGCTGCGACGTGCGGATGGTTTGCTCGATGCTTTCGCTGGTTCGTAGGACGGTGATCTCGCTTGGGGGCGCCGGCCATGTGATGATCAGGTAGTCCTCGACCGGTTCCATGCTCACCTGGTCGAAGTGGAGTGCACGGTCGCGGGCGTGTACGCGGACTCGGTACCAGCCGGGTCCTGCGGGGCAGAGTATGGCGGAGTCGTCTGCGGGCGGCCCGAGTTCGAGCGATTCCACCTGTAGCCGGCCTGTTGGGGCGTGCACACTGGCCTCGACGACTTCCTCCCAGTCGTCTGCGGGTGCCTCGGGTGCGTGGTCGTGCGGTCCGTCAACCGTCACGCGTACGCGACCAGTGTTGAGACCGGTGCCGATCAGAGCGCCCTCGGTCATGGGAGCGACGAAGCCATGGGTCCAGTCAGCGGAGTGAGCGGGGATTTCACCTGCGTCCAGGAGGCCGAACACGGCCTCGTTGACGAACACCTCGTGCGTAACGGCGGCCAAGATGACTTTCCTCCGGTGGAGTGCTCTTTGGACAGGACGGCATGCCTGCGACGGCAGCAAGAGGCGGGATACGCCGTCCACTCGGGCGTGGGCCCGGTTGGGGCTTGGATCACGGGAAAGGGTTCCGGCTCGATTTCCGTGACGCGTGCACAGTGAGCAACTTCCGCCGGAGGACCAGGGGAGGGACGATGAGTCTCAGGTGTAGACGATGGGGCAGCCGCGTCGGATCGCGTGCTGGGCAGCGCGCAGGAACAGTGCGACGTAGAAGGCTGTGTCCAAGTCCCTGATCCACGGTTCCGTTCGAGTCGCGGCCAGTTCCTTTGCCTGGTGTCTGAACCACATGCTCAGGTCGAGGTTGTCGCATGTCGCCGGTGTTTCGGCCGGCAGATCGATGGCGGCAGCCAGCTTCTCGGCGAGCAGTAGTACCTGAGGAGCGCCGACCACCATGGACTCGTGGTCGTCGGAATCGATGGGCAACCAGATCTCCTCATCGAGTGAGAAGGGCACGAGCACGGTCCAACCGCAGAGGATGTCCGACTCCTCTTGTGACAGGTGTGTCTGGCACAAGGCGAGGAACCCGGCCATGGAAGAGCTCAGTTTCTCCTCGAAAGCCTGCCCAGAGCCAGGTGCGAAGTCCGTCTCCAGGGGGACGTCCACGTAGGGCGGCAGGCCGCGCCGCCTGAGTTCGGCGTTGATCGCCGAAGCAGCTTCGCCCCACCCGTCTTCCCCGTCATCGAACCATTCCTCCGCGCCAACGCTCACCAGATACACGCCCATGCCAGGAAGCTATCGCGCGCCTCTGACATCGATCAGTGAGGCAACGGGACTCGGTTGCGTAGCAGTTCGAAGCCGGCTCGGCCGCGGCTCATCACCTCCTCCAAAGACGGCGGCAACTCCGCTGCCTCTACGCCGGAGGAGGTGCTGGCGGACCTGCGCAGGAAACTGGGCGGCGACGACTGATCGTCTCCATCTCGTCGGGCACGCCGAGGCCGCTCGCCGCCGCTGCGAAAACGGACAGGAGCGCTGATTCACCGCTGCGGTAGACGAGTTGTCCGCTTGTCCGCGCGGCTCACTTCACGACAGTGCGCCCTGCCCCTGAGGCTGTAGTCGGCCGGTTCCCGTGCTGCCCCATGCCAGGCAACGTCGGCATCGGGTTGGGGCTGGTGTCAGGGGGGTGGGTGTGTGGTGAGCCAGTCCTGGAGTTCCCGGTGGCGGATCTGGTAGGCGACGCCGGAGAGCTGCTCGATGGTGCCGCAGGGGATGAGATTGGCGCCCTGGGGCGGCTCGGGGACCTTCCCCTTGGCGGGTACCGTCTGGTTGCCGCTGAGTCAGCTGCCGGTTGTCGGCCAGGGCCTCGCAGCCGCGGCCGGAGACGTCCTCGTAGGGGCGGCGGCATCCGCGGCAGTAGACCCCGAGCACATCCAAGCGGGAGTCGACTTCGGCCGGAACGGGGGTGTCGGGCGGCGGTGACTCCGGCGGCTCGTCGAAGAGGTCCGCGAACAGGTTCAGTGCCAGTTGGTCCCGCACTACCGCTGTTGTCACTGACGATCCTCCGTATCGCAGTGGCTCCCAGCGTCAATGCCTCGATGGCGTAGGGACGGACGACCGGCCTGTCCGTTGCACATGGGTGTTTCAGGGCAGCGGAAAGCCCCGTTCATCCGCCTCGGGCGGGAGCGGATGAACGGGGCCGTATGGGGGCCGGGAGCGGCTGTGCGGGCGCGCAGGCGCGTACCAGGAGCGTGCCCAGCACGCCTGGTTCAGGGGCGGGGAGGACTTTGGCCGCCACGTTGGTGAAGCCGTGCCGCTTGGGGATGTCGACCCACTGGTCAGCGCTGTACTGCCACCGGTAGACGGTCAGTTCCTTCTCGCGGCCTTCCAGCCATGACCCGCCACACCGCCGCCCCCGCCCAGCCCCGCGCCCGGCACATGAACCTCTACTGCGAATACTTCGACCTCGTCGCCTCCGGCCGCAAGAAGATCGAAGTCTGCGTCCAGTACGCCAACCTGCGCAACCTCACCGGCGGCCAGCACATCAAGTTCGCCTGCGGCCACGACGAATGCCTCGTGCGCGTCGCCCGCTACTCCTCCTTCGAGGACATGCTCGACAGTGAAGGCCCGGCGAACGTCAGCCCTTACTCCCCGCGCGAGCAGCAGCTGACGAACATCCGCCGTATCTACGGCCCCGAAAAGGAAAGCCCTGGGCGTTCTCGCCATCGAGATCGAACGCGTTACGGCCTGACCCGCACGCAAAGAGGCGCCCTGTCTCCGGCATTGCAGATGCCGCGTTCTCGGTTCGGCGCGCGTCAGCTGGCGCCCGCCACTACTACGACAAGCAGCGAGCACGCGTGATCGGCTACGCCCCCGCGCTCCGCCAACTCGGCGACCGCCTCGTCGGCATCCTCCACGGATGCTTCAAGACCCGTACTCACTACGACGAAGCGACCGCATGGTCACACCACGCCCACACCCCTGCTGCTTGACACCAAACGGCATGGGGTGTCTGGCCCGTCGGCCCTGAGGGTCCGGCGGCGCGGCCGGTGTGTTCGCCCGGTCTGGCACTGTCCGGCCGGAAGCCGACCGGATAGCGTTGTTCGCGATCATCATCAAGGCCGGTTCCGGCCTTCTCTCAGGGGGGTACTCCGCATGGCGTTCCGTAAGTTCCTCAGCGCGTTGGGGGTCAGCGCACCCGAGGTCGAGACCGTGCTCGACGAGCACCAGGTCCAGCCGGGCCAGGAGCTGTCCGGCACGGTCACCGTCCGGGGCGGCGCCGTGGACGTGGAGATCGAGCGCTTCCAGGCCGAGCTGGTGGTCCGCTTCGAGAACCACGGGGCCGAGGCCCGCTACCTGCACGTGGTGGAGGCCCGGGAGTTCGGTGCGCCCTTCACGCTGGCAGCTGGGGAAGTCCGCACCCACGCGTTCACCTTCCGGCTGCCGCTGGGCATGCCGCTCACCCACTGCGACGGGGAGCGGCTCAGGGGCGCGTACAGCGCGGTCCGTACCGAGCTCGCGATCGACAACGCCGTGGACCGGGGGGACCTTGACGAGGTCGAGGTGCACGCCCTGCCCTCGCAGGCGGCCGTGTTGCGGGCCTACCAGGCGCTCGGCTTCCGGCACGTGGACACCGAGGTCAAGCCGGGCCGGGCCATGAACTCCCGGCAGGAGGTGGACTGGTGGCAGGAGTTCGAGCTCGCCTTCCCTCCTGGCTACCGGCCCGCGATGCTGGAGATGATGATCGTCACCCTGCCCGAGGTCATCGACGTGTGCGCGGGGGGCTGGGCTCCCCGGCTCAGCCTGACCCACGAGGAGGCCGCGGCCGACCAGGCGGCGCTCAACGCCCGGCTGGAGGCGCACATGAAGGAGCAGTACGGGGCGTGAGGCCGCCCCGGGGGCGGTACACGCGGCCACGTCCAGAGGCTTCGTGGGGGCCAGTAAGTTCTTGACGACTGCGGCGGGCGTCTGAGAATCGATTCAACTCACTTTAGAAGCCGTCTCATTTGGATGACTCGGTATTCTGTGGGTCATGGTGGGGATCGTTGAGCGGCTGGTGCCGGACGAGTTGTGGGAGTTGTTCCAGCGGGTGGTGCCGGAGGCGCCGTCGCGGCCGCAGGGCGGTGGCCGGCGTCGGCACGGCGACCGGGAAGTACTGGCCGCAATCGTCTTCGTGGCTACGTCGGGTTGTACCTGGCAGCAGCTGCCTTCGGCGTCGTTCGGCCCGTCCGGAGCGACCGCCCACCGCCGGTTCTCCGA
>NZ_JBEPBM010000094.1:0-6194 GCF_040299205.1 Streptomyces sp. NPDC000983 | reverse complement strand
CGGTTCGGGGTGAGGGTGTGTGGGTGCCGAGGCTGGCGCGTGTGGCGTCGTCGGGTTCGGGGTTGGTGCCTCCGGTGGGTGAGGGGGTGTGGCGGCTGGACACGGTGGCGTCCGGCACCTTGGAGGGTCTGGCGTTGGTGGCGGTGCCGGAGGCTTCGGCGCCGTTGGCTGCCGGGCAGGTCCGGGTCTCCGTCCGCGCGGCCGGCCTCAACTTCCGCGACGTCCTCATCGGCCTGGGCATGGTCCCCGACCAGCAGATCATGGGCAGTGAGGCCGCCGGTGTGGTGCTGGAGGTCGGAGAGGGCGTCACCGGTCTTGCCGCCGGTGACCGTGTCATGGGCTTCGTGACCGGCGGACTCGGCCCGCTCGCGGTCACGGACGCCCGGCTGATGGTCCCGGTACCCGAGGGCTGGTCGTTCGAGCAGGCGGCGTCGGTGCCGGTGGTGTTCCTGACGGCGTACTACGGCCTGGTCGATCTCGCCTCGGTCCAGGAGGGCGACAGGGTCCTCGTCCACGCGGGTGCCGGCGGAGTCGGCATGGCGGCGATCCAGCTCGCGCGGCACTTCGGCGCGACCGTCCTGGCAACGGCAAGCCCGGGCAAGTGGGACGCGCTGCGGGGTCTGGGCCTGTCGGACGCCGAGATCGCCTCCTCCCGTGACCTCGACTTCCGGGAGAAGTTCCTGGCGACGACCGGGGGCGCCGGAGTGGACCTCGTCCTCAACTCCCTTGCCCGGGAGTACGTCGACGCCTCCCTCGACCTGCTGCCACGAGGCGGACGGTTCCTGGAGCTCGGCAAGACCGACATCCGGGACGCCGACGAGGTCGCCTCCGAGCGGATCGGGGTCACCTACCGGGCGTACAGTCCCGGCGACGGCGGCCTGGACCGCGCCGGCGAGATCCTGCGCACCGTGGTCTCCCTGTTCGAGGCCGGTGCGCTGGAACCCCTCCCCGTCCGGACGTGGGATGTGCGGAGAGCCCCGGAGGCGTTCCGTTTCATGAGCCAGGCCCGGCATGTCGGCAAGGTCGTGCTGAGGATGCCGCCGCCCTTGGACCCCGACGGCACGGTCCTGATCACCGGAGGAACCGGAACCCTCGGCGGCCTGCTGGCCCGCCACCTGGTGACCGAGCACGGGGTACGGCACCTCCTGCTCACCAGCCGAAAGGGCCTGGACGCTCCCGGCGCCTCCGAACTCGTCTCCGAGCTGGCCGAGTTGGGAGCTACGACCGAGGTGGCTGCCTGTGATGCCGCCGACCGTGCCCAGCTCGCCGCGCTCCTGGACGGCCGTAACCTCACCGGAGTCGTCCACGCGGCCGGTGTCCTGGCCGACGGCCTGGTCACCTCCCTCACTCCCGAGCAGCTCGCGGAGGTCTGGCGTCCGAAGGCCCAAGCCGCCGCCAACCTGCACGAGTTGACCCGAGATGCCGACCTCGCCCTGTTCGTCCTGTACTCCTCCGCCTCAGGCGCCCTGGGCGGACCCGGCCAGGCGAACTACGCGGCGGCCAACGTCTTCCTGGACGCCCTGGCCGAGCACCGCCACGCCCAGGGCCTGCCCGCCGTCTCCCTGGCGTGGGGCTACTGGGAGCAGGCGAGCGGCATGACCGGGCACATGGGAGTCCGGGACCGCGCCCGGTTGTCCCAGGGGGGCTTGGTTCCGATGTCGTCGGAGCAGGGGCTGAACCTCTTCGACCGTGCCGTGTCGCTGGATGAGCCGGCGTTGGTGGTGAGCCCCGTCGACCTGGGTGAGCTGCGCACGCTGGCGTCGGCCGGCGGGCTGCCGGGGCTGTTGCGCGGACTGGTCCGGGGTCCGGTGGCGTCCCGTCGGGTCGCGGCGTCGACGGAGCCGGGTGGTGGCGCCGGCGGTCTGGAAGGGAGGCTCGCGGGGCTGAGCGAGCCGGAGCGGGAGCGGCTGCTGCTGGACCTGGTCAGGTCGCATGTCGCGGCCGTGCTGGGGCATGCCGACGCCGGTTCCGTCGCTGCGGACCGGCCGTTCAAGGACCTTGGGTTCGACTCGCTCACAGCGGTGGAACTGCGCAACCGGCTCAACACGGCCACCGGCATGCGCCTCCCGGCGACCCTGGTCTTCGACCACCCCACCCCCACCGCACTCACCCACCACATCCGCTCCCAACTGTCCGGACTACCCGACAGCACACGGGAACCCGTCGTCACCGTCGGCGCTGCGGACGAACCGATCGCGATCGTCGGAATGGCCTGCCGTTTTCCGGGTGGGATCGGCTCTCCGGAAGAGCTGTGGCGGGTGGTCCTCGCGGGCGAGGACGCGATCACCGCCTTCCCCCAGGACCGTGACTGGGACGACGACCTCTACGACCCCGACCCGGAGGCACCGGGCAAGACCTATGTGCGCGGCGGCGGGTTCGTGGCCGACGCGGCCGACTTCGACGCCCGGTTCTTCGGGATCTCCCCGCGTGAAGCCCTCGCCATGGACCCGCAGCAGCGACTGCTCCTGGAGACGGCCTGGGAGGCCGTCGAACGGGCGGGCATCGCCCCGGGCTCCCTGCGCGGTACGCGGACCGGCGTCTTCGCCGGCGCCCTGGCCTCCGAGTACGTGGCCCGGCTCAACGCCGTCCCGGACGGCATCGAGGGCTTCCTCGGCACCGGCAACATGTCCAGCGTCACCTCCGGCCGCGTCTCCTACCAACTCGGCCTGGAGGGACCGGCGGTCACCGTCGACACGGCCTGCTCGTCGTCGCTGGTCGCGCTGCACCTGGCCGTCCAGTCCCTGCGCAACGGGGAATGCGACATGGCGCTCACCGGCGGTGTGACGGTGATGTGCACCCCCACCGGTTTCGTGGAACTGAGCCGTCAGCGCGGGCTCTCGGCGGACGGCCGCTGCAAGGCGTTCGCGGGCGCCGCCGACGGCTTCGGCCCGGCGGAGGGCGTCGGCATGCTGGTGGTGGAGCGGCTCTCGGACGCCCGTGCCAAGGGGCACCGAGTGTTGGCGGTCGTACGGGGTTCCGCGGTCAATCAGGACGGTGCTTCCAACGGTCTGACCGCGCCGAACGGTCCGTCGCAGCAGCGGGTGATCCGGCAGGCCCTCGCCAACTCCGGGGTCGCCGCCGGTGAGGTGGACGTGGTCGAGGCCCACGGCACGGGCACCACCCTGGGCGACCCCATCGAGGCGCAGGCACTCCTCGCGACCTACGGCCAGGAGCGGTCCGCCGAACAGCCGCTGTGGCTGGGCTCGGTGAAGTCCAACATCGGGCACACGCAGGCCGCCGCGGGCGTGGCAGGCGTGATCAAGATGGTGATGGCGATGGAGGCGGGGGTGCTGCCGAGCACCCTGCACGTGGACACCCCGACTCCCCACGTCGACTGGGAGGCGGGCGACGTCCGACTCCTCACCGAGCGCCGCGACTGGACGGCGAACGGCCACCCGCGTCGCGCGGGTGTCTCGTCCTTCGGCATCTCCGGAACGAACGCGCACGTGATCCTGGAGGAGGCGGAGTCGGGGGCGGCGCCGCTGGTGGTCTCCGGTTCCGGTGCGTTGTCGGGTTCGCCGGTGGTGCCGTGGTTGGTGTCGGGGCGTTCGGCGGGGGCGCTGGCTGCGCAGGCGGGTCGGCTTGTGGGGGTGGCCGGGGCGCCGGTGGATGTGGGGTGGGGGCTGTGGTCCTCGCGTACGGCTCTGGAGCACCGGGCTGTGGTGTGGGGGTGTGAGCCGGGGGAACTGACAGCTGGGCTTGAGGCGCTGGCCTCGGGTGGTGTTTCGGCTCAGGCTGTTTCCGGGGTTGTGTCGGGTGCTGGTGGGCCGGTGTTGGTGTTTCCGGGGCAGGGGTCGCAGTGGGTGGGGATGGGGCGGGGGTTGTTGGAGTCCTCGCCGGTGTTCGCCTCACGGATCGCGGAGTGCGAGGCGGCTCTCGCGCCTTTCGTGGACTGGTCGTTGAGCGGCGTGCTGCGTGGTGATGACGACGCCTGGTTGCGGCGGGTTGATGTGGTGCAGCCGGTGTTGTGGGCGGTGATGGTGTCGTTGGCCGCGCTGTGGGAGTCCCTCGGCGTGGAACCGGCTGCGGTGATTGGTCATTCGCAGGGTGAGATCGCGGCTGCGGCGGTGGTCGGTGCGTTGAGTTTGGAGGATGCGGCGCGGGTGGTGGCGCTGCGTTCGGCTGCTGTACGGGATGAACTGGCCGGTCTTGGCGGCATGTTGTCCCTCACGACGGGTTCCGCGAAGACGTCCGAGTGGGTGGAGCCGTACGGCGACCGGGTGGCGATCGCCGTCTTCAACGGTCCTGACGCCACCGTGGTGGCCGGTGATCCGACAGCCCTGGATGAGATCGCGGCGGCAGCTGAAGCCGCTGGGGTGCGGGCCCGTCGCGTCCCCGTGGACTACGCCTCCCACTCCGCACAGGTGGAGGACATCCGGGACCGGCTCCTCGACGCTCTCGCCCCGGTCCAGCCGCGCGCTTCCCGCATACCCCTGATCTCGACGGTGACCGGTGAGCCCCTGGACACCACGACGATGGACGCGACGTACTGGTACGAGGGTCTGCGTCAGCCGGTCCGCTTCACCGACGCCATCCAAGTGGCCCTGGACCAGGGGCATTCCCGTCTGATCGAGGTGTCCGCGCACCCCGTCCTGACCACCGCCGTGCAGGCCATCGCGGAAGCCGTGGAGACTCCGCTCACCGTCGTTGGAACCCTGCGCCGGGACGAGGACGAGAGCACCCGAGTCATCGCCAGCGCGGCCGAACTGTGGGTCCAGGGTGCCGACATCGACTGGTCGGCCGTATACGCGGGCCGTGCCGTCGAACGCGTCGACCTCCCCACTTACGCCTTCCAGCGGGAGCGCTACTGGCTGGAGGCGTCCGGCACCACCGGCGATCCCGCAGAGCTGGGCCTGGGCGCCACCGGCCACCCCCTCCTCGGAGCCTCGGTGAGCCTCGCCGCCGATGGCGGACGAGTCCTGACCGGGCGACTCTCCCTGCGTACTCACCCGTGGCTCGCCGACCACGCCGTCGCCGGCACCGTCCTCCTCCCCGGCACCGCGTTCGTCGAACTCGCCATCCGCGCCGGAGACGAAGTCGGCTGCGGCCACCTCACCGAACTCACCCTCCAGGCACCCCTCGTCCTCCCCGAACAGGGCGCTGTGCAGATCCAAGTGGTCGTCGGTGCGGCGGACTCCGAGACCGGTGAACGGGAAGTGTCGGTGCACTCCCGCTCGGAGGACGCCGAGCCCGACGCGTCCTGGACCTGGCATGCCGAAGGCGTGCTCGGGGCGGAAGCCGTGCCGCAGTCTGCGACCGACCTGACCGTATGGCCCCCGCAGGACGCCGAGGCCCAGGAAGTGTCCGGCTTCTACGCCGCTGCCGAGACAGCCGGTTACGGCTATGGGACCGCGTTCCAGGGGTTGCGGGCGGTGTGGCGGCGGGGTGGTGAGGTGTTCGCCGAGGTGGAGTTGGGGGAGTCGCAGCGGGCGGAGGCGGCTCGGTTCGGCATCCATCCGGCGCTCCTGGACTCGGCGCTGCATGCCAATTCCTACGGCGAGTTCGGCCCCGAAGAGCCTGCCTTGAGGCTGCCGTTCGCGTGGACGGGTGTGTCGTTGTTCGCGGCGGGTGCGGACCGTCTGCGCGTGCGTATCACGGAGGCGGGCGAGGACGCGCTGCGAGTCGAGGTGGCGGACGGCACGGGACAGCCGGTCGCCGAGATCCGTTCGCTCGTGCTGCGCCCGGTGTCGGCCGAGGCGCTCGGCAGCAGTTCCCGGAGTGCGGAGACGGACGGGCTCTTCCGCACGGAGTGGACGTCGTTGCAGGTGCCGGACGAGGTCACGGGTACCGGGGTGTGGGCCGTGCTCGGCACGGACGACCCGTTCGCTCTCGGGGCCGCCGTGCAGAACGCCGGGCTCGCCGTGGACTCGCATCTGGACCTTGCGGGCCTGCGACTCGTGATGGAGGCCGGAGTGCCGGCGCCCGAGTTGGTGCTGTTCTCCGTCCCGCCGGTCGACGCTGTTGACGACATCGCTGAGGCCGGCCTGGGGACGACGACGGAAGTTCTGGGGCTGCTGCAGGAGTGGCTGGCTGACGAGGGGTTGACGGGTTCGCGGTTGGTGGTGGTGACGCGCGGAGCTACCACTGCTGAGGGTGATGTGGTGTCGGCTGGTGTGTGGGGGTTGGTGCGGTCGGCGCAGTCGGAGAATCCGGGTCGGTTGGTGTTGGTGGATCTGGATCCGGGTTCGGATCTG
>NZ_JBEPBM010000093.1:0-6602 GCF_040299205.1 Streptomyces sp. NPDC000983 | reverse complement strand
TCCTTGGCCTCGGGCCTGACCGCAGCCGCGACCGCGCGCACGTCGAACGGCCCGCCCGCGAACGAGGACAGCTCCGCCCCGTCCGCCAAGGCCCGACACACCGCGTACGCCGGGTCAGTCCGCCAGCCGCCCATGCCCCCGTCTTCCACCATCGAACCCGGTCGGAACAGATCATGCCCGAACCGACCGACATCGATAACACGGCACCTCCCCGACACCCCTCGGGGTTGCGTGATCGTCAGCCGTGCACGGGCCCCGCCCGGTACTCCCGGGCAGGGGTCTTGGTTCGCGCTGGCGACCATCGAATCCGACGTCCAGCGGTCTCTTCCTGGGCACTGCCCACATTCACCGCCGCCCACAAGTCAGGCGGGCTCCACATCCCGCGCTCATGCGCACCGACTGTGCCTGTGACAGCGCGGAGGCGGCCACCGACGCGCAACAAACACGAAACCGCCCCGATCCCCCGGCCGCCCACCCCCGGCCCTTCCCTCCTCATTCCTGCAGGCAGTTGTGCGTGCGGTGGTTGTGCGGGGAGGAGGGCTGCCGGGCTACCGGCCCAGGCGAGATCCTGGTGGTGAGCTGCGGGGATGCGGCACTGGCCCTGTCGGCGTGCAGACAGCTGTCGGCGGGTTGTCAGCCCGGTTGTCGGCGGGGGTTGTCAAGTCGTGACCGTGGTCGGGGCCTGGTGGTGGGTGGTCTGGTCCGGGCCGGCTGGTGCACTGCCCTTCGCGATCCTCTGTGGCGCTCTTGAGGAGGAAGGCGGGGGTGGTCGGTGGTGTCGATGCGGGTGGATGTCGGAGGTGGTGACCGGTTGGCGTTGGCGGTGCTGGCGCAGTACCGGATGGCCGCGACCGAGCAGATGCACCTGCTGACCGCACCGAAGCTGCAGGCCGATCAGACCCGGCGCAGCCTGGTGAAGTTGCAGAGCGAAGGGCTGGTCAACCGGATCGCCCTGCCGCAGGCCGGCCGGATGCGGCTATGGTTCCCCACCCCCTTCGGGATGCAGGTCGCATCCGAGTGGCCGGAACTGCGCGGCTGGCGGCCACCACGGCTCGCGTCTGACCCGGTCGCCGCACGGCTGCGGGTCGGGCACGCGCTGGCTGTCACCGAGACCGGGCTTGCTTTCGTACAGGACACACGACGTCACGGAGACACCTGCCAGCCCTTGGACTGGATCCCCGAAGTCCGCTGCGCCCGTCGGCAGCGGGTCACCATGGCGTGTAGCTCCGCGCGCTCCACGCCCTCCGGCGGGCACGTGTCGGCCAGCGCTCTGTACTCGAATGCAACTACTGCAAAGTTCTAGGCGAGATACTGCAGGTCGGCGATGTCGCGGGCAATCGTCCGGGCGGAGGGCATGGCAGGGGGCAGTCGTTGCAGTAGGTCTTCGCAGTGCGGCAGCCTTGCCGTCGGACAAGGCCCGGTAAAACGCCTGCATCAGGACGCTGGTGGAGATCTCATCGGCGGACCATAGGCTGACCAGCACGGATGGCCCGCCGGCGTGGATCAGCGCGCGGGTGAGCCCGATGAGTTCGTCGCCCACGACCTTTCCAGCCCCGCAGAGTGAGCGGAGGGCGTGCCTAGCGTGAACCGACGCAGCGGTGAACCTAGCGAGGGCCCGAAGCGCCAAATCGGCGTCCGGGCCCGCATTGATGGCGGTCAACCCTACGCTGGCCCTGCCGTTTTGGTCCGTGTGGCCCAGACCCACGTACGGCTTCCGTCCGGCCCGGTGCCACCAGTCTGCAGCACCAGCAGCAGGTGCCGTCGTGATCTACGGGCGGGGCGCGTGGCGTGTTGTGGACGGTCACGGAAGTCACTTGATGAGGGTGCGCAGGGCGGCGGCGCTGGCGCCGGCTGCGGTAAGTCCGGCAATCACCGCGGTAGCCGGGTGGACGCCGGTGAGAGCGGTGAGCCCTCCGATGATGAGTCCCAAGACGAGTGCGGTCAGCAGGACGACGGCCGTGTGCAAGGAGAGGAACGCTTCGGAGTCGGATGCAGCCGGGGCGTGCTGGGAGTTCTGTCGCTGTGTCATGACTCGACTCTTGCGCAGTCTGAGCCGTTGACCTGCATGGATCGAACGAAGCGGATGACACCCGATCAGTTCCGGGTCATCACGGCACGCCTGAGCCATTCTGCGGAACGATCCGCCCCCGCTCACCCTGTTCGTGGGTGTTCATGCAAGTTCCGTACTGTTCCACCAATCGGCTTCTACCCTGCTGAACACAGAAGTAGGGGGGGGCACCGGGTATGACGGACCACAGCGGCGCCGGGCAGGAGCCAGACACATTCGAGGCCCGGCTCCATCACCAGGCTCAGCACTTACGCCGGCTGAAGGTGGAGCGGGGAGATCCGTCTCTGCGGCGGATCGAGACACGGGCGCAGGTGATTGGCAACGGGGTGGCACTGCCCATTGCAACCCAGAGCGCCGCCTTCGGCGGCACACGGTTTGTGAGTGTGGACAAAGTCGTCCTACTCGTCCGGACTTTGATGTCCTGGGACCCGAACGGCGACGACATCACCCCGCCCGACCGCACGGATCCCGCACTCGAAGAATGGCGCAACCGGTGGCGGGCAACCGCCGAACTACGCCCCCGCCGCAGCGCCACCCCGCGACCTCCCGCTCCCGAACTGGCCGAACCCACACCTTCAGACGGGCCAGCACCGGATCGCTCCACAATTTCGACGGTCGGCCCGAACGGAGTTGCCCAGGCTGCCGAAACTCCCAGGCCTGTGCGCAACCACATAGCAGCCACTGACGGCCGAGTCACCTCTTGGCTGCGCCGCCGCCTCGGCCCTGCCAGCCCGGTGTACAGGGTGGCGTTCTCGCCCGACGGCACCCTCCTCGCCACCGCTGGCAACGACCACACCGTGTGCCTGTGGAACTCGGCCACCAGCACTCTCATCGGCGAACCCCTCACCGGCCACACCGGCATGGTGCTCGCGGTGGCGTTCTCACCCGACGGCACCCTCCTCGCCACCGGCAGCCGAGACGGCACCGTGCAGTTGTGGGACCCGGCCACCCACACCCCCATCGGCGAACCCCTCCACCACACCCAGCCGGTGTACGCGGTGGCGTTCTCACCCGACGGCACCCTCCTCGCCACCGCCAGCAACGACCGCACCGTGCGCCTCTGGGACCCGGCCACCAGCACTCTCATCGGCGAACCCCTCACCAGCCACACCGGCATGGTGCTCGCGGTGGCGTTCTCACCCGACGGGACCCTCCTCGCCACCGGCAACGGCACCGTGCGCCTGTGGGACCCGGCCACCCGCACCCCCATCGGCGAACCCCTCACCGGCCACACCGGCATGGTGCTCGCGGTGGCGTTCTCACCCGAGGGCACCCTCCTCGCCACCGGCAGCTACAACGGTGCTGTGCGCTTGTGGGACCCGGCCACCCGCACCCCCATCGGGAAACCCCTCACCGGCCACACCGGCATGGTGAACGCGGTGGCGTTCTCACCCGACGGCACCCTCCTCGCCACCGCCAGCAGCGACGGCACCGTGCGCCTGTGGAACCCGGCCACCAGCAGCCTCATCGGCGAACCCCTCACCAGCCACACCGGCCCGGTGTACGCGGTGGCGTTCTCACCCGACGGCACTTTCCTCGCCATCAGCGGTGAGGACGGATCATATTTGTACAGAGCGACATGGCAATGCCCCTCGCAGCGGGGGGAGTCCTCACTCGCAGTCCGCGCGGTCCTGCACGCGATACGGACGGGGGAACTGAACCTGCCTTCCCTTGATGCAGGTTCAAGTCGAGCTCTCTGCTTCTCGGCCGACGGCACCCTCCTCGCCACCGGCGGCCGCGACACCGGAGGCCTGGGCATCGTGCGGCTGTGGGATCCGGCCACCCGCACCACCACCGGCGAGCCACTCCTCCCCACCGGCATGGTGGACGCGGTGGCGTTCTCCCCAAATGGCACCCTCCTCGCGACCGGCAGCCGCGACGGCACTGTGCAGTTGTGGGACCCGGCCACCCACACCCCCATCGGCAAACCTCTTACCGGCCACACCGGTCCGGTGTACGCGGTGGCGTTCTCACCCGACGGCACCCTCCTCGCCACCGGCAGCCGCGACGGCACTGTGCAGTTGTGGGACCCGGCCACCCACACCCCCATCGGCAAACCCTTACGCCCCAGCGGCATGGTGTACGGCATCGTGCGATTGTGCGACCCGGCCACCGGCACGCCCATCGGCGAACCCCTGCACCACACCGGCATGGTGTACGCGGTGGCGTTCTCACCCGACGGCACCCTCCTCGCCACCAGCAGCAACGACGGCACCGTGCAGCTGTGGGACCCGGCCACCCACACCCCCATCGGCAAACCCGTCACCGGTCACACCGGCCGGGTGTACGCGGTGGCGTTCTCCCCCGACGGCGCCCTCCTCGCCACCGCCAGCAGCGACGAGACCGTGCGCCTGTGGGACCCGGCCACTCTCACCCCCATCGGCGAACCCCTCCGCCACACCGGCCCGGTGTACGCGGTGGCGTTCTCACCCGACGGCAGCCTCCTCGCCACCAGCAGCGACAACGGCACCGTACGGCTGTGGCCTTCCCTCTTTGTTTCCCAGGTGGAGTCTGTCCGTCGGCCGTAAGCCGTGAAGACGTGAACCCGGGGACCGTCGGCGGCGCCGTGACGGTACTGCCGACGTACACCCCCGGCCTTCTGGGCGTCAGGCGCTGCCTTCCCCACCGGTTCGGCCGCGGTCCGGGCTCGCAACCAGTGGCGGAGTTCGAGGCTGGCGATCGGCTGGTTGAGGGTGTTGGTGGCGAAGCAGGTGATCCGCATGCCGTCCGCGTCCGTGATCCTCAACTGGGCTCCGGGATGGGGCCGTTCCTTGCGGGCGATCAGCCGAATGCCCTGCGGCCAGCCGTCGAGCAGGTCTCCGGTGAGTTCGGCGACCCAGGCCCCGTCACGGACCTCGCCGTCCAATTCGACCGCAGGCGTCCAGGCCGATGCGGGGATCTTCAGAACATGCTCGTGGACGGCCTCGGTGATCACCATGCCGACCGAGTAGGACAGCCAACGTCCGCGCTGGGCGAGCCAGGCCACGAACTCGTGGGTGCCGCCCGCACAGCGGATCAGAGTCCGCCGTCCCCGCCGGTACTTCTTGGGCAGTTGAGCGAGGGCGAGGCGAGCGACGGTGATGTGGTCGGCGGCCGTGTTCGAGCCCGCGTTGCCGGGCCGGAGGAGGGCCGCGACAGGTTCGCCGGTTCCTCCCGGGCCGTGGTCGACGAAGCCCATGAGTGGGTGGTGTCCGTAGGTCTTCTTCTAGGTCGGGGCCGCGTCCTGCTTGTCCGAGTGCGCGACGACCAGGACCCCGTCCAGGTCCACGGTCACCTGCCCACCGGCACTTCTACTGGCCGGACGGTCTGCGTCCGGGCGTCTACCGCCTGGTCGAACTGCCTGAGTCGTACGTGCTGTGCGAGCTCATCGAGCACTGCCTGCGGTCGCTGTCGCAGCTATGGGCGAAAGCCGTGGGCAACGAGATCCTTTTGGAACAGCTTCGGGAAGCATGGCTTGACAGCCCGACCGACTGAAGGACCAGAAATGAGCGGATCGCGCTCCGCAAGGTGAGCCGGCCAGACTCCACCTGCCTCTACAGAAGCACGGACAGCAGGGCCGCTATACACAGCAAGGCCAGTCCGGTCATGATGAAGTTGACCCCATACTGCAGTCGACGGAACTTGTCCTTCACCAGGCGGGACAGAGCTGCGACCCTCTTGGCCCGCAAATCCGCGCGCATGTGATCACCCAGCGCATCGGCGTCCAGGGTCGCCCACCGCGTCCAGTCCTCCAGATCGAGATTGTCGACCTGCACCGGACGGACAATGATCAACAGGATCACGGTGGAGACCAGCAGACAGGCTGCACCCACACCCCCCACCGCCAAAACCACGGCCGGTTCGCCGCCATGGCCGCGGGTCGCGAGAAAGGCCAGGCCCACGCCCGTCATGGCAAGAACAGTGTTGGCCTTGGCATCCGCCCGAGCGAGCTCGGCGTAGAGCACGTCCAGCGCGTTGTCCAGATTCTTCGACATGCAATCGGTGGTGCCACCCACTATCTGCGTCATATCGCCCCCTCCACGACAGTAACGCCACAACGTACTTTGCCGACCCGCCAGTTGCGGGCTGATACCTCCACACCCCACCACAAGAGGAACATCCGCAGAAGAGGTAAGAACGCCCGCACCTGTTACGACCAGTACACGATCGCCCCGACTGACCGCCCCCTCCGCCTCACCGTTGGCTCCCCTGACGCAGGGCGACGCCCCAGGACCAGCGCGCTCCGGCACGCGGGCCCAGCCCATGGCCGTGAACTGGGTGTGGATGTTCGGTCAGCGCGCAGACCGTGCCAGACCTTGCCCATGAGAACGGACGGCGGATAGCGGCTACGCGTGCACGATCCCTGATCTGGACAGCCGTCCAGCAGCGAGGACGTCGGTTACGTGCGCCCCACCACGATGGAGTCCGCCATGGCCGCCTGCACAGAGGTCGTCGGGCGCGGGGGGGTGCCCCTATGGGTTTCGTCAAGCTGATGGGGCGGGTTGGGGTTGGTAGAAGGTGCCGTCGCGGAGCATGGCGAAGAGGACGTCTGCTC
>NZ_JBEPBM010000092.1:0-6610 GCF_040299205.1 Streptomyces sp. NPDC000983 | reverse complement strand
ACGCCAGCGCCAGCCCCACATCGTCCGCGGCTACTTCGGCGGCCCGCACGTCCGCTACGTCCTGGACGAGAACCCCATGAGTTTCTGATCAATAGGGCGATGGCCAAGCTGCGGCGTTCGGGGGAGCCCGGTGCCTGTCGAACGGGTCGGCCCAGGACCGTGTTCGCCGGAGGCGTCACGCTTCTACTACTCGGTGATACCGTATAGTGGTACTCGGTGGCACGTAGTACTGGTACTGGCAGTGCTGAGGAGCATCGGCGATGGACGACCTGACGGAGATGTTGAAGGGCACGCTCGAAGGGTGCGTGCTCGAAATCATCGGCAGCGAGGAAACCTACGGCTATGCCATCACGCGCCGGCTGAACGAGCTCGGCTTCGCCGACGTCATCGAGGGGACCGTGTACACGATTCTCCTGCGGCTGGAGAGGAACGGGCTTGTCCAGGTGACGAAACGACCATCGGGGGTCGGTCCGCCGCGCAAGTTCTACGCGCTCAACGACGCCGGGCGCGAGGAACTCTCGAAGTTCTGGGCGAAATGGCAGTACCTCTCATCACGCATCGACAGGCTCAAGGAGGGCGGGAGATGAACTTCTGGGAGAAGGCCACAGGCAGCGATCTCACCAGGGATTGGAAGGCGTTCGAGGCCCGGGTCGAGGCTCTGCCGGACGACTACCGGGCGGCGTGGGGCGAGATCGTCGCCCACCTTTTCCCCTACGGGGACTTCACCGGTCGCAACCTGACACCGATCCTCGACTCCGCTCTGGGGCTGCTCGAAGTGTCGGCGGCGGACGGGCAGGGCGTCCACGAGGTGCTCGGCGACGACATTCAGGGCTTCTGCACGGCGCTGGCCGGCGGAGCGGGGGCCCGGACTCATCGCGACCGGTGGCGCGAGCAGTTGAACAGGAACGTCGCAAGGAAACTGAGCCGGCTGGGAGGCTGACGTGAGCATCCAGGACATCATCGAAGGCAAGAAGCAGTGGCGGGCGCACGCGGCCCGGGTCAAGGCGCTCCCGCCGGACTACCGGATCGTCTACAGGGAGATGCAGAAGTACCTGTTCAAGGTCGGACCGGTCAGCCTGTCCGACGGGCCCCTCCTCAATGAAATCGTCGACTTCTTCGAGGAGGGCGTCGCCGCGGGGAAGGGAGTTGTGGAGCTCATCGGCACCGACGTCGCCGCGTTCTGTGACGGCCTGATCAAGGACTCTCCCACCTACGCGGATGCCTACCAGGCATCCATGGGCGGGGAACCCGGCGCGGCCGGGAAGTGACAGCCGCCGGACCGGTTCGCGATGCTGCCGGGCAACACCACGCGGGGTTCATGGTGAGGCCGGCTCCTGCGCGTGGATGAGGGTGTCGCGGCGGGCCGGGGTGAGGCCCGGCGGATACCGGCATGTGGGCGGCCGTCAGCAGCAGCCTTCGTCCCGCCGTCGGGGCAGGTGCGGGCCGGCAGTAAGTCCAGCTCTGTGCGCATGGCCAACCAGCTGAAAGCGCGCTGCATCCTGTGTCACGGGGGCCTCGAGCCGGACAACAGCCCGCTCGCCCAGTGCGAGGGCCGCACCACCGCGGGCACCATGGCCCTGTTCCTGCTGTTCCTGCTGTTCCTGGGCGGCGCAGTCTGCTCGGTCCTGGGAGGGTCCCTGGCCAACCGCTACGACCGCGTCCATGTCTCCCGCTGGTCCTACCTGCTCTCCGTCGCCGCCGTGACCGGAGGGATCTACGCACCCGGCCCGGCCATGTTCCCCTTCGTGGCCCTCACCTCCGTCGGCCTGCACGTCCCCTTTGCTCCCTCCAGGTCACTCTGGGCCAGGATTGCCTGCCCTCTCGTATCGGTACTGCCAGCGGTGTCACCCTCGGCGGCCTCGTCAGCCCCCTGCTGGGAGACCTGGCCGACTCCACCTCCCTGATGACAGCCCTCACCCCCTGATCGCCATGCCTGCCCTGAGCTGGCTCTGCTTCCGCGCCCTGCCCGACCCCACCGCCCCCAAGCCACAAGCCGACGCACCCGCGCCCGCATCCGCGCGGCAGGACGCGTAGAGCTGCACGGATCAATGTGCATGTACGAGAGCCACCGACGGAATTGACTGACCTGCAGAACGTGGCTTCCGCCAGGCGACGATCCCGCGCGGCCGTGTTCGCGATCCCGGATGATGACCGCTAACGGGAGCCGACTGCGGTGCGGGCGTGCAGGCAGAGCCGTGATGCCGGCCGACCGTCGACCGGGTTTCGTCGCCTGGGCAGGCCCATTCCGTCGGCACCCTTCTCCCACATGGGCACGAGCCGGCTACTGACACCTCAGTGCGAGCGGGAATCGGATCGCTACGACCGGAGTTGGTGGAGGAGTTAGCCGTTTCAGGAGGGGTCATGCGAGCGATTCAGGTTTCCGAAGTGGGTGGTCCCGAGGTGCTGCGACTGGTCGATACTGATCGACCGGTGCCGGGCCCGGGCCAGGCGGTCGTGGAGGTCGCCGCGTCCGGCGTCAACTTCCTCGACGTGTACCACCGCCAGGGCCGGTACACCCTCCCGCTGCCCTTCACCCCGGGCACCGAGGGCGCGGGCACGGTCCTCGAGGTCGGACCCGGCGTCACCCACGTCGCTGTGGGAGACCGGGTTGGCTGGGTGGAGATTCCCGGTACCTATGCCGAGCAGGCAGTCGTGGACGCCTCCCGGCTCGTTCCCCTGCCCGACGGCGTCGATTTCGAGGCCGCCGCCGCCGTGCTGCTTCAGGGCATGACGGCGCACTACCTCGTCAAGGACGCCTACCCGGTCCAGCCGGGCGACACGGTGCTCGTGCACGCTGCTGCTGGCGGCATGGGGCTGGTCCTGACCCAGCTCATCACCCATCTCGGCGGCAGAGTGATCGGCACAACCTCGACACCGGAGAAGGCCGAGCTGGCGCGGCGCGCCGGGGCCGCCGAGGTGATCCTCTACTCCGCGGTGGACGATCTCGCGGCCGAGGTGAAGCGGCTCCACGGCGGCCAGGGCCTGCCTGTCGTCTTCGACGGCGTCGGCAGGGACACCTTCGATGCGAGCCTCGCCAGCCTGCGAACCCGCGGCCACCTGGTGCTCTTCGGCGCCGCGAGTGGTGCAGTGCCGCCCTTCGACCCCATCCGGCTCGCCCATGGCGGTTCGCTGACCCTGATCCGGCCAAGCCTCGGGCACTTCATCGCCGATCGGTCCGAGCTGCTCCGGCGCGCCGCCGACGTGCTTGAGTGGGTGCGCACCAAGGCGCTTGAGACCACCGTGACGGCCCGCTACCCGCTCGCCGACGTTGCCCGAGCCCACCGTGATCTGGAGGCTCGGCGTACCACCGGCAAGCTACTCGTCATCCCTTAGAGCAGCGACGCAATTGACTGACCTGCAGGAACGTGGCTTCTGGCGGGCGTCGATCCCGCGCGGCTGTGTCCGCGATCCCGGGTGATGACCGCTGACGAGAGCGGGCTGCGGTGCGGGCGCAGGCAGAGCCGTGATGCCCGGGCGGCAGCCCACCCCGCACCGGCCCCCGGCTGGCTGGCGTTGGCGCACTGGCTCGAACAGCTGCCCCAGCGCCGCGGGCTGAGTTTTCGCAAGATGGCGTCGGCATCAACAACCATCTCCAACAGCCCCGCAAGCCTCGCGCGCGCAATGAGCGGGGGACCCGTGCGCTGGCCCCTGGTGATGGCTTTCACCGTCGTCGGCCACGGCGACCGCGCAACAGCCCGGCGTTTGTGGCGCAAAGCGGCCGGAACCCGGCCGCCGGGCGCAGGCACCAGAGCGGAGTCCATCACCACCCCGGACCAACTGCTCAATGTCATGAGGGGGATCCGCTCCAATTGCGGGGACTCGCTCCTGCGGGAGCTGCGCCGGCGGGCGAAAGGACAGTGCACTGGGCGACCTGCTCGCACCCACCACCAGCAGCGACATCCTGCGCGGGAAACGGCTTCCCCACCCCGCATACCTCACCGCGTTCCTCCAGGCATGCGCCCGGCCCGAGCACACCTGGCGGGCCTGGCAGGCAGCCCTGCAACGCGCCAGACAGAACCACAGCGCCCAGTAATAGGTCCTGCACCCAGGCGGTGAAACCCCCACGCGGGCGCTGCTGCCAAAGCCACACCGGCCGCAGCGCCTGACCGGGTCTGCCGCGGCGCTCCCACCATCGCCGACGGCGGCTACCAGGGCACCGGACTGCTCATCCCGCACCGCAGACAGCGGGCCAGGACCGTTTGAGTCCCCAGCAGGAGGCCGAGAACGCCGTCCATCGCCGGGAACGGGCACGAGTCGAACATGCTCTTTCCCGCCTGCAGAACTGGAGAGTCCTGCGGGACTGCCGGCTCAGGGGCAGCGGCGTGCACCAGTCCACGTTCGGCGTCGCACGCCGCCACAACGCGGCCCGCTCAAATTGACTCAGACCCCATACGGGACAACCGCTAGCAAATACGCAGAGTGATGAGTGAGGAGGGCTGCTTCGCGCGTCGGCCGGTTGCGGTCGTGTTCTAATCGCCGGATGGCGAAGATCGATTCAGGGCTGGTGCGGCGTTGGGTGAACGGCTGGACGGTGGCTCGCTGTCTGCCAGAGGCCGGGCCGGTCGGGTCCGCGGGGGACGGCCTGCGGTCCGAGTGCGACCAGCCCGGCCGCGCGGTCGAGGTGTTCGCGCTGGGTGCGGATGAAAGGCCCGGGTCCTTGGGACTGCTGGCGGGATTCGTCGCGGCCGCCCGGCAGGCGACGTGGCTGACGGTGCCTACGCTGCGCCCGGGCGCCGTCGAAGCCGTTGTCGGCGCGGCCGGGCTGGAGTTGCTGCACCGGTCCGAGTGGTTCATGACGACCGATCTTGCCGGGCATCCGCAGCACGTCCCCGCCGCGCCCTACGAGCGCGAGGTCCGCGTGGAGGGAGCGGTCACGGTCGTCTCCTTGCGTGGTCCCACCGGAGAATTGGCGGCGCGCGGCACCGTCGCTGTGGTCGGGGCCGATGCGGTCGTGGATCGCATTGAGACGGACGCGGCGCACCGTCGGCGGGGCCTGGGCCGGGCTGTGATGAGCGCTCTGGCGGAGGCTGCCGTGGCCCGGGGTGCCCGTACCGGTCTTCTCATCGCCAGTGAGGAGGGCCAGCGCCTCTACTCCTCCCTGGGCTGGCACCGCGAGGCCGATGTCCTGATTGCCCGGGGGCCGGTGGCTGCCTCCAGCGGGTAGGGCTGGTTCACGCGGGCCGGTCCGGCCTTGCGCACGGCGTGCCCCTGCGGATCCCACTGAGCGAAGATGCTTCACCGCTGTTGCCTGTACTGGCCGTAGTCCGGTTGGGCGCTGTTCTGGGCGGTCCCCTTGTCGGGGGCCGTCCGCGGGAAGGCGAGGAGTGCTGTCGTGCGGGCCGGGCGGGATTTGGAGGGTGGTGGTGTCGTGGTCGGCGAAGCGCAGCATGCTGTCCGTGCGGTGCGGGCTGGGCGCGGCGATGTCTTCGGGGTTCGCCTCCGGGCCTCGGGCGGCCGTCCGGCGCGCTGTGGCGGCGGTGCCGGGGTTCTTCTCCTGGGCGGTTTCGGGTTCTCGACGGCCGCGAATGAGCGGCTCTGTTGGCTCCCAATTCGTCGCTCCGTCACATGGGCAGCCTTCGGGTCTGGGTGGGCCCCGTACGTGATGCAGCGTCGGATTGCCGGGTGCGGCCACAGGCGTAGCGTCTTGTCCTTTGCTGTTGTGGTGAGCAGGCCTGCTTTGGGTGCGAAGCTCAGGCCGGTGACGGGTCCGTGGTGGTCGGTGAGCGGCTTGCCCAGTGGCCGGCCGGTCGCTGGGGACCAGAACCGCACGGTGGCGTCGTCACCGGTGCTTGCGACCAGTTGTCCGTCGGGTGAGAGGGCCAGGCACCTGACGGGCCCGGTGTGATTGGTCAGCGCTCGCCCTGTCGGGGAGGCGGTGACCGGGTCCCAGAGCCGTATGGTCCCGTCCGCGCTGCCGCTTGCGAGGTGGCGTCCGTTCGGCGAGAAGGCGATCGCGCGCACGGGCCCTCGTGGCCGCTGAGCGGCCCGGCGCCCTGTTCGGGCGCACCTGGTCGGCATCGCGCTGGCTGCTCGGCGTCGCCTCGGCGAACAATCTCCTCACGGCAGCCGTCCGCACGGTCGCGATCTCGTCCGGCGCCCCCTCACGTCCGGCGGCAACGCTGCCTGACCACCTCGCGCGCACACGCGACCCAACCGCCGGTGATCTGAACGACCGCATCCCTGGCCCGCGCCCTGGACGCCTCGAACGCACTTCAGGCGTGCGGCACGCTCAAGGCCAACCCGGTCGAGTGTTGTGCGACGCATGAGCTTGTATGCGGGCATCCCGTAACCGCTGGTCGGTGATTGCGCCCGGTTACCTGGGTGGGGTGCCGTGCAGGTAGTTCATAACCGCTGATCCTCGGACCGGCTGTGTTGTCAGCGGCGGGCGATACGATCACCGCCTCGATGGGCCGGACGGAGATCGTGAGGGACTCGCGGCCATGGGGGGTGGGTCGCACAGGCCCCGGCATCCAGCTCGGGACTGGAGGTATCTTGCCGTAACCCCACCCCCCTTCCTGAGGTTCCCCCTGCTAGCCGGACAGCTTGATACTGGGACGGTTGGTCCCGGAGGAAGCAGTCACAGGTAGTGAGCAACATGAGTAAGCGGTAC
>NZ_JBEPBM010000091.1:0-7373 GCF_040299205.1 Streptomyces sp. NPDC000983 | reverse complement strand
CTAATAGCGGAGCTATTCGGGCGTTTCGGCAACGCCGCGAGCGTGCGTGCCAGACGCCGCGGGGCAGGCGGGACTTTCGAAACACGCCCTAGGGCACATGCCGGCGGGCGCGCAGGGCCAGGCTCAACGCCAGTACCGTCTGCGGGTCGTCGAGGTCGGTGCCGAGCAACTCGCCGATCCGGGCGAGGCGGTTGTACAGCGTCTGCCGGTTCAGATGCAGTTCGCGGGCGGTCTCCGCCTTGCGCCCCGCATGCGCCAGATAGGTCTGCAGGGTCGGCAGCAGCGGCGGTTTGGAGCGGGCGTCGTGATCGCGCAGCGGGCCGATCGCGCGGTCCACGAACGCCGCGAGGTCGGGATGGTCGCGCAGCCGCCACAGCAGCAGGTCGATGTCCAGCCGCCGGGCGTCGTACCAGGGCCGGTCGGTGAGCCCCTGCGCCGCGGCCGCCGTCTCCGCCGCGTGCCTCAGGCTCGCCGAGGCCGCCGCCCAGCCGCCCGCGACCCCGACCACCACGACCGGCGGCAGCGCGCCGGGGCGCTGCATCCCGGCCCGTTCCACCCCGGCCCGCAGCGCGGCGGCGACCCGGTCGGCGACCGCCGGCCGCTCCGACTCCGTACGCAGGCCCAGCAGCAGCGGCACCCGGCCCTCGACCGGCCGTACGCCCAGCAGGACCGGAACGCCCACCGACGCCAGCTCCTCGGCGACCGCGCGCGCCAGCACCGCCCACCCGCCGCCCGGGGCGAGCGCCTCACCGAGCCGCATCACCACCGGCAGCAGCGGACCCTCGCCCGGTCGGAACCCCAGCACCCGCGCCTGGGCGGGCGCGTCCTCGGCGGCGATGCGCCCCTCGGCGAGGTCGGTGAGGAAGTCACCGCGGCCGCGGGCGGCCAGCTCCTCCTCCTGCCGGGCCTGCATCAGCACCACGGCGAGGATGCCCGCCGCGCGTTCGGCCGCGATCCGGTGCACCGGCGCCAGCGGCCCCCGTACCGGGAGCAGGACCAGCCGGGCCCGGACCGAACCGGTGCCCGGGCCGCCGCCCGGCACGTCCACCAGCACCGAACCGGCCGGCGGGGGCGGCACGTCCTTGTGCTGGCCGCGCAGGCCCTCCCACACCTGGAGCGGATCGGCGTTCTCCGGGCCCGCCCCGGCGGCGTACAAAAGTTGGCCGTCGGTGGTCTCCAGGAACACCGGGTTGCCGCTGAAGTCGGCGAGGATGCCCAGCACCTGCGGGATGCCGCCACCGCCCAGCAGGGCCTGAGTGCAGCGGCGGTGCACCTCCTCGGCCCGCTGGAGGAGCGCGTAGTGGCCGTTGACGATCTCGGTGTGGATCTCCTCGGTGACCGTCACGAACGGCACCTCGCGGTGCAGCTGGACCAGCGGCAGGCCGGTCGACCGCGCCGTGTCCACCAGCGCGGCGGGCAGCCGGGTGAAGCGCGGGCCCAACTCCACCACCAGGGCGGCGATCCCGCGCTCGGCGAGCGTGCGCACGAACGCGCGCTGTTCGGCCGGGCGGGTGCCCAGGCCGTAGCCGGTGGTCAGCAGCAGCTCGCCGCCCTTGAGCAGCGAGGCGATGTTGGGCACCTCGCCGGCGTGCACCCAGCGCACGGTGCGCCCCAGCCGGTCCGCGCCGGCCAGGATCTCCGGGAGCCCGCCGCGCAGTCCGGGCAGCTCCAGTGCCCGCTGCACGGTGATGCCGGCGCCCTGGGTGTCGAATCTGCTGTCCCTGCCGCTGTCCATGAGCCGGACGCTACCCGCGCCCGTGGCCGGGGGACATCTCCACCCGGTCACGGAAACGATCACACCGCCGGGCGGGAACGCGCACCCGGCCGGGCCGCGCGGGCCTCAACGGGGCCGGATGTTGTGGTTGAAGCGGAACACGTTGTCCGGGTCGTACTCCCGCTTCACCCGCTCCAGCCGCCGCTGGTTCTCCGCGCCGACCCCCGCGACGACTCGCTCCGGGCCCTCCGCGCCGATGAAGTTGAGGTAGACCGCCCCCGTGCTCCATGGCCGGGCGTCGGCGCGGACGTTCTTCACCCACTGGATGGCGCGCTCGTCGTCCGCGGCGTCCTCCCACATCCCGAAGGGGTGGGTGCCCCAGGCGGCGTCCCGGTAGGGCACCGGGAACTCGTGCGGACCGTCGGCGACGGCACCGCCCAGGGGGAACACCACATGGATCGTCCCGGTCGGCACGGGCATCGACTCCGCCCCGGCGCAGAACACGTCGACATAGGCGTCCGGCAGCCCGCCCAGGTACTCCGCCGACCAGTAGTTCCGCATCCCCGGCGGATCGTCGAGCATGCACTGCGCCTCGACGTACGGCATCGCCCCGACGATCTCCGCCTCGTGCGGCAGCGCCAGCAGCGGCTCGGCCACCTTGCGCATGTCCGCCTCGCCGCCGGCGTACGTCAGCACCGCCGCGCAGAGCAGCGTGCCCCGGAGGTGCGGCGGGCAGAACTCCTCGGGCGGCCCGGTCAGGTAGAGGACGCCGCCGCCCGCCTCGTTCGGCGCCACGGCCATCAGATCGCGGAAGGTACGCACGACGTCCCCGCCGAACTCCGGCAGGTACAGCAGGAGGGCGAGGGCGAACTCGGGCAGCTCGTACAGCTTCAGGGTGAGCGAGGTCGCCACCCCGAAGTTCCCGCCGCCGCCGTGCAGCGCCCAGAACAGCTCCGTGTTCTCGTCGGCGCTCGCACGGACCCGGCGGCCGTCGGAGGTGACCAGCTCCGCGGCGAGGAGGTTGTCCGCCGCGAGTCCGCTCCACCGCTCCAGCCAGCCGGAGCCGCCGCCGAGGACGAAGCCGCCGACACCGGTGGTGGAGACCCGGCCGCCGGTCGTGGCCAGCGCGTGCTCCTGGCAGGCCCGGTCCAGATCGCTCATCGTGGCGCCGCCCGCCACCCGTACCGCCTCGGCCGCCGGATCCACGGTGACCGCGCGCATATGGCGCAGGTCGACGACCACACCGCCGTCGTTCAGCGCCATCCCCGCCACGCTGTGCCCGCCGCCGCGCACCGCGACCGGCAGGTCCAGATCGCGGGCGAACCGCACCGAGCGCACCACGTCGTCCTCGTCCACGCACTGCGCGATCACCGCCGGGCGCCGGTCGATCATCGCGTTGAAGACGACACGGGCCTCGTCGTAACCGGGGTCCCCCGGAGCGAACACGTCGCCGCTGAGATCCTCGCGCAGCGCGGCGAGGGCCGCGCCCGCCTTCGAGAGGGAAGCCATGGCCGCCCCCCTTCCAGAAAGGGGGAAATGTCTGCTTCCAGCCTAGGCGGGCGCGCCTGCGCGGGCTCGTTCAGCCGCCGTACGCTCCCGAAGCCGTCAGGCGCAGGGCGGTGTCGATCAGGGGGACGTGGCTGAACGCCTGCGGGAAGTTGCCGACCTGGCGCTGCAGATGCGGGTCCCACTCCTCGGCCAGCAGACCGAGGTCGTTGCGGAGCGCGAGCAGCTTCTCGAACAGCTTGCGGGCCTCGTCGACCCGGCCGATCATCGCCAGGTCGTCGGCCATCCAGAAGGAGCAGGCCAGGAAGGCGCCCTCGTCACCGGGGAGTCCGTCGACGCCCTCGGCCTCGCCCTGGGTCGGGTAGCGCAGAATGAACCCGTCCGGTGTGGACAGCTCGCGCTGGATCGCCTCGATGGTGCCGATGACCCGCTTGTCGTCCGGCGGCAGGAAGCCCATCTGCGGGATCAGCAGCAGGGAGGCGTCCAGCTCCTTGGAGCCGTAGGACTGGGTGAAGGTGTTGCGCTCCCTGTCGTAGCCCTTCTCGCACACGTCCCGGTGGATGTCGTCGCGCAGTTCGCGCCAGCGCTCCAGCGGGCCGTCCGCGTCACCGGACTCGATGAGCTTGATGGTGCGGTCCACCGCGACCCAGGCCATGACCTTGGAGTGGACGAAGTGGCGGCGCGGTCCGCGGACCTCCCAGATGCCCTCGTCCGGCTCGTTCCAGTGGTCCTCCAGGTAGCGGATCAGCTTCAGCTGGAGCACCGAGGCGTAGTCGTTGCGGGCGAGGCCGGTCATGTGACCGAGGTGCAGCGCCTCGGTGACCTCGCCGTACACGTCCAGCTGGAGCTGGTGCGCGGCGCCGTTGCCGACCCGGACCGGCGCGGAGTTCTCGTAGCCGGGCAGCCAGTCCAGCTCCGCCTCGCCGAGCTCGCGCTCACCGGCGATGCCGTACATGATCTGGAGGTTCTCCGGGTCGCCCGCGACCGCCCGCAGCAGCCACTCGCGCCAGGCGCGGGCCTCGTCGCGGTACCCGGTGCGCAGCAGCGAGGAGAGGGTGATCGCCGCGTCCCGCAGCCAGGTGTAGCGGTAGTCCCAGTTGCGGACGCCGCCGATCTCCTCGGGCAGCGAGGTGGTGGGCGCCGCGACGATCCCGCCGGTGGGCGCGTAGGTCAGCGCCTTCAGCGTGATCAGCGAGCGGATCACGGCCTCCCGGTAGGGGCCGTGGTACGTACAGTGCTCGACCCACTCGCGCCAGAACTCCTCGGTCGCCTCCAGCGACTGCTCGGGCTCCGGCAGCGGCGGCGGCTGGTGGTGCGAGGGCTGCCAGGAGATGGTGAAGGCGATCCGGTCGCCGGGGGCGACGGTGAAGTCGGAGTACGTCGTCAGCGACTTGCCGTAGGTCTCGCACTCGGTGTCGAACCACACCGAGTCCGGGCCCGCGACGGCCACCGTACGGCCCTCGTGCTTGTGCACCCACGGCACGACCCGGCCGTAGGAGAACCGCATCCGCAGGGCCGAGCGCATCCGGACCCGGCCGGAGACGCCCTCCACGATCCGGATCAGCTGCGGCGCGCCGTCGCGCGGCGGCATGAAGTCGATGACCCGGACCGTGCCGCGCGGGGTGTCCCACTCGGACTCCAGGATCAGCGAGTCCCCGCGGTAGCTGCGCCGGGCGGCGGTCGGCGGCTCGGCGTCGGCCGCGTGGGCCGGGCCGAGACGCCAGAATCCGTGCTCCTCGGTGCCCAGCAGACCGGCGAAGATGGCGTGCGAGTCGAAGCGCGGCAGGCACAGCCAGTCCACCGTGCCGTCCCGGCAGACCAGCGCCGCGGTCTGCATGTCTCCGATGAGTGCGTAGTCTTCGATGCGCCCGGCCACGTGCAACTCCAGTCGAACGGCCACGTCACCCCCGCGGAAATGGGGGCGGTCGCTAGTGCGGTCAAGGGGTCGTTGTAATGCGTCGTCGAGCGGTGAAGCAAAGCAGCCGCTCCGCCGTGAGGCAAAACGCCGATGGTGCTCAACGAACTGACGAGCTCGCGTCGTTCCGGTCGTACGGGCTGGGGTGGTGCCGTCTCGCCGGTCCGGCTCGGCAGTGAGTGTCCGACGAGGATACGACGCACGTAGATGATCTGCGTGCCGCTCCGGGCAACGCGGGTGGGCCGAACGGGTGAGCAACGGGTGAGGAACCGGTGCGCCCGTGCGGGTGTGTGGCGACACGTGCGCGGAGCGTGCCCGGAAGCCATCGCCCCGAGGCGCTGATACCCTGGTAGCCCGTGGACCGGTGGGAGAAAAACCCCCGAACCGCAGCGACGGCGCCCCCGGAATCCCCGGTGGGAACGCCGGACCGCACCCCAGACCGCGACCACGGGAGCCCCGCTTTGGCCATGACGCCCAAATCCTCGACGACCAAGCACATCTTCGTCACCGGGGGTGTCGCCTCCTCGCTCGGCAAGGGCCTCACCGCCTCCAGCCTGGGCATGCTGCTCAAGGCGCGGGGCCTGCGCGTCGTGATGCAGAAGCTCGACCCGTACCTGAACGTCGACCCCGGGACGATGAACCCCTTCCAGCACGGTGAGGTGTTCGTCACGAACGACGGCGCCGAGACGGATCTGGACATCGGACATTACGAGCGCTTCCTCGACCGTGACTTGGACGGCTCCGCCAATGTCACTACAGGACAGGTCTACTCGACGGTGATCGCCAAGGAGCGGCGCGGCGAGTACCTGGGCGACACCGTGCAGGTCATCCCGCACATCACCAACGAGATCAAGCACCGCATCCGCCGTATGGCGACCGACGAGGTCGATGTAGTCATCACCGAGGTCGGCGGCACGGTCGGCGACATCGAGTCGCTGCCGTTCCTGGAGACGGTCCGCCAGGTCCGCCACGAGGTCGGCCGGGACAACGTCTTCGTCGTCCACATCTCGCTCCTGCCGTACATCGGCCCCTCGGGCGAGCTGAAGACCAAGCCGACCCAGCACTCGGTCGCGGCCCTGCGCAACATCGGTATCCAGCCGGACGCGATCGTGCTCCGCTGCGACCGCGAGGTGCCGACCGCCATCAAGCGGAAGATCTCGCTGATGTGCGACGTCGACGAGGACGCCGTGGTCGCCTGCCCCGACGCCCGCTCGATCTACGACATCCCCAAGACCGTGCACGGCGAGGGCCTGGACGCCTACGTCGTCCGCAAGCTGGACCTGCCGTTCCGGGACGTGGACTGGACGACCTGGGACGACCTGCTCGACCGCGTCCACAACCCCGACCACGAGATCACCCTCGCCCTGGTCGGCAAGTACATCGACCTGCCCGACGCCTACCTGTCGGTCACCGAGGCGCTGCGCGCCGGCGGCTTCGCCAACCGGGCCCGCGTCAAGATCAAGTGGGTCACCTCCGACGACTGCAAGACCCCGGCCGGTGCCAAGGCGCAGCTCGGTGACGTCGACGGCATCTGCATCCCCGGCGGCTTCGGCGACCGCGGTGTGCTCGGCAAGGTCGGCGCGATCAAGTTCGCCCGCGAGAACAAGATCCCGCTGCTCGGCCTCTGCCTGGGCCTGCAGTGCATCGTGATCGAGGCGGCCCGCAGCCTCGCCGACATCTCCGACGCCAACTCCACCGAGTTCGACCCCGCGACCGGCCACCCGGTCATCTCCACGATGGCCGAGCAGCTGGACATCGTTGCCGGTGAGGGCGACATGGGCGGCACCATGCGGCTCGGCATGTACCCGGCCAAGCTGGCCGAGGGCTCCATCGTCCGCGAGGTCTACGACGGCAAGGAGTACGTCGAGGAGCGGCACCGCCACCGCTACGAGGTGAACAACTCCTACCGCGCGGAGCTGGAGAAGAAGGCGGGCATCCTGTTCTCCGGCACCTCGCCGGACGGCAAGCTCGTCGAGTACGTCGAGTACCCCCGGGACGTCCACCCCTACCTGGTGGCGACCCAGGCGCACCCCGAACTGCGCTCGCGTCCGACCCGCCCCCACCCCCTGTTCGCGGGTCTGGTGAAGGCGGCCGTCGAGCGCAAGACGGGCAAGTGACACACGAGTTGTACGGTGACCGGGGTGGGCGCGGTATGGAGCCGCCCGCCCCCGGTTATGGATGGGAAGAGACGGCGCGGGGGGATTTTGTTGGTGGGGGTGGGCGGGGAAGAAGAAAAGA
>NZ_JBEPBM010000090.1:0-8315 GCF_040299205.1 Streptomyces sp. NPDC000983 | reverse complement strand
GGCCCCGCCGGGCCGCCGCCGGACCGTGGCCCCGCGGCCGTGTCCAGCGGTGTGTCGTGCTGGGCCGTACCCCCGAGGGGTACGGCCCTTTCGCGCTACGGCTGTCTAGCGGACCTCGGTGATCTCCGGTCCGCGCTGCAACTGGCCCATGCCGCCGGAGAACCGGGATCCGGCCTCCTCCTGCTGGACCCCTTCGGGGACCATCTGGGCGTCGTTGGGCAGCTTCAGGACGATCGGGTCGCGGGGCGCCATCGGGCCCTCGCCGCGGACCACGACGGTGTCCCGGAAGATCTGCTCCAGCAGCCCGGCCGCCTGCGGCTGCACCGCGCCCTGGCCCGAGATCACACCGCGCAGGAACCAGCGCGGACCGTCCACACCGACGAACCGGACGACCTGGAAGCCGCCCGTGCCGTCCGGCAGCTGGACCGGTACCTGCGCCCTGAGCTCCCAGCCCAGCGGACCCTCGACCTCGTCGATGATGCCGCCCTGCTGGGTGATGCCGGTGCCGATCTCCTCGCGCACCTCGCCCCAGATGCCCTCGCGCTTGGGAGCGGCGAAGGCCTGGAGCTGGATGGCGCTGTCGCGCAGCACCACCGTCGCGGCGACGATCGCGTCGCCCGCGACCTCGACCCGCAGTTCCATGCCGTCGACGCCCGGGACGAAGAGTCCGCCCAGGTCGACCCGGCCCTCGCCGGGCTCGCGCACCTCGGTGCTGTCCCACGGTCCGTCGGGCCGCGGCTCCGGCTCCAGTCGCACGCGCTCGCGCGTGCCCTCGTCCGCCTCGGTGTCGACGCCGTCGACGACCTGCTCGGGCTCGCCGGCCGCGTCCCCGGCGGCACCCTTATTCTTGCGACGTCCGAACACGTCACTGTCCTTCCCGGTCGGATACGACCGAAGCGTATCTAGTCCCACCCGTCGTGCCGCCTTCGGCGGCCCGACCGCTTGTGCCGTGCCCGCCGTCCACGGCGGCGTGACCACCGGTGGACCCGAAGCCCCCCTCGGCCCGCGCCGAGTCGGGAAGTTCCGCGACCTCCTGGAAGCGGACCCTCTCGACCTGCTGGACGACCAGTTGGGCAATCCGGTCGAAGCGCTCGAACCGCACGGACTCGCGCGGGTCGAGATTCACCACGATCACCTTGATCTCCCCACGGTACCCGGCATCAACCGTCCCCGGGGCATTCACGAGGGCGACACCGCAGCGGGCGGCCAGTCCGGAACGGGGGTGCACGAAGGCCGCGTACCCCTCCGGGAGCGCCACGGACACCCCCGTGGGCAGGACCGCCCGCTCCCCCGGCTCCAGCTCGCACGCCTCGGTGGTGCGCAGATCCGCCCCCGCGTCGCCGGGATGCCCGTACGACGGAAGCGGTACGTCCGGATCGACGCGGCGGATCAGCACGTCCAGTGGGGCACGGCTCACGGGTTCACCTCGAAGGCCCGGGCCCGCCGCACCTGGTCGGGGTCGCTCATGGCGGCCCGGATCTCCTCCTGGCGGCCGTTGTCGATGAAGTGGTCGACCTTGACCTCGATGAAGAGGGCTTCGGCGCGGACGGCGACGGGCCCGTCGGGGCCCCCGACGCGTCCGGTGGCGGTGGAGTAGATCTTCCGCCCGGCCACCGCGGTGACCTCGGCCTGCAGATGCAGCGAGGTGCCGACCGGAACCGGCCGGACGAAGTCGGTCTCCAGCCGTCCGGTCACCGCGATGGTGCGCAGCAGCCAGTTCAGCGAGCCGAGCGTCTCGTCGAGCGCGGTCGCCAGGACCCCGCCGTGCGCGAGCCCCGGCGCGCCCTGGTGCTCCGGGCGCACGGTGAACTCGGCGGTGAGGGAGACCCCTTCGCCGGCCCGGGCCTGGAGGTGCAGCCCGTGCGGCTGCTCGCCGCCGCAGCCGAAACACTGGCCGTAGTGCTCGCCGAGGAGCTCGCCGGGTGCGGGCGCGTCGGGGTGTCGCGCCGGTGTCACGGCGTCGGCCGGAGGCTGAAGGCTTGGGGATGTACCACTCACAGGCGCAGACCTTACCCGCGCGTCGGTGCCTTCCGGACACCGTGCCAAGCTTGGCCCCATGCAGCTCTCCACGACCCCGTACGAAGAACGCCTCACCGCCCCCCGCTCCTGGTGGCTGGTGTCGGTGCTGGTGGGTGTCTCGATGGCCCTGATCCTGCTGCCCTTCGGCACCCTGCCGATGCTCGGCGGCCTGGTCGGCGGAACGGCCGTGGCGGCCGTCATGGCGAGCTCCTACGGCTCGCTCCGCATCCGGGTCGTGGGCGGATCGCTGGTCGCGGGCGAGGCGAAGATCCCGGTCTCGGCGCTGGGCGATGCGGAGGTCCTGGACGCCGAGGAGGCCCGGGCCTGGCGCACCCACAAGGCCGACACCCGCGCCTTCCTGCTGCTGCGCGCCTACATCCCGACGGCACTGCGGGTGGAGGTCACCGACCCGCAGGACCCCACGCCGTACCTGTACCTGTCGACGCGCCGGCCGGTGGAGCTGGCCGAGGCCATCGCCGCGGCCAGGACGGCACAGGACCACTCCTAGAACACGGGATCGAGGGGTCCCCGGAACCGGGGACCCGCGGCCTGCCGGGAGCGGTTCAGCTCCCGGACCGGCCGATGCCGAAGCGTCTGCGGCCGATCCCCTTCGTGGCCTCGCCGAGGGTCAGCGGGTCCGCGGGCTCCTCCAGCGGCGGAAGCTCCGTCAGCGCCTCCCAGGGCACCTGGTTCCGGCGCAGGTCGGCACGGATCCGGTCGGCCAGCTTCTTGGTGTCCCGGCGGTTCATCAGCGCGCCCACGGCCGCGCCCACCATGAAGGGCATCAGGTTGGGCAGGTTGCGCACCATCCGCTTCATGATCTGCTGACGCAGCTGGTTCTTCATGTGGCTGTTCAGCGCGGAACTCACCGTCGACGGCTTGGTCACGACGATGCCGCGCTCCCCGGACCAGGCGTCCAGGTACGCGGTGGAGCGCTCCTTGAGGTTCCCGGGCGGGCGTACGCCGTAGACCTCGTACAGCTCGGCGATCAGTTTCAGCTCGATCGCGGCCACGCCGGTGATCTCGGCGGCCAGCTCGGTGGGCATCGCGGGCGGCACGGGGAGCATCGCGGCCGCGCCGATGCCCGCGCCGACCGTCGAGGTCGCCGTCATCGCGCCCGCCACGAGCTTGTCGGCGAGCTGCTCGGGCCCCAGGCCCGGGAACTGCCGGCGCAGGGTCGCGAGGTCCCGTACGGGCACACGCGGGGCGTTCTCGATGATCCGGTCGGCGAGGTAGGACAGGGCCGCCTTCGCGCGGCTGCCGCCCTTGCGGACGCCTTCCGCGGCCTTGTCCCGGATCACCGCCGCCCGCCGACGGGCGGCGGGCACCGGTGCACCGGCCGGCACCGGCGGTCGGCCAGGGCCGGCCGTCGGTTCGAGCGAGGCCGATCCCAGGTCGGATGAGCCTCGCTCGTCACCACGCGCGCCGGACGGGCCGCCGGGCGGCCCTTGGTCCGCTGCCCCGAGGGGCGAGCGGCGCTTCCAGGGAGGGGTCGAGCCGGTCACGGCCGACCCCTCCTCAGTCGCAGTCGCGGCAGATCGGCTGGCCGTTCTTCTCCCGGGCCAGCTGGCTGCGGTGGTGCACCAGGAAGCAGCTCATGCAGGTGAACTCGTCCTGCTGCTTGGGCAGCACCCGGACGGCCAGTTCCTCATTGGAAAGGTCCGCTCCGGGCAGTTCCAGGCCCTCAGCGGCCTCGAACTCGTCGACGTCCACAGAGGAGGTCGACTTGTCGTTCCGCCGGGCCTTGAGCTCTTCTAGGCTGTCCGAGTCGACGTCGTCGTCGGTCTTGCGTGGGGTGTCGTAATCCGTTGCCATGTCGCTCTCCCCCTCTGGGTGTCTGCGGTGTCTCCAGCGCACGTAACGCGTGAGAGGCCGGACTTGTGCCCGACCCGAGGCGGAGATTTTGCCTCACATCAAGGTCTGTTACTCAATCGACACCCAACCGGACTCCTCAAGAGTGATCGGCTTGGATGGCGAAGCGGACCGTACACGGTCCTAATGCCGCAGTTCAAAGGCGTCTCACCGTGTACTTCCCGTGATCAAGACCCCCGAAAACCCGGATTTTCCCGGCTTTCCGACTGGTCACATGATCACCGAGAGTAGATGGCCGAAAATTCGCCCTTGTGATCGATCACACACGGTACAGCCCGCCCGGCGCGCAGAAAATTCCGCGCAAAGCGAACATCCCCGCGGTGTCGGCGCAAGGATCTCAGACGGGCAGGGCAACGCGCATCACCAGCCCTCCGCCCTCGCGCGGCTGCGCCGCGATGTGCCCGCCGTGCGCCCGCGCCACGGACCGCACGATGGACAGGCCGAGCCCGACCCCCTTGTCGCTCCCCGTGCGCTCCGTACGCAGCCGCCGGAAGGGCTCGAAGAGGTTGTCGATCTCGTACGCCGGGACCACCGGCCCGGTGTTCGCCACCACGAGGACCGCCTGGCCGTGCTGGAGCTCGGTGTCGATCTCCACCCAGCCGCCCTCGGGGATGTTGTACCGCACGGCGTTCTGCACGAGGTTCAGGGCGATCCGCTCCAGCAGCACGCCGTTGCCCTGCACCACCGCGGGGTCGCGTTTGCCGCGCAGTTCCACGCCCTTGGCCACCGCCTCGGCGTGCACCTGGTCGACGGCCTGCTCGGCGACCTCGGCGAGGTCGACCGGCTTGCGCTCGACGATCTGGTTGTCGCTGCGGGCGAGCAGCAGCAGGCCCTCCACGAGCTGCTCGCTGCGCTCGTTGGTGGCCAGCAGCGTCTTGCCGAGCTGCTGGAGCTCCACCGGCGCCCCGGGGTCGGAGAGGTGCACCTCCAGCAGGGTGCGGTTGATCGCCAGCGGGGTGCGCAGTTCGTGCGAGGCGTTGCCGACGAAGCGCTGCTGGGCGGTGAAGGCCCGCTGGAGGCGCTCCAGCATGTCGTCGAAGGTGTCCGCCAGCTCCTTCAGCTCGTCGTCCGGGCCGTCCAGCTCGATCCGGCGGGAGAGGTCGGAGCCCGCCACCGCGCGGGCGGTGCGGGTGATCCGGCCGAGCGGCGACAGGACGCGCCCGGCCATGGCGTAGCCGAAGGCGAAGGCGATGACGGCGAGTCCGAGCAGGGCCAGCAGGGAGCGGCTGAGCAGGGTGTCCAGCGCGTGCTGGCGCTCCTCGTTGACGCACTCGTTCAGCGCGCGGTTGAGCTCGTCGGCGGGCAGGGTGTTGACGCCGAGGTTGCACATGTCGCTGGAGACCCGGCCGGACAGGATCTTGAAGGGCAGTTCACTGCCGACGTTCAGCGCGCTCGCGGCGAACAGGTAGATGATCGACAGCAGCAGGATGCCGGCGATCAGGAACATGCCGCCGTAGAGCAGGGTGAGCCGTATCCGGATGGTCGGGCGCAGCCAGGGAAAGGGCTGGACGGGCCTTCTGGGGTCCCAGGTGGGCTTCGGCGGCGCCTGGGGCGGTGCGGGGGTCGCTGCCATGGGGAATCAGATCCGGTAGCCGGAGCCGGGCACGGTGACGATGACCGGGGGCTCACCCAGCTTGCGGCGGAGCGTCATGACGGTGACCCGGACGACGTTGGTGAACGGGTCGGTGTTCTCGTCCCACGCCTTCTCCAGCAGCTGCTCCGCGGAGACGACGGCGCCCTCGGAGCGCATCAGCACCTCCAGGACGGCGAACTCCTTGGGCGCGAGCTGGACTTCCCTGCCGTCGCGGAAGACCTCGCGGCGGTTGGGGTCCAGCTTGATGCCGGCACGCTCCAGGACGGGCGGCAGCGGCACGCTGGTCCGGCGTCCCAGGGCGCGCACGCGCGCGGTGAGCTCGCTGAAGGCGAAGGGCTTGGGAAGGTAGTCGTCGGCGCCGATCTCCAGGCCCTCGACGCGGTCGCTGACGTCGCCGGAGGCGGTGAGCATCAGGACGCGGGTGGGCATGCCCAGCTCGACGATCTTGCGGCAGACGTCGTCGCCGTGGACGAGCGGGAGGTCACGGTCGAGGACGACCACGTCGTAGTCGTTGACGCCGATGCGCTCCAGGGCGGCCGCACCGTCGTACACGACGTCGACGGCCATGGCCTCCCGGCGCAGTCCGGTGGCCACCGCATCGGCGAGCAGCTGCTCGTCCTCGACGACGAGTACGCGCACGTCGCTTTTCCTTCCTCTGTCCACCCGCGTAGCGCCGCTCGGGCGCGCGGGCAGGGGTCTGTCGGGGGTGTGTTGGCGTCCATCCTGCCCTTTTCGGCCATAAGTCGGCGGTAAGACGGGTGAGTGACGGATGAAGGCCGGGTGTGAGGCGCGGGAATGCGGGATTTTCTCGGTGGGTTGAGGTTTCCGTGAATGGGAGCGGGGGGAGGACGGCTTTACACCCCGCGATCACGCTCCGCTTGTGCCGCACCACCATGCGGTACGGGGCGACCCGCTTTCCGCGGAGCGGTCGTGGTTGTCCGGCACCGTCGCCGTCAGGCGGGTGCGGCCCGGGCACCCGCAGGAGACGTGATCGCCCCTTCCGACCGGCACACCCCCGTGCCACCGACCCACGACCCAGGACGAGGGGGCACAGCATGGACGCATTCACCGCAGGGCTTCTGCAGCGCATAAGGACGACCGAGTCCGACCTGACGCGAGCCCGTGACGAGGGCGACGACTTCCTCGTCGAGGTGGAGCAGGGCGAGCTCGACGACCTGCGCCGCCTCGCCGCGGAGCACGGTGTGGAGGTCGGCGCCTTGCGCGCCTGACCGGCACTTCAGGTACCACGGCACGAGAGCGGGCCCCCGGCGAATCCAGCGCCGGGGGCCCGCTCCTCGTCCTGCCGCCTCGGCCGCCTCAGTCGTGCCAGGCGCCGAAGTCCTCCAGGAGCCGCTGGAGGGGCTCGAAGACGCCAGGGGTGGCGGCGATCGTGAGATCGCCCGTGGGGCCCTCTCCGGGGCGGCCACCGGTCAGGGCGCCCGCCTCCCGGGCGATGAGGTCGCCCGCCGCGAGGTCCCAGGGGTGCAGCCCGCGCTCGTAGTAGCCGTCGAGCCGGCCCGCGGCCACGTCGCAGAGGTCGACCGCGGCCGATCCGGAGCGCCGGATGTCCCGCAGCAGCGGGATGAGCCGGTGCGCGACCTCCGCCTGGTGCACCCGGACCCCGGTCACGTAGTTGAAGCCGGTGGAGACCAGGGCGTGTTCGAGCGGCGGTGCCGGCCGGCAGGCCAGCGGGCGCTCGCCCTCCCAGGCACCGGTGGCGTGGGCGCCGCCACCGCGGACCGCGTGGTAGGTCTCCCCGCGCATCGGCGCCGCGACGACCCCGACGACCGTCTGCCCGTCCTGCTGGGCGGCGATGGAGACGGCCCAGGTCGGCAGGCCGTACAGGTAGTTGACGGTGCCGTCGAGGGGGTCAATCACCCAGCGCACCCCGCTGGTGCCCTCGGTGGAGGCGCCCTCCTCGCCGAGGAAGCCGTCGTCGGGGCGGTGCCCGGAGATCAGGTCGGTGATCAGTTTCTCGGCGGCGATGTCCATCTCGGTGACCACGTCGATCGGGCTCGACTTGGTCTTGGCCACCGTCAGGTCCGCCGGGCGGCCGTCGCGCAGCAGGTCGCCGGCGCGGCGCGCGGCCTCCCGGGCGAGACGGAGCAGGTCCGAGTGCAGGGGGTCGGTCACGGTGCTCCTCAGGCGTGGGGGCTGTCGGCGCCCGCGGCGGCGGGCCGCGGGGCGCGGGCCGGGCAGCACCCGACCGGACAGAGGTCGTGGCTCGCGCCGAGCGCGCCCAGGGCGCACGGGGTGACCGCTCGTCCGCTCTCGGTGGCGGCCCGCTCCAGGACGAGGTCGCGGACGGCCGCGGCGAACCGCGGGTCGGCGCCGACGGTGGCCGAGCGGCGGACCGGCAGACCCAGTTCCCCGGCCTTGGCCAGGGCCTCGGTGTCGAGGTCGTACAGGACCTCCATGTGGTCCGAGACGAAGCCGATGGGGGCCATGACCACCGCCGGGACGCCGGCCGCGTGCCGCTCCTCCAGGTGGTCGCAGATGTCGGGCTCCAGCCACGGGATGTGCGGGGCGCCGGAGCGGGACTGGTAGACGAGCCGCCAGGGGTGCTCGACCCCGGTGCGCTCGCGGACCGCGTCCACGATCAGCCGGGCCACGTCCAGATGCTGCGCGACGTACGCGCCGCCGTCGCCGTGTCCCTCGACGGGACCGGAGGTGTCGGCGGCCGAGTCGGGGATGGAGTGGGTCGTGAACGCGATGTGGGCGCCCGCCCTGACCTCCTCGGGGAGGTCGGCCAGGGAGCGCAGCACGCCGTCGGCCATGGGCTCCACGAAGCCCGGGTGGTTGAAGTAGTGCCGCAGCTTGTCGACCCTCG
>NZ_JBEPBM010000089.1:0-8657 GCF_040299205.1 Streptomyces sp. NPDC000983 | reverse complement strand
TCGGTGACCATCAATCGATCACTCGGGAAGGTACGCCCTCCGCGTTTCGCGAGGCACCCTTCCCGAGGCCGATCCACAGGTACTGAGCATTGCTCGGGTTGGGCTGGGCCCCCTACTCTGGCCCCTTGTCGGGGCAGGGGTCCGGTGCTGTGGCGTCCAGCGGTCCGGGTGGCGCGAACCATTGGTCCCAGCAGAAGGAGAAAGCGCAGTTGACCAGGGTCTGGTGGCGGTGGATGGCGCGGGCGGAGCGGACTTGGAAGTCGGCCCAGCCGAGTTCGTCCTTGATCTGTTTGTAGCTCTGATCGATCCATGGCCGCAGGCCGTAGAGGCGGACGATCTCGGCGAGGTCGGCCGGCGGGTGCGGGTCGGTGGCGGCGTGGGGTGCGTCGGGGTGGGGGAGGTTGGTGGCCAGGTACCAAGTTGTCTTCGGTGGCAGCCGGGCCGGGTCGGTAGTGGCCACGACCAGTCGGCAGGGCGAGTCGGGTCCGTAGCCGCCCAGGCGTGCGTCGGCGGCCCACCAGGTCTCGGTGTGCCCGTCGCGGAAGTGCCGCTGAACGGGTGTCCAGTCGCCGGGACGTCTGGCATCACGCCAGGTCAGGGCGTGGGCGGCTTCGATGGGCGTGTGTGGCTGGTCGGCCAGCGCCCAAGTGCCGGGGTGCGGCTTGAGCGCGACCACGTAGGCCAGACCGGCTTCGCGCAGGGCGAGATACTGAGGTTCCCCCGGCGTGCGGGAGGTGCTGATCAGCTGGTCAGGGCGGGTTGACGGGGTTTCAAGTTCGTTCGTTCGGTCGTTGCCCGTTCGGCGTAGTGCTTCTCCTCAAACTCGACAGGGCTGAGGTAGCCGAGCCGTTTCTGGATGCGTCGGCTGTTGTAGAAGCCGTCGACGTACTCGAAGAGTGCGAGGTTGGCCTCGGCCCGGGTGGTGAAGGTGCGGCCGCGGATGCATTCGGTTTTGATGAGCATCCAGAGGTTCTCCGCGAGGGCGTTGACGCACGAGTCCCCGACGGATCCCATGGAAGCCTGAACTCCCGCTCGCAGCAGTCGAGTTGTCAGTTTCACGGACGTGTATTGACACCCGTGGTCGGCGTGGTGGACGAGCGTGCCGGGCTCGACCTCGCGGGACGCGAGGGCGTACTCGAGCATGGTCAGCACGAGGTCGGCGTCCGCCCGGGCAGAGGTCTCCCACGCCACCACCCGGCGGGAGAACGCATCGCGGATCGCCGAGAGCCACAAGGGTCCCTCGCCGGTTGAGATCATGGTGAGGTCGGTGACCCGCAGCCGGTTCGGCGCCGGTGCGGTGAAGTCGCGCTCAACCAGGTCCGGTGCCAGGGTGGCTTTGGGGTCCCGGCGCGTGAAGCCCTTGCGGCGCGGGCTGATGCCCGCGATGTCGGCCTCGCGCATCAGCCGCTCGACGCGTTTGCGCCCGACGTGGACGCCCTCGCGTCTGAGGACGGCGTGTACGCGCGGTGAGCCGTAGACACCGCCGGAATCGGCGTGGATCTCCTTGATCTGCTCGGTGAGTTCAGCGTCGCGGCGCACCCGTTCGCACGGCTCCCTTTCGGCGCGGCGCCACCGGTAGTACGTGGAGGAAGCGATGCGCAGTTCCCGCAGTACGGGCTCGACCCCCAGGCGGGGATGCTCGTCGAGGAGCGCCGTCACCTGGGCCGGGTCGGGTCGAGCTGGGCCGCGAAAAAAGCCGAGGCCGTCCGCAGCACGTCGTTGGCTCGCTTGAGCTGGGCGTTCTCCTTGCGCAGGGCCATCAGCTCGGCCCGCTCGTCGGTGGTGAGCCGGTCGTCGCGCTCGCCGGCGTCCGCCTCGGCCTGCCGGATCCAGCCCCGCAGGGCCTCCGGATGCACGCCGAGATCGACGGCCAGCTTCTTGATCTGCGGCTTCGGGTCGGAGGTCCGGTACATCCGCACCGCACGCTCACGCAACTCCAGCGAGTACTTCCTGGGAGCAGCCATGGTCGATGTTCCTCTCATGAGAACTATCTGACCCTCTGTCACCATCTTCCGCATCTCGGGGGAACCTCAAGTCCCTGGCCGCGCTGGCCGGATGTCCAGAAGGAACCAGCGCTGCTGAGGTCGAGGCACAGGTGCTGGACTGCGTCTGGCACGGCTTCAGCGCCGGCACCACATGGTTCGAGCACGTGGCCTGGGACGTTGGCCTGGCCGTGCTCTCCCCAGGTCGACGGCGCCTGGCTGTGCTCGCTGCGACCGACACCGACTGAGCCGGCAGTTGTTCGTGTGTCCAGGGAGTCGGGCCAGGTGCCCTGCGCACCGCCTGCCGGAATCAGCGCGTCTGCAGCGGGTCAGCCTGGCCGAGCAGTGTGGCGAGCGGGACGCCGGTGCGAGCGGCGATCCTACGGCGGGTACGCAGTTGGGCTCGGGTACGGGGGCGGAACTTCGGTTCCCTCCCGCATCCGCATGGCTCGAAGCCGCGGATGTCAGGCTGACCGCGCGTCGACGCCACGCACACCCCCACAACGCCCCGCCAGCACCCAGCCCCTCTCCACTGAAACGAGCTGGCAGTCCTGTCCCTTCACAAGAACCCGCTACACATCAGGAATCAGTGCCCGCCCGGCTGAAGTCCCCCCGGCTGGAGCCCTGCGTCGCGAGCGAGGAGGGCGGCCTGGACTCGGTTGTCACAGTCGAGCTTGGTGAGGATGCGGCTGACATACGTCTTCACCGTGGCCTCGCTCATATGCAGCCGCCGCCCCGCGTCGGCGTTGGAGAGCCCCTCTCCGAGCAACGCCAGCACCTCGCGCTCCCGGGTGGTGAGCCCGTCGAGCCGACGACGCGCGGCCTCACCGCGCGTGGTGGCCCCGGTGGCGAAGAGCTCGTCCGCCACATGCCGGGCGGCAGGGGGTGAGAGATACGCGTTGCCCGCCGCTGCGGCCCGGACCGCCTGGATCAGCTCGCCGGGCGCGGAGTCCTTCAGCAGGAACCCCGCCCCGCCGTGGCCGAGCGTGCGAAGTACGTTGTCCCGCTCTCCGAAGGTGGTAAGGATCAGGACCCGTACCTTCGGCGCGGCGCGGCCGAGCTCAACCAGCGCCGCCAGCCCGTCCATCACCGGCATCTGGATGTCCAGCAGCGCCACGTCGACCCCACCGCCCCGGGCCGTTTCCACCGCTTCGCGGCCGTTCCCGGCCTCGGCGACCACGTCGATGTCGTCGGCCGAGGTGAGGATCATTCTGATGCCGGCCCTGATGAGCGGCTCGTCGTCGGCGACGAGGACCCGGATCACACAGCCTCCTGCGCGGTGTCGGTCATGACGTTCTCAAGGAGAACGGACGGGGTGGCCCCGCCATCATGCCCTGTACCGGCCGACCTGCCGCGCGGAGCCCGGCATCACTTCGCCTTGTACGTCTCCTTGGAGACCAACTTCCCGTCCTGGAAGCAGAACCGGAAGACGGTGAGGGCATCGACCCCCTGGTCGTCCTTGGAGGTGAAGTGTCGGCACGTCGCTCCCTCGGGTATCTCGGGCCCCTGGTCGGCCAGGTCCGAGGTGAGCCACGAGTCCTCCTTGGGGAGCCTGGCCTGGATGTCCGCCTCGGCGTCCCCGACCTCCGCCTCCTCGTAGACGCTCGGCGAGATGTCCGCCTTCCTCACCTCGTCTGTCATGACGCCAACCCCCCAGACGCCCAGGCCGATGACGCCCGCGACGAGGACGGCGGCGGTGACGGCGCAGCCGATGGCGACGTTCTTCTTGGCACTCATAGTGGTGGTGAACTCCCTGTGTGGATCAGCTCCGTTGATGGCTGTTCCACCGTCGCCCACCGTCCCCGAAAGCCACTGCCCCCGAACGTCGCGAGCCGGTACGACGGAGGTCGTGCCGTACGGCACCGCGCCCCGCACGCCGTTCCCCGCCCCGTGTCCCCCGAGGTTGTCCGCCCGGCCCTCCGCCCCGCTTCCCGCCTTGCTCTCCTGCCCGTACGGCAGCATCCCCGCGATCCGGAAACCGCCGTCCCCGGTGGGCCCGGTGTGCACCATGCCGCCGACCCGACCGACCCGCTCGCGCAGCCCTTTCAACCCCTGGCCGCCACTGATCTCCGGCGACACCTCGGGTGCTCCGCCCGGCACAGGCCCGTTGGTGACCTCCACGACCAGGCTGTCCGGTTCGTACCGCAGGGCAACGCGTATCGGGGCGCCCGGCGCGTGCTTGTGGGCGTTGGTCAGCCCTTCCTGGACGATGCGGTACGCCTCGTGGTCGGCGGCGGGCGCCAACGGACGCCGGACACCGCTCCGGTCCAGCGACACCGACGTGCCTGCGCCCCGGGACGACTCGACCAGGCCGTCGATGGCGGCGGTGGAACGGGGCGCGTAAGGCACCGAGGCACCGCCGCCCACCGGCTGCGGCTGGGGCCCCTGGTGTTCCCGATACTCCCCGTACTCCCGGTAGGAAATCTCCCCCTGATTCCCCTGATACTGCTGCTCGTTCTGTTGCACCCGATACTCCGCCTTGTCGTGGAGCACCCCCACCGCCGCCCGCAGCTCCGCCATCGCGGCGACGGAGGCACCCCGGAGGATCCGTACGGCCTCCCGCTGGTTCCCGGTCAGCTCCGGGTCGACCTGGAGGGCGCCCGCGTGCACGGAGATCAGGGCGAGTTGGTGGCCGAGGCTGTCGTGCATGTCATGAGCGATGCGGTTGCGCTCCAGCAACCGCGCCTCACGGGCCACCATCGCCTGCTCGCGCTTGAGTTGCTCGTTGTTCTGCCACAACGCGTCGAGCAGCTGCCGTCGTTGGTCCCGGTAGCGGGCGACGAGGGCCGGCACCACGGCCAGGGTAAGGAATGTCACGACGTTCCACCCGAGGGTGACGGGCAGGACAGCCGCGGCCCCTGAGGTGATGTCGTGGTAGAGGCCCGGGACGGTGTGGAGCACACACGCGGCCCCGAACGCGGCGGCCACCCGCCAAGGTTCCGTGATCCGCCGCCCCGCCGACCATGCGGCGCAGACCAGCAGCACGGAGGCCATGACGTTCCACCCCCCGGCCAGCGGGGCGGAGAGGATCAGGGCGGTCACGGGCAGCGCGTGGCGCGCGGGCGCCAGCAGGGCCATCGCCGCGGCGAGGAGGACGGTCCTTGCCCCGAGTGTGTCCGTCCACGCGCTGATGCCCGTGGCGAGCCCGGCGAGGGTGAGTGCGAGCATCGCCTCCCCGGCGATTCGGGCGGGGCTCCAGAGCACACCTCCGGTCAACCGTCGCCCGAGGTCCCGAACGGCGAGCCAGGCGGAACCTACCCGTCGATCTCCCACATCCGTACCCGCCCTCACATCCACATTCCCTTCCCTGTCCGCATACACCGGACCGAGGGTAGGTCCCCCAGAAGAACGCGTGCGTCGGCCGGGCGTCGTGCAAGCGTGCGACGAAAGTTGACACCTTTCGTCGCCCGGGATCACGACTTCCGGAGACTGTGCCGGGCCGGTCGTGCGGCCGACGATGGGCGGACCGAAACGGGGACACTGGGACAACGGGAGATGCCAGATGCACAGCACGGGCACGCAGTCGTGTACAGGAGCAGGTGAGGAGAAGGACAAGGCCGCCGTCAGCCTCATCAAGGCCACCCCTGCCCAAGCCCCGGCCCCCACCCACGCGGAAGCACCGGACATCCAGTCCCACGACACCTTCGTCATCAAGAAGACACTGAGCCTCACGGCCGGCGAGTACGTGGTGAGCGTGGCACGGCCGGACGGCTCCGAGGGGGAGCCCGTCGCATACGCACGCGAGAAGCGGCTGTCGCTCAGGGGGCAGGTGACCGTCTACACGGACGCGTCCAGGAAGTCCGTTCTCGCAGCCTTCAAAGGCCGCGACCACGAGGTGGGCTACATGTACGACGTGCGGGACGCGTCGGGCCAGTCCTTCGGATCGTTCCACGAGGACGCGGGAGCGTCTTTCCTCCGTAGGACATGGCAGGTGCGGCAGCCGGGGACGACGAAGCTGACCTGCCGCGAGCGCAGCCGGGTGGTGGCCTTCGTCCGGTTCGTCTGGGAGTTCGTGCCGTATCTCGAATACGTGCCGTTCATCTGGCCGTACCGCTTCGAGTACACCGAGAGCGGCAAGCCGCTGATGACCGTCACCAAGAAGCTGGGGCTGCACACCCGGTACGTACTTGAGATCCTCACCCCCGACATCGACCGCCGCCTCGCCATCGCCCACACGCTGGCCCTGGACGCCCTCGAAGCGGACTGACACACACATCACGTCCGTTACGGCGATACGTGCCAGGCACGCCATGTATCGCCGTAACGCGTCGCATTGCCGACAGACCGCCGAGTCACATGCTGGCCGGATGATCGAGTTCTCGGCCCCACCAGTGACGGCGAGACCGCCTACGCAAGGCAGCTACTGCACCATCCGGGTCCCGACATGCCGGCCCTGTGGGACAAGGGCTCCGACGGTAGCGGGACCACCGGCAGGCGATCGACGGGATTCTGCACCAGGTGCGGACCGGCGTTCAGTGGCGCGATCTGCCCGAACGATTCGGACCGTGGAAGACCGTCTACGAACGCCACCGCCTGTGGTCGGCCGACGGCACATGGGAACGTCTGCTCCAGCAGGTCCAGGCCGCGGCCGACGCCGCAGGCGAGATCGACTGGGACATCTCGGTCGACTCCACCATCATCCGCGCCCATCAGCATGCGGCTGGCGCCCGCACCGACCCGCCTCCGGCCCCGAGATCAAAGAGGGCCGGAGGGATGAAACACCAGGCCGAGACGCCGTGGCAAGAGCTCGTTGCCCGCCTGGTGGAGGTGGTGCGGGAGGTGAGGGCCTGGGCCGCTCGCGCGGTGGGTTCACCAGCAAGCGCCACCTGAGCGCGGACGGCCGCTGCCGCCCACTATCCCTGATCGTTACTCCAGGTCAGCGAGCGGACTGCACCCAGTTCAAGCCGGTCCTGGAGAAGATCCGCGTCCCTCGGCGAGGACGAAAGCGCGGAGCTGGAGGGTGGTGAGGTCCTTCTTCACCACGCTCATCGCCTCGTCGAACTCGACCCGGCTCGTGAAGTGGACGCTGATGTGCTGGTCGGGGTCCTCCAGCTTCGTGGTGTCGTCACCCACGAAGCTCTCGGCGCGCTCGGCCAGTTCCAGGAGGTGCTGTCCCGCGATGTTCCGGGCCATCACCCACAGGTACGGGTTGATGCTGAGGCCCTCTTCCAGCGGGCCTGACAGCAACCGCCGGTATAAGGCGAGCGCCACCTTCGAGCAGATGTCGTCCGCGTGATCGCGCCCGGCCCGGGCACAGGCGTACTTCCACAGGGTCTTGCGCATCTTCACGTAGGCGTCCCACTGCGCCTGCGCCTGGGGGCACAGGCCCTTGGGGACTGGTGAATGCGGAACCCTCCTCCCGGTCTTCCGCGAGGAACCCGGCGACCACCGGGGGCGGTGCCCAGTCGGCCGGTCCACTCGCGGATCGTCTCGTGCAGCCGAATCAGGTCGTCTGCCGGAACGTCTCTAGAGCGTGGCCCAGTCCCGCTCGAAGGCGGGCATCCAGTGCACGGCACGGTCGTACCGGCTGATGCGCTCGCACAGCTGCGCGGCGGCCGCTGGGGCTGGCGGCGGTGCGGGCTGAGGGCGGCCACCAGCGCGGGCTGGCCGCGCGTCTGGCCCGCGAGCACGGCGGAGTGCCGCGCAGCTGGCAGCGAGCCGTCAACAAGGCCCAGCACGATCCAGCGCACCCACCACAGCCCCACCACGGCCTTGCGCACCCCGACCACGGCCGGCCACAAGGGCACTGCGCATCGGATGCGCCGGGCTGCGCAGCCCGCGTCACGGTGCAGCGAACACCTGCTGTCCCAAGGACAACAACGCCTGCGCAACAACCCGCCCACACGGACCCGTGCGCAGCACCATGACTGACAGGTACGCACCCCGGACCAGAAACCCACCACGGGCCTGCGCACCCCCACCACAGCCCCCACCACATGCCTGCGCACCCCAACCACGGCCCCGACCGCCGCTGACAAGAGCATTGCGCACCGCGCACCAGATCCGCAATTGCTGCGCATACCAACCAGGTCCCCAACTAGAGCACTTGGGCGCCCGACCACACTTCGCACCCGCATGAAAGATCACGGTCAGGGCGGCATCAAGGGTTGGGCGATACTCGTCGGGTGACTTGGTTTGAGCAGGCACAGTCAGCCGAGCATTCTGGTGATTGGGACGCTGCCATCGCCCTGGTGAGCGCCCACGCTGAGTGCTACTCCACCGACTACATCGCTCACGACAACCATCTGTGGCACATGGACCTGTTGGTCCGCGCCGGACGACTCGCAGAGCTGACGGAACTGGCCAGCCTGGACGTCCACGCTCGCCGTCGGCTCAACCGAGCACTTCGCGACCGTGGGATGGAAGCCGTGCTCCGCGAGCGCGCCGAGAATGGCGACCGCGACGCTCTCTACTGTCTCGTCCGGTTGCTTTGCGGGACTGGCCGAACCAAACGAGCTCGCGAAACAGTTGAGGGGATCGCCCCACAGGATCAGCATGCCCAGAAGATCATCACTGACGTTGAGGCGTCATCGAGCCCGAGGCAATGAGCGACTCTGTCGGGGATCTTGAGGTTCCCGGGACGGCGTCGCCGACGGTTCAGGACACTCGGATGGTTCGTGTAGTCGGGGCCTGTTGAGGTGATCAGTGTCCGTTCGTCTCCGGTCCGGTGCGATG
>NZ_JBEPBM010000088.1:0-8709 GCF_040299205.1 Streptomyces sp. NPDC000983 | reverse complement strand
CTTGGCGAGCCCAGGCCCAGGCCTGGGCTCGCCAAGCCGACCCGGGAAACCGGCAGCCCCGCGCTCCAGCCCGGCCGGCATGGGCCCACGGCCCGGAGCGGTGGCATTGCGGGCGCGCCCCGGACCGCGCGCCACCAAGCCGGGCCGTAAGCCTCAGTGGGCGGGCCATGTGCCTCCGGGCCGCAGGCCGTCGAGCCGCCCCCGGGAAGCGGGAGCCGCCCGCTCCGGCCCGGCCGGCTAAGGGCGGGCCGGAGCCGTATCACCACAAGCGCGCCGGAGGCGTCAGTGGCCCCGCGTGATCCACTCCTCCAGGTGCGGGGCCTCGGCCCCGATCGTCGTGCCGTCACCGTGCCCGGTGAGGACCTTCGTCTCGGGCGGCAGCGTCAGCAGGCGGTCGCGGATGGAGTCCACGATCGTCGGGAAGTGGGAGAAGGAGCGGCCCGTCGCGCCGGGGCCGCCCTTGAAGAGGGTGTCGCCGGTGAAGACGGTCGCGAGTCCGGGGTCGTAGAGGCAGACCGCGCCGGGCGCGTGCCCGGGGGTGTGCAGGACTCTCAGGTCGGCGCCCGCGGCCTCGATGACCTGCCCGTCGAGGAGGTGGGCGTCGGGGTCGCGGTCGGGGTGGGTCTGCTTCCACAGCGGCAGGTCGTCGGGGTGCAGCCAGATCGTGGCGCCGGTGCGGTCCGCGAGGGCGGGTGCGGCGTCGATGTGGTCGTTGTGGGCGTGGGTGCAGACGATGGCGGTCAGTCTGCGGTCGCCGACGGCCTCGGCGATGGCGTCCGCGTCGTGGGCGGCGTCGATGACGACGACCTCGTGGTCGTCGCCGACCAGCCAGACGTTGTTGTCGACGTCCCAGGTGCCGCCGTCGAGGCTGAACTGGCCGGAGGTGACGAGGCGTTCGATGCGGGTGGCCATCAGAGCACCACCACCGAGCGCAGGACGTCGCCCTGGTGCATCCGCTCGAAGGCCTTCTCCACGTCGGTGAGTTCGATGGTCTCGGTCACGAACGCGTCGAGGTCCAGGCGGCCCTGGAGGTGCAGGTCGATGAGCATCGGGAAGTCCCGGGAGGGCAGGCAGTCGCCGTACCAGGAGGACTTCAGGGCGCCGCCGCGGCCGAAGACGTCCAGCAGGGGCAGTTCGAGCTTCATCTCGGGCGTGGGCACGCCGACCAGGACGACGGTGCCGGCCAGGTCGCGTGCGTAGAAGGCCTGTTGATAGGTCTCGGGGCGGCCGACGGCCTCGATGACGACGTCGGCGCCGAAGCCGCCGGTGAGTTCGCGGATGGACTCGACCGGGTCCGTCTCGCGCGAGTTCACGGTGTGCGTGGCACCCATGGCGCGGGCCTTCTCCAGCTTGCGGTCGTCGATGTCCACGGCGATGATCCGGGCGGCGCCGGCCAGCGCGGACCCGGCGACGGCGGCGTCGCCGACTCCGCCGCAGCCGATGACGGCGACGGTGTCGCCGCGGCCCACGTTGCCGGTGTTGATGGCGGCCCCGATGCCGGCCATGACACCGCAGCCGAGCAGGCCCGCGACCTGCGGGGAGACGGCCGGGTCGACCTTGGTGCACTGTCCGGCCGCGACCAGGGTCTTCTCGGCGAAGGCGCCGATGCCGAGGGCCGGGGAGAGTTCGGTGCCGTCGGTGAGCGTCATCCGCTGCTTCGCGTTGTGCGTGTCGAAGCAGTACCAGGGCCGTCCGCGCAGACAGGCCCGACAACGACCGCACACCGCACGCCAGTTGAGGACGACGAAGTCTCCGGGTGCGACCTCGGTGACGCCGTCGCCGACCGACTCGACCACGCCCGCGGCCTCGTGGCCCAGCAGGAAGGGGAAGTCGTCGGAGATTCCGCCCTGTTTGTAGTGCAGATCGGTGTGGCAGACACCGCAGGCCTGGATCTGTACGACGGCCTCGCCCGGCCCCGGGTCGGGCACGACGATCGTCTCCACCCGTACCGGCTCGTCCTTGCCCGGCGCGATCACGCCGCGTACCTGCTGCGCCATGGTCCTGACCTCTCTTCCTCAGACCGGTGTGCGTCCGGTTCGACCCTACGCGACTGATCCGGAACGGTGTGTCCCCGCGGAGGGGCGCTCAGGCCCGCAGCACCTGTTCCAGGGAGGTGGCCGGATGCCCGGTGAGGTCCTCGATCGCGGTGGTCACCCCGGCGAGGGAGCCGTCGGCGACGGCCGTGTAGGTGGAGACCCAGGCGTCGAGCTGCCAGTCGGGGGCGCCGTGGCCCTTGCGGGAGGCGTACGCCTCCTCGACCGTCTCGGGCACATAGGTCACCGGGCGGCCGGTGACGGCGGTCAGGGTGTCCGCGACGTCGGCCAGGCCGAGCGCCTCGGGGCCGGTCAGTTCGTAGGTGCGGCCGAGGTGCGCGCCGGGGGCGCGCAGGACGGCGACGGCCGCGTCGGCGATGTCGTCCTGGGCGACCACGGCGGCCCGGCCCGCGCCGGCGGGCCCGCGGATGGCGCCGTCCTCGCCGACGAGCGCGGGCATGAAGTCGGCGTAGAGGTTGTCCCGCAGGAAGGTGAAGGGGATGCCGCTGGCGCGCAGGTGCCGCTCGGTGTGCCAGTGGTCGCGGGCGAGGGTGAAGGTGGCGTCGGAGGCGGCGCCGTAGAAGGAGATGTACACCAGGTGGGCGACGCCGGCCGCGGCGGCGGCGTCGATGAAGGTGCGGTGCTGCTGGACCCGGTCGGGGGTCTCGGAGGCGGAGACCATCAGGACGTGGTCGCTGGGGCGCAGGGCGCGGGCGACCGCGCCGGGGTCGTCGTAGGCGCCGGGCAGGGCGGTGGCGCCGGGGAGTTGGGGGGCCCGCGAGGGGGTGCGGACCAGGAGGGTCTGCTCGACGCCGGCGGCGGCCAGCCGTCGGGCGACGCGTCCGCCGAGGCGGCCGGAGGCGCCGGTGACGGCGTACGTGGGGGCCATGGGTTTCTCCTTGGGCAGCGTCAGGTGGGACTCGATCCGTATCAGACGTGTGTACGGATCGCCCCTCGGCGACACGCGCGCCGGCCGGCCCGCCGGTCAGTGGAGCGGTCCGGCGCGCGGAGACCGGGGTCCGCGGCGCGGGGCGGCGCCCGGGGTGAGTTCGAGGAAGCGGAGGACGCGGTGGCGGTGCGGGCGGAAGGGCTCGATCTCGTCGTCGTGGAGGGGCCGTCCGAGGAGGGCGACGCCGGTCAGGGTGCCGAGGTGGTGGTCGCCGAGCGGGAGGGCGTCCGCGTCGCCGAGGGCGCGGTGGCCGACCTGGGCGGCGGTCCGCACCCCCATGCCGGGCAGGTGCGCGGGCAGCGCGTAGGCGCCCTCCGGGTCGTCGGCCGCCCGGTCGAGCTTGTCCGCGTTGCGGGCGGCGGCCACGAGGTGGCGGAGCGGTGCAGGTCGACGCCGGCCCGGCGCCACTCCCAGCTCGGGACGGTCCGCCAGGTCTCGGGCGCCGGGGGCAGCCGTATGCCCGCGGGGGCGGGTCCGGGAGGCGGCTGCCCGTAGATCCGCACGAGGCGGGCGAAGGAGGTGGCGGCGTCGAGGCCGACGACGCGTTGCTCCAGGACGGCGGGGACCAGCGCCTCGAACAGGCACCCGGTGTACGGCACCCGCAGTCCGGGCAGCCGGTGCGCGGCCCGCCGCAGGACGGGGTGCCGGGGCCGGAACAGCTCCGGCCGGTCGTCACCGCCCGGTTCGCGCCGGACGGAGTCGGCGAGTTCGGCGGCGCCGGGGCCCCGGAGGTCGAGGTGGAGGTCGTCCGGGCGCCGCTGGCGGACGCGGTAGGTGACCGGCCCGGAGCCGGTGAGCGCGGTCCGCCACACGGTGCCGTCGGGCCCGGTGCGGTGGTTGGGTTCGTGGAAGGCGCGGCGCAGGCTCCGCAGGGTCAGCCGGGCGTCCACGGGGAAGCCGGGCCGCCGGCGCACCGTTCGGTCCGGGGGCTGCGCCATCGGTCAGGGTCTCCCGGGGAACGTGCCGAGGGCCGCCCGGCTGAGCGGGCGGCCCCAGGATGGTGCGGCGGGTCGGTGTCGGCTCCGGTACGGATCAGTACTGGATGCCCGGGAGCAGGCCCGTGACCGGGGCGGCCAGGTCGGTCACCTGGTGCAGCTGGTTCAGTTCGTGGACCCGGTTGAGCTGGTCGAGCTGCGCGGAGGGCCGCGGGACGGCCGCCTTGTGCTGCTCGGGGATGTCGCTCACGGTGAGCGAGTCGAGCATGCTCATCGGGCTGAGCGACCCGGTGTCGGCCGCCTTCGACTCGGCCGCGCCGGCCAGGGGCGCGGCGAGACCGGTGACCGCGGCGGCCAGACCGACCGCGGCGGCGATACGTCGTGTTGAGATCATGTCCGGAGCAACGCCGACGGGCCGTCGGCGGACACGGGCGGACGGCACGGCTCACTCGTCAGGCGGACCGCGGCGGCTGCGCTTGCCGAGCCCGCCGGCCCGGAGGAGCCTCGTAGGAGAGGCTCCCGCGGCACACTCCCCTAGGCCGCGGGCCTTGTGGGAGGTCACCATGGGCACCGCGGCACGTTCCGGATTCGACACCGAGATGCTGCGTCGCGGCATCGAGGGAGACTCGCCGGCGACGCTCCTGTCGCTGTACGCGGACGACGCCGAACTGCGCGTCGTGGACCGCAACACCCAGCCGAGCGCCCCACGGGTGCTGCACGGCCGTGACGAGATCGGCGAACTCCTCGCGGACGTCTACAGCCGCGACATGACGCACAAGATGGAGCGCTGCGTGATGGACGGCGACAGCGTCGCGTTCAGCGAGAGCTGCCGGTACTCGGACGGGATGCGGGTGCTCGCCGAGTCCATGATCACGCTGCGGGACGGCAAGATCGTCGAGCAGACGATGATCCAGGCATGGGACGAGTAGGCGTCCGGCTGCCGAGGGTCCAGTTCTCCACCCGGATGACCTGGACCTTCTCGGCGCGGGCGGGCATGGGCCGCCCCCGTCCGGCGCGCGCTCGTCGCGCCGGGGCGGTGTCCGCGGCGGGCCGGGTCGCGTCCGCGGCCCTGCTCCGGTCGGTGCTGCGCGGGACGCGGGCGCGGCGGCTGCCCGTGACTCCCCCGCCCCCGCGGCTGCGCGGCCTGCGGCGCCTGCCCGTGCGGCGGGGGCGCGGTACGGCGTGATCCCGCCGTACGCACGCCGACGCTCGGGGCGGTCGTGGCGGAGCCCGGCCAGGCGGCCGCCGGGCCATACTGACCGTCGTGCGCGTAGCGATCATGACGGCGGGCTCCCGGGGCGACGTGGCCCCCTACACCGGTCTCGGGCAGGCACTCGCCCGGGCGGGACACCGGGTCACCCTGGTCACCCACGGCTGCTTCGAGCGGCTGGTGACCGGTTCCGAGGTCCGCTTCCACACTCTGCCGGTCGACCCGCGGGCCGAGTTGGAGTCGGTCCGCGGACGGGGCCTGGCGCGCAGCTCCACCGGGGTCGGGAAGCTGGTGCGAGTGGCCGCGCTGGCGCGGGCGGTGGTGGGCAGGATGACCGACGGCCTGGTGGCTGCCGCGCATGACAGCGACGTTCTGCTGCTCGCCGGCTCGCTGGCCCCACTCGGCCGGACCGTCGCCCAGGGTCTGCGCCTGCCCGCGCTCGGCGTCTACCTCCAACCGCTCGCCCCCACGCGGGAGTTCGCGCCGCCCGTGCTGGGCGGCCGCCCCCTGGGCGCGGTGGGCAACCGGGTCGCGGGGCACGGTGTCGACCTGTTGATGCGGCACATCTTCGCGTCGGCGCTGCCCCCGGTACGGACCCGGCTCGGCCTGCCCCGCACGGACGCCGCCCCCGCGCTGCCGGTGCTGCACGGCTTCAGCCCGCTGATCGTGCCGCGCCCCAGGGACTGGCCGAGGGCTCTGGAGGTGACCGGGTACTGGTGGCCGTACGACGGAGACGCCCGGCTGCCGGGCGCCCTGGAGGACTTCCTGGGTGCGGGTGACCCGCCGGTCTTCGTGGGCCTGGGCAGCGCGACGGTGCCCGATCCCGCCGGGCTGAGCGAGCAGATCGTGCGGGCGCTGCGCCGGGCCGGGCTGCGCGGGGTGATCCAGCGGGGCTGGGGCGGGCTGGCGGCCGACGGGGACGACATGCTGACGGTCGACGAGGTGCCGCACTCCGCCCTGTTCCCGCGGACGGCGGCCGTGGTGCATCACGCGGGCGCGGGTACGACGGCGGCCGGACTGCGCGCCGGCGTGCCGGCCGTGCCGGTGCCGGTCCAGTTCGACGAGGGCTTCTGGGCGCGCCGGCTCGTGGCGCACGGGGTGGCGCCGTGCGCGGTGCCGCTGCGCGGGCTGACGGCGGACGTCCTGGCCCCGGCCCTGGAGCGGGCCGTACGAGGTCCCGGGCACCGGGAGCGGGCCCGGGCCCTGGGCGAACGGATCCGCGCGGAGGACGGAACGGCGCCGGTGCTGACCGCGGTGGCGCGTCTGGCGGACTGAGAGCCGGCCCCCGTACCGTCAGCCGGCCTCCCAGCCCACCGGGCGGAGGATGGCGAGGAGTTGGCGGACCAGTTCGTCGACGACCTCGTCCAGGGTCGCGTCCACCCAGCCCGCGCTCCAGTCGTGCAGCAGCCCGTTGACGCTGCCGATGAACGCGGTGGCGGCGAGCCGGTAGTCGCGCTGGGCCGCCTCGCCCCGGTCGGCCGCCGCCCGGGCCTCGGCGCAGATCAGGTCGACCCAGCGGGAGCGGCGGGCCAGCCGCTGCTCCTCCAGCCGGGGACTGGCCCCGACGATCTCGACGAAGGTGATGCGGACCCGGCGCGGGTCGGCGGTGACATGGGCCGCGTACGCCCGGAAGATCGCGGCCGCCCGCTCGGGCATCGGGGCGTCGCCGGCCTGCGCGGCGCCGGCCAGTACGGCTTCTTCGGCGGAGTCGTTGACCTGGAGGTGGAGGGCGGCCAGGACGTCCTCCAGGGTGCGGAACTCCTCGTAGAACTGCCGGGTCGACAGCCCTGCCGCCTCACTGAGGGCGGCGACCGTGGTGGCGCGGTAGCCCGGGGCGTCGCCGAAGAGGCGCAGGGCCGCGTCGAGGAAGCGGCGGCGGCGCTCGGCCTTGCGTTCCTCCGCCGTTCTGCCGCCGTAGCGGCCGGTCGGTGCCCTGAGCCTGCCCGCCAACGTCCGTCCTCTCCTGGGCCGTTCGCCATCTTGTCGTGTACGCACTCTTGTGGAGAAGGCCCCCCGCTCCCTACTTTCCAGTAGGCCGAACTCTGAACGACCCCGTGTTCAGATCGCCAACTTGGCATGCGCACGCCATATCCGACTCGATAGTCGCAGCCCGATACCCGCAGCCCGTCACCCGCCGCTCGGAGGAGAACCCATGCCCGTCTTCGGATCCCGGCCCGCCAGGCATCTGTGCGCGGCGGCCGCCGCCCTCGCCCTGACCGTCGTCACCGCCTCGGCCGGCGGCGCGTCCGCCGCCTCCGAAGTGCCCCTGCGCGAGGTGCTGTTCGTCGGCAACAACTGGGACGGCACGGCCGATGTCCTGCGTTCCGAAGGGGACTTCGCGAAGCTCGGTCGGCTCGACGTCATCCCCGACAGGGACCGGCGGATGGCGGAGATCAACGCCGACCCGATCAGGTGGATCTACTTCATGGCGATCCGCAACAGCGTCGGCGAGGGCCACGACCAGTTCGTCGACGACATGTACTCGACCCCCGACGGCTCCTCGGTGGTCGTCTCCCGGCCGAGCTTCGCCGACGTCGTCTCCATCGACCTCACCACCGGCGCGGTCAACTGGCGCTTCCCGGTGTCCGGTTACCGCTCCGACCACATGGCGGTCTCCCCCGACGGCAAGCGGGTCGCGGTGTCGGCCTCGACCTCCAACACCGTGCATGTGCTGGACATCGGGACCGGCCGGGAACTCGGCAGGTTCGCCACCGCCGACAAGCCGCACGAGAACATCTTCACGCGGGACGGCAAGTACATCTACAACATGGGGATCGGCGACGTGAACACGCAGACCGACGCCCCCTGGCTGGACTGGACGAAGGGCAACCGGTACGTCACGGTCGTCGACGCGTCGACGTTCCAGCGGGTCAAGGTCATCGACATGCGGCAGCGGCTGGACGCGATCGGGCTGACCGACCACTCCGACGCGGTCCGGCCGGCCGTGTTCTCGCCGGACGAGACCAAGCTCTACTTCCAGGTGTCGTTCTTCAACGGCTTCTTCGAGTACGACCTCGCCACCGACAAGATCGTGCGCACCAAGACGCTGCCGAAGAACCCGGCGACCAGCGACGACCGCACCACCTTCGTCAACGACTCGCGCCACCACGGGATTTCGATGAGCCCGGACGGCGACAAGCTGTGCGTCGCGGGCACGATGGACGACTACGCGACCGTCGTGGACCGCGCCACCCTCCAGGAGGGCCCGCTGGTCACCGCGTCGAAACCCTACTGGGCGACGGTCAGCGGGGACGGCAGGTCGTGCGTGGTCTCCGAGAGCGGCACCGACCAGGTCACCGCGATCGACTTCGCCACCGGGCGGAAAGTGGTGTCGGTCCCGGTCGGCGACCACCCCCAGCGGGTCCGGCTGGGCCAGGTGCCGGGCGACTGGACCGCGCCCACGGCCGGCTGACCGGCCCCAGGGGCTGTCGTCACCGTCCCGTCCGCGCGGCGACGGCAGGCCCGCGCGCCGGTGCCGCTCCCTCCGCGGGAGGACGGGGGCGCCGCCGCGCAACCCCCCCCCGGGCCCCGCGACGCCCTGTGGGCCCGCCCCGGCCCCCACCTGGAGCCCCGGGGCGGCCG
>NZ_JBEPBM010000087.1:0-9468 GCF_040299205.1 Streptomyces sp. NPDC000983 | reverse complement strand
CCCGACCCCCCCCCCCCCCCCCCCGCGGGGGGGTTCGGGCCCCGGCGCCCGGCGCCCCAAACCGGCCCAATTCACAACCTTTTGTCCGGGGGGGGGGGGGGGGCGCCCCCCCCCCCCCCCCACCCCGGTTTCTGCTGCGCACGTCAGGGCGCGGACGGATGTTGTACGTGGGGAAGGGCAGGCATGACGATCAAGGACACCCCCGAGGAGTGGGAGATCCGCGCGACGGAGACCCCCTTCACGGGCAACAAGACCTCGGTCCGGACGGACGAAGTGGTCATGCCCGGCGGCGCCGTCGTCCGCCGCGACTACCAGGTCCACCCGGGTTCGGTCGCCGTGCTCGCGGTGGACGACCGGGACCGGGTGCTGCTGATCAAGCAGTACCGGCACCCGGTGCGGCACAAGCTGTGGGAGATCCCGGCCGGGCTGCTCGACGTCCCCGGCGAGAACCCGCTGCACGCGGCCCAGCGCGAGCTGTACGAGGAGGCGCACGTCAAGGCCGAGGACTGGCGGGTGCTGACCGACGTCTACACCACGGCCGGCGGCTGCGACGAGGCGGTGCGCATCTTCCTGGCCCGCGATCTGTCCGAGGCCGAGGGCGCGCGCTTCGAGGTCGAGGACGAGGAGGCCGACATGGAGCACGCGCGGGTGCCGCTGACCGAGCTGGTCCGGGGTGTGCTCGCGGGCGAACTGCACAACAACTGCCTGGTGGTGGGCGTGCTCTCGCTGGTCGCCGCCCGGGCGGGTGACGGACTCGACGCGCTGCGCCCGGCGGACGCGCCCTGGCCCGCACGTCCTTTCGAGGCCTGATCCCCGTACCGGAACCGGTGGTGTGACCATCGGCTGATCCGATCGGGGGATGTCGCCGCCGCGCTCCACACGGGTCGTAGCAGAGCGTGAACTAGGCTCTGAAACACGCCCGTACCGGAATCCCGGCGGGCATTGCTCGTGCGGTGTGGGACGGGAGCGTGGCCCGTGACGGATCAGGCGGTGGACACAGGCGCCGTTCAGTGTTCGGCCGACGGTCATTTCCTGGGCAGGACACGGGAGTTGAAGGAGCTGCTCGCCGATATCGAGCGGGCGGGCCTGGACACCCTCTCCGGCAGGAAGGCACCCCGCGCGCGGGTCCTGCTCATCGCCGGCCGCCCGGGCTCCGGCCGCACCGCCCTCGCCGAGGAACTCGTACGGCAGGTCGCGGACCGTTACGGCGACGGCGTGCTGCGCGCCCGGCTCGGCGAGCCCGACGGCACCCCGGTCCCCGTCCGGTCCGCCGCCCGCGACCTCCTCGCCGCCCTGGACGTGCCGGCTCCGCCCGGCGCCGACGAGGACGACCTCACCGCGGCACTGCGCGAGGCCCTCGCCGGCCGCCGGGCCCTGCTGCTGCTCGACGACGCGGCCACCGCGGAACAGGTGGACGCCCTGCTCCCGGACTCCCCGGACTGTCTGGTCGTCGCCGTCTCGGCGGGCCCGCTCACCGGGATCTCCGACGTCCGGCCCTGCACGCTCGGCGGCCTGGACACCAAGTCGGCGGTCGAGCTGCTGTCCGGTTACGCGGGGTCGGTCCGGATCACCGTGGACCCGCGCGCCGCCGAAGGACTGGTCGAGGAGTGCCAGGCCCAGCCCGCCGCGCTGATGCTGGCCGGCGGCTGGCTCGCGGCCCGGCCCAAGGCGGCCGTCGCCGACCTGGCCAAACAGGTCCACGCCGAGCTGGACGAGGACACCGCGGGCAGCCCGCTGGCCCGGATCTTCCGCCTCGCCCACGCCGCCCTGCCCGCCCAGTCGGCCCGGATGCTGCGGCTGCTCAGCCTCGCCCCGGCCGGCCTGATCGACCCGCACACCGCCTCCGCGCTGGCCGGCTGCTCGGTGAGCGGCGCCCGCACCACCCTGGACGACCTGGTCGGCCTCGGCCTGCTGCGGGCCGTGGAGTCCCCGCTGCCGCAGTACGAAGTCCCCGGCTGTCTGCACCCCCTGCTCAAGGCCCTCACCGAGGCCCAGGACCGCCCCGCCGAGCTCCAGCTGGCCCGCGCCCGGATGCTGGAGCGGACCGTGCGGCTGCTCCAGTCGTGCCGGGCGATCACCGAGACCGACAGTGCGCAGGCGCGCGAGAAGCTGCTCGGCATGCCCCGCTCGCTGCGCTTCCCCAGCCCGCGCGCGGCCGCCGAGTGGCTGGACATCCGCAGGCCCGCGCTGCTCGCGGCGGCCCGGCTCGCGGTGGCCGACGGGGAGCTGGACACCCTGGCCCGCCGGCTGATGTCCCAGCTGGTCCGGGCGATGGTCGCGCACTTCGGCACCCAGGCCGCGGCCGGCGACCTGTACGGCATCCACACCCTGGTGCTGGACGTGGCCGAGCGCCGCAGCCTCCCCCGCGAGCGGGCCGCGGCGCTGCTGAACCTCGGGGACCTCGACGCCCGGACCGGCCGGACCCGGGCGGCGCTGGCCCGCTACCGGGCCGCACTGGACGCCGGACGCGAGGCGAACGATCCGTATGCGACCGGCCGGGCGATGGAATCCGTAGGAGGGGCCCATCTGGAGCTCGCCGACTACGACCGGGCCGCCGACTGGTTCGGCCGGGCGCTGGCCCAGCGGCTGGCCCGGGACGAGCGCGCCGACGCGGCCCGGCTGTACGGCCGGATCGGCGCCGCGCACACCTTCGCCGGGCGTTACGGCGAGGCGCAGCGCAACTGGAAGGCCGCGGTCGCCGGGCACCGCCGCTGCGGTGATGTCGCCGCCCAGGCAAGGGCGTTGAGCGAGCTGGCGCGGGTCCAGGAGTACGCGGGCCGGACCGAGGAGTCGCTGCACACCTGCCAGGAGGCGGTGGAGTGGGCGCGGTGCGCCGACGACGTCCGGCTCCAGGCCGCGCTGCATCTGCGACTGGCCGACACCCTGGAGCACCTCGGCGACTCCGCCGCGGCTCGACTGCACCGCGGGGCGGCCGAGCGCATGCTGGGTGAGGAGCTCCCGGCGGGGGAGCCGGGGCCAGAAGACAGCGCTACAACGAGCTAACACCTGCGAAATCCGCAGTACATCCGCTGAAGATTAGTGCAATGAAAGGCTAGACAGCGGGAACACCTTCATTAGACTGGCTCTGCCGCACCTTCTCCGCGGTGTCTCCCGGTGTGCCCCTGCATGCCTGGGTATGTCTTGTTATGCACACACCCTCTGAGTCAAGGACCGTGATCCACGTGAAGGTCGGCATCCCCCGCGAGGTCAAGAACAACGAGTTCCGGGTGGCCATCACCCCCGCCGGTGTGCATGAGCTGGTGCGCAACGGCCACCAGGTCGTCATCGAGCGCGGCGCCGGTCTCGGCTCCTCGATCCCGGACGCCGAGTACATCGCCGCCGGCGGCGTGATCCTGGAGACCGCCGACGAGGTGTGGGCCGCCGCCGACCTGCTGCTGAAGGTCAAGGAGCCCATCGCCGAGGAGTACCACCGCCTCCGCAAGGACCAGACGCTCTTCACGTACCTGCACCTGGCCGCCTCCAAGGAGTGCACGGACGCGCTGATCGAGTCCGGCACCACCGCCATCGCCTACGAGACGGTCGAGCTGCCCTCCCGCGCGCTGCCGCTGCTCGCCCCGATGTCCGAGGTCGCGGGCCGGCTGGCCCCGCAGGTCGGCGCCTACCACCTGATGCGCTCGGCCGGCGGCCGCGGTGTCCTGCCCGGCGGTGTCCCCGGCACCCAGCCCGCCAAGGCCGTCGTCATCGGCGGCGGTGTCTCCGGCTGGAACGCCACCCAGATCGCCGTCGGCATGGGCTTCCACGTCACGCTGCTCGACCGCGACATCAACAAGCTCCGCGAGGCCGACAAGGTCTTCGGCACCAAGGTCCGCGCGATCATGTCCAACTCCTTCGAGCTGGAGAAGGCCGTCCTCGACGCCGACCTCGTCATCGGCGCGGTGCTCATCCCGGGCGCCAAGGCCCCGAAGCTGGTCACCAACGAACTCGTCGCCCGGATGAAGCCCGGAAGTGTCCTTGTCGACATCGCGATCGACCAGGGCGGCTGCTTCGAGGACTCCCGCCCCACCACGCACGCCGAGCCGACCTTCAACGTCCACGACTCGGTCTTCTACTGCGTCGCCAACATGCCCGGCGCGGTCCCCAACACCTCCACCTACGCGCTGACCAACGCGACGCTGCCGTACATCGTGGAGCTGGCCAACCGCGGCTGGGTCGAGGCCCTTCGCCGCGACCCGGCGCTCGCCAAGGGTCTCAACACCCACGACGGCAAGGTCGTTTACCGCGAGGTCGCCGAGGCGCACGGCCTGGAGCACGTGGAGCTCGACTCGCTGCTCGGCTGACCCGCGGCAACTCGCTGAACAGCTAAGTCACCTTTTCGTAAAGGCGATACGTCAACACGGATCGTCAACGTCGCCCACCCGGCCGGACCTTGCCCGACAAGGTCCGGCCGGGTGTGTGTATGGTCACTTTGCTACGCTCGGTCAACTCGCCTCGAACGTAACGGTTCGACCGATTCGCACACCGGTGAAACCTGCTGTGCGACGGCCGTACGCCCTTGACAGAGGGATGTTTCATTGCCGACACATCCTGCCGGGTCCGGCGGATTGTGTTGCTGCGGACGCCCGACACGCCATAGAGTCGCCGACTGTCGGCATGGTGCCACGCTGACCTTGTCTAGAAGTTTCCTGGTCACCAAGGAGGTAAGACGACTTGTGAATGAGTCGACATTTTCTCCCGGGGGTGGTCAACCAGGAAGCCCTGCGCGGGGCCAGGCTCCCGAGGGTTTCGAGGCTGTCGGCTCCGTCGCGGTGCGCACCTTCGCAGCCCACCAGAGTCACCAGCAGACCGGCGTGACTCTGTCAGCACACCAGAGCATGGATGGCCATCACGTGAACGCCATGGCCGGCGACGGAAGTGGCGCGCCCCACAACCACTTCGCCGACTACGACGAACTGCCCGACGGGCACTTCTACGATCCCGACGCGGAGTACGAGCCCGACCCCGAGTACGCGGCCACGCTCGCGCCCGACGCCGCACGCCAGCGTCGCGAGCGCATCGGTCCGACCGGACGGCCGCTGCCGTACTTCCCGATCCCGGGGCCGCTGACCGACCACGGTCCGGCGAAGATCATCGCGATGTGCAACCAGAAGGGCGGCGTCGGCAAGACGACGTCGACCATCAACCTGGGTGCGGCGCTCGCGGAGTACGGACGCCGGGTCCTGCTCGTGGACTTCGACCCGCAGGGCGCGCTGTCGGTCGGACTCGGTGTCAACCCGATGGAGCTCGACCTCACGGTCTACAACCTGCTCATGGAGCGGGGCATGTCGGCCGACGAGGTCCTGCTGAAGACCGCGGTCCCCAACATGGACCTGCTGCCGAGCAACATCGACCTGTCGGCGGCGGAGGTCCAGCTGGTCTCCGAGGTCGCCCGTGAGTCCACGCTCCAGCGCGCGCTGAAGCCGCTCATGGCCGACTACGACTACATCGTGATCGACTGTCAGCCCTCGCTCGGCCTGCTCACGGTGAACGCCCTGACGGCCGCGCACAAGGTGATCGTGCCGCTGGAGTGCGAGTTCTTCGCCCTGCGTGGTGTGGCGCTGCTGACGGAGACCATCGAGAAGGTCCAGGAGCGGCTCAACCCGGAGCTGGAGCTCGACGGGATCCTCGCCACGATGTACGACTCGCGCACGGTGCACAGCCGTGAGGTGCTGGCCCGGGTCGTCGAGGCGTTCGACGACCACGTCTACCACACGGTCATCGGGCGTACGGTCCGCTTCCCGGAGACCACGGTCGCCGGTGAGCCGATCACCACGTACGCCTCCAACTCCGTCGGTGCCGCCGCCTATCGCCAGCTCGCCAGGGAGGTGCTCGCCCGGTGTCACGCCGAGTGAGTCTGCCGGGGGCCGACGAACTGTTCCGTACGACAGGGGGGACGGCGCTCCAGGCGTCCACTCCCCGGCGGGGGGCCAACGGCGAGGCCCGGGTACCCGCGCCGGCGGGGGAGGGCGACGGTCCCGCGGAGGACGCGCCGCAGTCGGTGCCCGCCCAGGGCGGCGACGGCGAGGGCGCGGAGCATGTCGCCGCGGACGCCGAACCGGCCGATGCCGGGGAGTCCCGCAGCCGGGCGGCCGCGGAGCGCTCCGGGCGCCGGCCGGAGGCGCAGGAAGGTTCTGCCGCCGCCGGTCCGCCGGCCCAGCGCAAGCGCGGGCGGGCCGCCGCCCGCCGGCCCAGCGGACGTGAGCGACACGACGAGAAGATCACCGTGTACGTCTCGGCCGAGGAGCTGATGGACCTGGAGCACGCCCGCCTGGTGCTCCGCGGTGAGCACGGGCTGGCGGTCGACCGCGGGCGGATCGTCCGCGAGGCGGTGGCCGTGGTCCTCGCCGACCTGGAGACCCGCGGGGACGCCAGCATCCTCGTACGACGGCTTCGCGGGCGGTAGCGGTAGCCTGCGAGGGCCATGACCTCGAACGACGCTCCCGTGCCCGCCGCCGGCGCATCCGGTGGGCGTCGGCGCGCGCTGGGGAGGGGGCCGGGGGCCGCGGTGCCCTGGGAGCCCGTGCCGGAGCCGGAGGTCGTACCCCCGGAACCGCCGGCGGGACCCGTCGCCGAGGAGCCGGAGCCCGTCGTCGGGGAACCCGGGACCGTCGCTGACGAACCGGAGCCCGCGGGGCCGTCCGAGCCTGCGGAAGATTCCGAGCCCGCGGAACCCGCTGTGGCCGCGGAACCGTTCGCGCTTGCCGAGCACGCCGAGCACGCCGAGCACGCCGGCTCCTCCACCCCCGCCGAGTCCGGCGAAGGTGTCTTCAAGGTCCGGCTCGCCAACTTCGAGGGCCCCTTCGACCTGCTGCTCCAGCTGATCTCCAAGCACAAGCTGGACGTCACCGAGGTCGCCCTGTCCAAGGTGACCGACGAGTTCATGGCGTACATCCGGGCCATGGGGGCGGACTGGGACCTGGACGAGACGACCGAGTTCCTGGTGGTCGCCGCGACCCTGCTGGACCTCAAGGCCGCCCGGCTGCTGCCCGCCGCCGAGGTCGAGGACGAGGGCGACCTGGCGCTGCTGGAGGCACGGGACCTGCTCTTCGCCCGGCTGCTCCAGTACCGCGCCTACAAGCAGATCGCCGAGATCTTCAACCGCCGCCTCGACGAGGAGGCACGGCGCTACCCGCGCACCGTCGGCCTCGAACCGCACCACGCCGAACTGCTGCCCGAGGTGGTCATCAGCATCGGCCCCGAGGGGTTCGCCAGGCTCGCCGTGAAGGCGATGCAGCCCCGCCCCAAGCCGCAGGTGTACGTCGACCACATCCACGCACCGCTGGTCAGCGTCCAGGAGCAGGCCCAGATCGTGGTCGCGCGGCTGAAGGAGCTGGGCGAGGCCGGCTTCCGGACGCTGATCGAGGACACCGACGACACCCTGACCGTCGTCGCCCGCTTCCTGGCCCTGCTGGAGCTGTACCGGGAGAAGGCCGTGGCGCTGGACCAGGAGACCGCCCTCGGCGAGCTGACGGTGCGCTGGACCGGCGGCGAGGGCGGGACCGAGCCCGTGGTGACGGACGAGTTCGACCGGCCGCCCGAGCCGCCGAAGGAGGAGAAGAAGTGAGCGAGGAGAACGGCGAGCCGCCGGCCGGGCCGCCCTCGGTGGCCGACCTCGACCTCAAGCCGGCCCTGGAGGCCGTCCTGATGGTCGTGGACGAACCCGCGACCGAGGAGCACCTCGCCAAGATCCTCCAGCGGCCCAGGAGGCGGATCGCGGACGCGCTGCGCGAGCTGGCGGACGAATACACCGTCCAGGGCCGCGGGTTCGAGCTGCGGCGGATCGCGGGCGGCTGGCGCTTCTACTCCCGGGCCGAGTTCGCGCCGGCCGTCGAGGGCTTCGTCCTGGACGGCCAGCAGGCCCGGCTGACCCAGGCCGCGCTGGAGACCCTCGCCGTGGTCGCGTACCGGCAGCCGGTCAGCCGCAGCCGGGTCTCGGCGGTGCGCGGGGTGAACTGCGACGGCGTGATGCGCACCCTCCTCCAGCGGGGGCTGGTCGAGGAGGCGGGGACGGAACCCGAAACAGGTGCGATCCTGTACAGGACGACGAACTACTTCCTGGAGCGGATGGGCCTGCGCGGCCTGGACGAGCTCCCGGAGCTCGCGCCCTTCCTCCCGGAGGCGGAGGCGATCGAGGCCGAGACCCAGGAGGGCGTACCGTCGTTCGATCCGGACGCTCCGGATTCCGAGGACGCAGACGACAACACGACGGAACTTTGATGCGAAGCAGCAGCGGCAGGAACAGCAGCGGAAACAACGGCGGGAGCCGTGGTGGCAACAGCGGCGGCCGCGGCGGGAACAGCGGTGGCCGCGGCAACTACCGCGGTGCCGGGAACAACCGCGACGACAACCAGGGCGGCCGGCCCAAGAAGCCCCGCCCCGAGGAGCGGCGCTACGACGTGGGTCCCGGCGCCACCCAGGACGGCCCGAAGTCGGGGCGCGGCGCCTCGGCGCGCGGCGGTGCCAAGGGCGGGCCGAGGCAGGGCCAGGGCACCGGGCGCGGCCGTTCGGCTCCGGCGACTTCCCGCGAGTACGACGCCCGCGCGGAGGAGCGCAACCGCGAGCGCTACGCGGGCAAGAAGGACGTCAAACTGCCCAAGACCTTCCCCGGCGCCGAGCAGGAGGGCGAGCGGCTGCAGAAGGTCCTCGCGCGGGCCGGCTACGGCTCCCGGCGGGCCTGCGAGGAGCTGATCGAGCAGGCGCGGGTTGAGGTCAACGGCGAGATCGTGCTGGAGCAGGGCAAGCGGGTCGACCCGGAGAAGGACGAGGTCAAGGTCGACGGCCTGACCGTCGCGACCCAGTCGTACCAGTTCTTCTCGCTGAACAAGCCCGCCGGTGTCGTGTCCACCATGGAGGACCCCGAGGGACGGCAGAGCCTCGGCGACTACGTCACCAACCGCGAGACGCGGCTGTTCCACGTGGGCCGGCTCGACACCGAGACCGAGGGCGTCATCCTGCTCACCAACCACGGTGAGCTGGCGCACCGGCTGACCCACCCCAAGTACGGCGTGAAGAAGACCTATCTCGCCGCCATCGTCGGCCCGATCCCGCGCGACCTGGGCAAGCAGCTCAAGGACGGCATCCAGCTGGAGGACGGCTACGCGCGCGCCGACCACTTCCGGGTGGTCGAGCAGACCGGCAAGAACTACCTCGTCGAGGTGACCCTGCACGAGGGCCGCAAGCACATCGTGCGCCGGATGCTGGCCGAGGCGGGCTTCCCCGTCGAGAAGCTGGTGCGCACCTCCTTCGGGCCGATCACCCTGGGCGACCAGAAGTCGGGCTGGCTGCGCCGGCTCTCCAACACCGAGGTCGGGATGCTCATGAAGGAGGTCGACCTCTAGGTCGCCTCCAGAAGAGCCTCAGCGGGCCTTCGGCGGGCGGGGCCCGGGGTGCCCCGGGGGGGCGCCCGGTAATTGTTGGGGTGGGGGGGGGGCGGCGCGCGGGGGGGTGGGCGGGGGGGGGCGCCCGGGGATA
>NZ_JBEPBM010000086.1:0-11291 GCF_040299205.1 Streptomyces sp. NPDC000983 | reverse complement strand
CCTCACCCTGCATGCGCATGGAATCGGCATCCCGGGTCGCCTCGACCGCCTTCGCCGCGATCGCGTCCGCACTCTCGCCCTCGAACGCCCCCTCGCCGCCGCCGTCGTCCGAACCGCAGCCGGCCATGCCTAAAACGCAAATGCCGACCACAGTCATCGTCGCGACCCGCCTGGTCAAACGCATCCTGTGCTCCCTTGTCCGCCCCGTGGGTTCAATGGGTTCTCTGTCGAGCGCGCCACTCCAGTGGTGTCGGCCACGCCGTGATCGCGCGTACCCCGCACTTCGTGCCGAAAGCCTGGAATGTCGCATTCCGCAACGGGTTGCAGGTGTGGCGTACGCGGAAAGGGCGGCTGTCACCGCAACGGCCGGGGCCGTGCGCTGCTCACAGTGATGAAGGGCCTCGGATGGGGTACGTGAGAAATCCCTGTACATCGCACAGAAAGCCGTCTCGTCATGACCAAGAACGACGCTCCCCGCTACACCGTCCCGGGTCTGTCCCTCTCCGACGCCGAGAGCGTGATCGGGGAACTCCAGGGCCGGCTGCACGCTCTCAACGATCTGCATCTGACCCTCAAGCACGTCCACTGGAATGTGGTCGGCCCGCACTTCATCGCCGTGCACGAGATGCTGGATCCGCAGGTCGACCGGGTCCGGGACATGGCCGACGACGTCGCAGAACGCATCGCGGCCCTCGGCGGCGTCGCCAAGGGCACCCCCGGCGCACTGGTCGCCGAGCGGGACTGGGAGGACTACAGCGTCGGCCGCGCGGACGCGATCGGCCACCTGGGGGCCCTTGATCTCGTCTACACCGGTGTTCTCACCAGTCTGCGTCAAGCCGTCGAGAAGGTCGGCAAGCTCGACCCCTCCACCGAGGATCTCCTGATCGAGCAGCTTCGTGACCTCGAGAAGTTCCAGTGGTTCGTCCGCGCCCACCTGGAGAGCTCCGGCGGTACGCTCTCCACCGCCGGAGCGGATTCCGAGACCGACGCCGCCACGCAGGCGACCGGTCACTGACCACTGAACGCACCTGGTATTCACGGACTCCGGGCCCTGCGGCAACACCCCTCTCCGTCGGCGGTACGCCGAGGGCCAGGACCACCGCCTCCGCACGGAGGGCATGACCGTGGAGGCCCGTGCCGTGCCGTACCTGATCACGGCGGCCGTGCTTGGGCCCGAGAGCGTGGTCGGGGGCAGTCGCCTCCGCCGAAATCGCCACTGTCCGGGCCGCCGTCAAGGGTGTCCGAGCCGGCCGCGTCGTCGAGGTCGTGCCGGGGCGTAGTGCGGTCACTGCGGCTTGAGCGGTCCGCTGAGCCCGGGCTTGTTGTCCTGGGCGGTGCGGGCCGCTCGCGCGCAGTGGATGCACTGACGACGGACACCCGGTGGCGTGTGCGCCTGTCCTCGTCGGTCAGGGCTCGGGTTACGGTGTCGCGGCAGTGACGGGTGAAGCGGCGCCAGGGGCGCGATGCGCTTTTGGGTCAGATCGCCGCAAGGGCGGCCAACGCCGCCCACAGCGGTATCCAGGCGATCGTCCACATGCCTGGATTCACGGAGGGCAGTCCGGGCACCGAGCACCGCGTGATCATGGCATGGAGAGACAGACCGAATGCCGTGATGAGGGCGGCCGTCAGCTAGGGTGTGCGATATCCGCCGAACTCGCTGCGCAGTGGCGGACGACGGGAGTGGAGGACCTTGCGGAAGCGCGAAGCGGGGGTCCTCCAGCAATTCGTACAGCGTGGCTCCCTCGTGCCGACGCAGGGTTGTCACGAGTGCGCCGCGTACCGGGTCCTTCTGCGTCCCGAGGCGTCCGCAGGGCACATTGATCCGGCCTGCCTCGTCAATCTCGGCGTCGCCGGCCAGGCTCAGCAGGCGGACGGCCGTTTCCGCGGCGTAACTCTGCTGCTGGGGCGAGGCGTTGTCCCAGGACGGACCCAGACACCACGCCGCCTGGATCGGATCCACGCCCGCCTGAGCGGCGGGTCGTTCCGCCAGGAGTGATCGAGTTCGAGGATCGTTTCTCCGGTGAATTTGGCCTGCTGAATGGTCGAGCCGTCCTGCGGGGGCTTGGCTGCGAGGCCGAATCCATGGCGTCACTGGTGGCGCGGGCGCAGGAGGTCTTCATGAGCGGCACGGCAGGCGGCGGGGAGTCCGGTGAGGAACCCTGGCTGACAAGAACCCGTCGGTGGTTCGGTGCGGCTATGCCCTTCAGGGCCTCTCGTGCAGAGATGGGGCCGTGGGAGCAGAAGGAGGCCCTGCGGGCAAGGATCACCGAGTTGGAGGCGATCCTTGACGCTGCGGCCGTTCGGGCGTTGGCGTGCGAGGACCGTAGGGACGTGGCGGACTCGTACGCCGCCAAGGCGCGAGTGGAGCTCGAACAAGCGCAGTCGGCACTCGCGCACGACTCGCATCCGCGCATGCGACGGGCTGCGCATCTGGGTGTCGCGCAGTCCCACGTTGATGCCGCGATGAACCTCATGGTCTGGATGGCCTCCGGCGAGGACATCCAGGCGCTGCTCCCCGACATGCTGGCGCTCATCGATGAGCACTTCCAGTCCGGGGACCCACGGCGCATTCGAGCCCACGACATCGCGCGCAGGCTGCAGCACGATGAGCAGGGCCAAAACGGGCTGAGGAGGGGGGAGCGTGCCTTCCTCGCCGAGACCGTCAGCCAGGCCCGGCGCCTTCTGCGCAAGGAGACCCTGCGTGTCCGCAGCTTCGTGTCGATCGTGGCGGCAGTGACGATTGGCCTGTTCATCGCGGCGGTCGGTGTCGCGGTGATGTCGTGCATCTGGGAAACCGCGATTCCGCTGTGCTTCACACCGGAGATGGGTGGTGGAACCTACAGGGTGGTCTGCCCTTCCTCGTTCAGTGAGGATTTTCCCCTGCCGCCCACTGCGGACCAGATCGCCGCCACCGCACGCACCCAGGACTACCTCATCATCGAAATCGTCGGTGTCCTGTCCGCCGCCATCGCCTCCGCGGCGGATCCGGGGGACGGCACTGCCCTACAACGTGCCGGTCGTGCTGGCCTTGCTGAAGCTGCCCACCGGGGCCTTGACCGCAGGGCTTGGACTGCTGCTCATGCGGGGTGGTTTCGTCCCAGGTCTCAGCGCTCTCGACTCGTCCGCTCAGATCATCGCCTGGGCCATCGTCTTCGGCTACTCGCAGCAGCTGTTCACCAAGTTCGTCGATAATCAGGGCCAAGCGGTGCTGGATGCTGTCCGTGGCCCGCACAGTCAGCCTGGCGGGGCGGGCTATCAGACGAGTCCGTAACCGGCCAGACCAAGGTCAAACAGCAGCGAGGCCAACGAGAATCATCCCGAGACCGCCGGGGTTCCTGGCAGGCTGGGGGCATGGCATCCCTCGACGATCAAGAACTGAACACCGCGATCCAGAATGCCGACTCGTCGGCCTGGTCCGTCCGTGGGACGGCTGGGCGGCAGCTCGCGGGTTCGGACAGGATCGAGGAACTGGCGGACGTCATCCACCGCCTTCTCCTGGATGCCCAGGACACCTGGGTCATCCAGGAAACGGCCGAGGCATTGCTCGAACGCAAAGACATCATCGGCCTGCGCTGTGTCCTACTGGCCTACAGCCAGGCGGGCAACTACGACGCCATGGACCATCTCGGTGCTGCCCTGGACTGCAACCCCGAATGGATGACGACCGAAGGCGCGGACCGACTGATCAAGCAGTACCGAGAGCTGACAACGGACCCGGACACCGGGGTCCGCAACGAAGCCCAACAGACCTTGGCGAAGCTGCGGCCACGCGAGGAATGGGCGTGAGCCTCAGAGCCGGACTTCCAACTCCCGGTTGATCAGGGTCGCGCCGCGGCCAGTCGGCCGAGGTGTTCGAGGAACTCCTGGAGACTGGCCGCGACCACCTCAAAGTCGTCGAACCAGGAGGCCGTGGTCGATCTCCAGATCCGCCCGCTGTCGCCGATCGCGAACAGATTCCCTCCTCCGTTGCTCGCGAACACCAGCACGATCGGTTCGCCGTCGATTCCCGGCGAGCCGTACTCCTGTCCCGTACCAGTCGGCGCCGCTCCGGCCAGGTGGAGTAGGCCTCCACCTCTCTCAGGTTCGCCACGAGTGCCTGCTTGACTTCCTCCCCCTCCTGAAGGAGGGGGTTCCTACGGCTCGCGCTGTAGGGGTTTCTGCTTCGTCGCCGACTGCCCGCCCGGAGTGCTCCGTTGAGGTCTTGTACCGGCTCCACAGACAGACGCCGTCAGCCCGACGGCCAGGATGTTCTTCGCCGCGTTCACGTCCCGGTCGTGGGTCGTCCCGCAGCTGTCGCACGTCCATGTGCGGATGTTCAGCGGCATCCTGTCCTGCAGGGCGCCGCATGCGGAGCACAGCCTGGAGGAGGGGAACCAGCGGTCGACCGCGATCACGTTGCGGCCGTACCAGCGGGCCTTGTACTCCAGCAGGCTCCGGAAGTCGGCCCACGCGGCATCGCTGATGGCGCGGGCCAGTCTTCTGTTCTTCAGCATGTTCCGGACGGTGAGGTCCTCGATCACGATCGTTTGGTTTTCACGAACGAGCCGAGTGGTGAGCTTGTGCAGGTGGTCACGCCTGCGGTCGGCGATGCGGGCGTAGATCTTGGCGACCTTGCGGCGTGCCTTGACCCGGTTCGCTCCGTCACCCCGGGCTTTGCGGGACAGCTGCCGCTGGGCCTTGGCGAGGCGGGTGCGGTCACGGCGCTCGTGCCGGGGGTTGGCGACCTTCTGCCCGGTGGAGAGCGTGAGCAGGTGGTCGAGGCCGACGTCGATGCCGACGGCTGCATCCGTGGCGGGGAGCGGCTGGACGGAGGGGTCCTCGCAGAGCAGGGACACGAACCACCGTCCGGCCGCGTCCTGCGACACGGTCACTGTGGACGGGGACGCACCCTCGGGGAGGGGACGGGACCAGACGATGTCGAGTGGCTCCGTCATCTTCGCCAGGGTCAGCGTGCCGTCGCGGAACCGGAATGCGCTGGTGGTGTACTCCGCCGACCTGCGGGACTTCTTCCTCGACTTGAAACGCGGGTACTTCGCCCGCTTGGCGAAGAAGTTCGCGAACGCCATCTGCAGGTGCCGCAGGGCCTGCTGGAGTGGAACGGACGAGACGTCGTTGAGGTAGGCGAGTTCCCCGGTCTTCTTCCAGGCCGTCAGCATCGCCGACGTCTGGTTGTAGTTCACCCGCTCCTGCCGCGCCCACGCCTCCGTGCGTGCCGCGAGGGCGAGGTTGTAGACCTTCCGCACGCATCCGAACGTGCGCGACAGTTCCGCCGCCTGCGCATCGGTTGGATAGAAGCGGTACTTGAACGCCCGCTTCACGTGGCTGGTCGTCACGCTTCACACACTAGCCCGTCAGTTTGTGTCAGAGCGAAGCCAGTTGAGGGTGAACGCCGGTTCACGCTGGCGGCGAACCGGCTTTCCCTGTCCTGCTCCGCAGGAGCTTCGCTTCTCCCCCGGCTGAAGCCGGGGGTGTCCACGAAGGAAAAACCCGATGAACCGCTCCACCGTCTGCTCCCGCAGGCGCTCCACGAAGCGGTTGCCGTGTTCCTCGACCAGCCTGCTCACCAGCCATCTCGCCGGAGCCAGAGCGCGGTTCATCGCGTCCTCGGGAGCCACCAGCCCGGCGCCGGCGAGCCATTTGGCGAGTTCGAGTTCCTCGCGTTCGTCAGGGTCGTCGAAGGACACCGGCGGTGCTACGGACTGGGCGTCGTCCGCCAGACGCGGCAGGAGGAGATCCGCGTAGTAGGCCACCGCCACATCCGGCACCGCGCGCTCGAACGACACCTGGGCCAGCCCCTGCGCCAACCGCTCCCGCCATTGAGCGGCGCCGCGCTCGGCCGCCTCCGACGGTGTCGCCCCCTTCTCGTAGTTGAAGATCCCGTGCACCACAACGATCCGTGACACAGCCCCCGCGCCTCCCCATATCCCCATAAGCCCCCGCCTGTCGCCTGCCCCGCTTCATACCCCGGTCGGGGCGGGCCGACCCTGGCGGATCCCGGCGAGTTCCGCGTTGAACTGGGCTCCGGCGAGGAGGGCGAGGTCGGTTATCCACCACCGGACGAGGAAGACGACGCCGACCGCAAAAGAGCCGTACAGGCGGTCGTAGGTGCCCGCGTGTTTCGCGATGCACAGGGTGTGAAGCCGGCGGAGGCCGGGAGCCCCCGGACGACGGCGAGCAGGCCGCCGACGGCCCGGTGCCGCAGGCCGAAGGGCGGTGGCCTGGCCGGAGCGGAACAGCACCAGGACCATGACGGTGGCCAGGCACGCCGGCAGCGGCCACTTGAGGACGTTCCACGCCGCGACGCCGACGGCGTCCACTCCGAGGATCCTCCCCGCGGCGCCGCGGCCAGGGGGAGGCCGAGCAGCGGGAAGCACGGCGGCCGGTCTGCACCGACTGCGGACAGAAGTCCACCGACGACCAGTGGGAGGCGACCGGCCACACCCGCGACTGGAACAATCGCCCGCCTCACCCGCACCTGTGTGAGAACCGCCGACACCTGGCCGTCGCGGCGGCCGTGCGGGGCGAGGCCGATGACCACCAGCGCCGGGAGCGGGAGCGGCTGCGCCAGGAGGAAGAGGATCAGGCCGCGGCGCTGGAGGCCGGCGGCTGGCGTTCCCGCTCTTGCACCTGCCCCTGGACAAGCCGCGGCCACCGGCCCGCGCGGGCATGCGCCCCACGCCGTGTGGGGCAGTCCTCACAGCGTCGTCGGGCGAGTGCCTGCAATCACGCACGCGAACGATCCGCCACGCACCGGCTGGACTTCCCTACGTTTCGCGTCGCGCAAGGACCGGGAAAACAGGACACTACGGACCCCACCGCCCCACCGACGGCGTCTGTCCACTGCCCGTCCCCAACGGGAGTGCACCGCCTTGCCGGCGCCCGGCGAGGTGCAGCCGTCTGCATGATCGGGGGTCCGAGGTGAGCTCATCCACCCTGCTCAACGTTCTCGCCATCACCGTGTCCGTGGTAGCGCTTGTGGCCAGTCTCTTCTTCGGTTCTCGCCAGGTCCGGGCGGCTCGGCACGCCAACTATCTGCCGGCCCTGATGGACCTGCTCGCCGAGTTCCGCACGGCTCGGCTTCACGACGAGTACCAGTACGTGTGCGGCCGCTTGGCGCACGAGCACGATCCGGCCCAGGGCCTGCGGGGCCTGCCCTCGCAGACGCGTGAAGTCGTGTTCAACGTGACCTACTTCTTCCAGACCATCGCCGCGCTGTACGCGATGGGCATCATCGACGAAGCGGCAGCGACTCTGATGGTCCGCCGCCGCGCCGCCACCGTCTGGGCGGCGGTCCAGCCCTTCGTGGAACGCGAACGGCTCTTCGAGGACGTCGACCCCAATCTGCTGTCCATCCTCCAGGCATACGCCGAGACCTGTCCCACGTTCGACGAGCGCCCAGCGGGCGACCTGATCCGCGAACGGCATCGCGAGGCCCTTCACCGCCACTGGTTCCGACGCCACGCGTGATGCTTCCCCGCTCACCCGGTGGCCTCCCTGCCCGCCGCCCGCCTGCCCCCGCACCCGACCGAGCCAGCGCCACCATGTACCGCTACGCCGGACAGGACAACACCGACGCAGCGCGCCCGATGCGCCAGGACGACCGACCTATGTGCAGGTCGTGATGTCGCTGTCCTGCCGGAGCGGGTTTTTGGGTCCTACGGCTGTTCTTCGCGGCCGGCCCGGGGGCGATTCGGCTGGCGGTTCCCGCAGCCGGCGGCTGGAGGGGTGCGCGGCCGTGGGCGCTCGCCCTGGGGGCCGAACATGATCAAGTACTCGACCGGTCCACCGGGGCCGGCGTTCGCCACCCCGTGGGGGGTGCGGGTGTCGAACTCGGCGACCTCCCCGGGGGTCAGGATGAGGTCGTGGTCGCCGAGGGCGAGCCACAGCCGCCCGTACAGGACGCACAGCCACTCGTGGCCGTCGTGGGAGACCTGACGGGGCCGCGCGGGCGGGTCCTTGAGAGCAGGCAGGACGTGCTTGTGGGCGTGCAGGCCGCCGACGTACCGGGTCAGCGGCCACGCCGCCTTGTCGTCGCCGAAGCTCAGCGGCGCCGTGCGCGGCTCGGCCGCGGGGGTGGGTGCGGTGCCGGCCAGTTCGTCGAGGGAGACGCCGTACTCCTTCGACAGCTGCAGCAGCACTTCCAGGGTGGGCTTGCGCCGGCCGGTCTCGATCCGGGACAGCGTGCTGGTCGAGATGCCGGTCGCGCAGCTGACACCGGCGAGCGTCGCGCCGTGGTGCTCGCGTGCGGCCCGCAACCGGGGCCCCATCGCAGCCAGTGTGGCGTCCACGTCGTCGACTGCCACCTGTCCCGCTCCTTCCTGCCGTGCCGCTCCACCGCTGTGTCCTGCGAGTTTGCCACAATGGCAAGCCTGATCGCGTTGGGCGGGTGCCGCGCCGCATGATCGACGGGCAGCCGCGTTCGCCCGCGATCCGAGGAGAAGCCCATGCAGCCCGAGCCGACCGCGAAGCTTTGCCACCGCACCGTCGAGGCCCCGGCCGGGCGCCTGCACCTGGTCGAGCAGGGCACCGGCCCGCTGGTCCTGCTCGTGCATGGCTTCCCCGAGTCCTGGTACTCCTGGCGCCGCCAGCTGCCGGCCCTCGCCGCGGCCGGGTACCGGGCGGTGGCGATCGACGTGCGCGGCTACGGCCGCTCCTCCAAGCCGAAGGCGACCGACGCCTACCGGATGCTTGACCTGGTGGAGGACAACGTCGCCGTCGTGCGCGCCTTCGGCGAGGAGAACGCGGTGGTCGTCGGCCACGACTGGGGCTCCAACATCGCCGCCGCCTCCGCCCTGCTCCACCCCGAGGTCTTCCGCGCCGTCGGCCTGCTGAGCGTCCCCTACGCGCCGCCCGGCGGCCCCCGCCCCACCGACATCTTCGGCCGGATCGGCGGACCCGAGCAGGAGTTCTACGTCTCCTACTTCCAGGAGCCCGGCCGCGCCGAGGCGGAGATCGAGCCCGACGTCCGGGGCTGGCTCGCGGGCTTCTACGCGGCCCTGTCCGCCGACACCATGCCCGCCCAGGGCGAGCCCGACCCGCACTTCGTCGCCCGCGGCGGCCGGCTGGGCGACCGCTTCCCCACAGGGGTCCTCCCGGCCTGGCTGAGCGAGGACGACCTCGACGTCTACGCCGGGGAGTTCGAGCGCACAGGGATCACCGGCGCACTCAACCGCTACCGGAACATGGACCGGGACTGGGAAGACCTCTCCCCGCACCACGGAGCCCCGATCAAGCAGCCGTCCCTGTTCATCGGCGGCGCCCTGGACGCCTCCACCACCTGGATGTCCGACGCCATCGACGCCTACCCCACCACCCTCCCCGGCCTGTCGGGCTCCCACCTCCTGGACGGCTGCGGCCACTGGATCCAGCAGGAGCGCCCCGACGAGGTCAACCGCCTGCTGACCGACTGGCTCGCCACCCTCCAGGGCTGAGCCAGGCGGGCTGCCCGGGCAGCTTGGCGGTTCGTTCGGGGTGGGCGGTGATGCAGCGCATGGCGGTCTGCTCGGTGATGCCGAACAGCCGCATCAGCCTGAGCTGGCGGCTGTGGCGCATGTGCGCGCATGTGAACTGATCTTCGCGCGGTCCCCTTTTTTTCCAGCCAGCAGGGCCGGTGGCGGCTTCCTCGGTGCACCGGCCGCGTGCTGATGTGTGCGCATCGAGGTCGAGTCGACGTTGATGTCCCAGTCGATGTCGCTCACCGCGTCGGCGACGGCCTGGAGGTGGTGGAGCAGGCGTTCCCACGTGCCATCGGCCGACCAGCGCAAGTGGTGCTTGTGGACGGTCTTCCACGGGCCGAAACGCTCCGGGAGTTCTCGCCACTGCACCCCGGTGCTGAGCCGATGGATGATGCCGTTGATCACCTGGCGGTGGTCCCGCCACCGCCCGCATCGGTTGTTGCTCACCGGCAGCAGCGACTCCAGCACGGCCCACTCGGCGTCGGTCGGATCACCTCGACTCATCATGAGCGGCACAACGAGCGACCTGACGCCAGCGGCACGGTCAGGCCGATGCGTGACCAGCTCTTACCGGACGTCCACCGTGCTGGAACCATTCCGGAGCCAGGATCGACATCACTGTCGCGTCCACCCGCTCGCCCTCCCAGAGCAGTGCGTCACGCAGCACGCCCTCGGCGACGAACCCCACCTTCTCGTAAGCGCGGCGGGCTCGCGGATTGAAGGCGTAGACCTCCAGCGAGATGCGGTGCAGCCCCAGCTCCTCGAAGCCGTACCCGACGATCAAACGGGTCGCCTCCGTCCCCAGCCCCGATCCATAAGTGCCGGGCACCAGGCAGATCCGGAAGTTGCAACTTTCGTTGCCCGGGTCCCACTCGTTGAGGACCGCCTCGCCGACGACGTGCCCCGTCGCCAGCTCGACCACGGCAAGGTCCAGCCGGTCATCTTGCTCCCGACGGCTGTCGTACCAGGTATGTATGCGCCCCTCATCGAGTGCCCCGTCGTCATGACTGCCGGTCAGCCGTGATGTCTCTGTATCCAGGAGCATCGGCATCAGCGCGGGCACGTCATCCAGTGTGACCGGCCGGAGCCGCACCTGTTCACCGCTCAGCGACGGCTTGCTGAGGAAGTCCGGGCGTGGAGCAATTCGAACGTGACCAACCATGGCCGCATTGTGTCCGGCCGACCCGTCCGGCGTCCTCCCGATATTCATCACAGGGCCCGTGGTCGGGGAGACAGGCCCGGGGCGACGCGCTCGCCTCCACCCGGATCACCCTCTCCTTCTGGGCGGCGCCGACATCGGTTGCCGACCGGCTGGGCGCCCCCGCGGGAGGGCGGGCATCCGCGGGGGAAGGATTCAGAGCCAGGCGGCCCGAGCGCGCCGCGAACCCCCCAACGGGTACGTCGTCCTCGCTGGGTCAGTCACGCGTTCTTCCAGCCTGATCCACCCTGCTTGTCGCATTTCCTCGTACCCCGCCGCCGTCAGTGCGGCGTGGCGGCCCCGCCTGGAGGACCTGAGTCGGCGCCGGGCGCCAGTTTCCGTACCCTGTGGCCCTGGTGGCCTGAACCGTGAGACTGCGGCACGCAACCGCCTGGGAGGTGTCCAGGCGGTTGCGTGGCTGTGGTGCGTTGCGTGTGAGCCCTGTCGGGGCTGGTGTCAGCGCTGGTTGAGGGGGAGGGCTACGTCGACTACCGGGCGGTTGGCGGGGAAGGTGCCGATGAGACGGGCGCGGCCGGTGAGGATGTCGATCTTGTAGAACTTCTGCTTTCCGGCGGTGGACAGGGTGGCGAAGCCGTGGTTGGTGCCGTCGGAGGCGCGGTAGTAGATGTCGAACCCTG
>NZ_JBEPBM010000085.1:0-12264 GCF_040299205.1 Streptomyces sp. NPDC000983 | reverse complement strand
CGCTTGAACTCGGCCGTGTACCGCTTACTCATGTTGCTCACTACCTGTGACTGCTTCCTCCGGGACCAACCGTCCCAGTATCAAGCTGTCCGGCTAGCAGGGGGAACCTCAGTCGGACCGGCGCAATGACCTGCGACCAGCCGGCGTCCCTTGCGGTCTGACGTAGGGCCTCAAGAATTTCGCCCGCAAGCCCGTGTCCCTTGAGCGCAGGGGTGACAATTGCTCCGCAGATCACCAAGGTGTCGGGCTTCACGTCCTGTTCGCGGCCCTCGACGGCGCGAACAAGGGCCTGCGAGTACCCGGTGGGGAGTGTCTCGGGCAGACCATCCCAGTGGATCGGCACACCCCAACCTGATGCGACCGGCACATCGTGCTCATTGATCAGCATGAGGTTCAGGTCGGCGAACCACTCGCCGACCCTGCCTATGTAGTCCTTCACCAGTCGGTCAGCCGTGATGAACTCCGGAAAGCCCTCGCTGAAGAGTTCCTTGAGGTGTTCATCCGGCCACGTCCGTGCGTCGGTTCGCTCGATCTTCAGTGCCATGCCTGTTGATAGCACACAGGCCAAGCGTGGCCGGCATGGCCCGAACTGCTCGCCGCCCGCCCGTTCCAACCGACTTCGGGCTTCAGAAGCGCCCACTCAGGGGCGGGCACCTGGCTTCACTCGCCCCCACCGAAGTCGCCGCTGTCGGAGCCGCCGTCATAGGTGTCCGAGGCCGCCGCGTCGTCGAGGTCGTACCGAGGCGCCGAACGGCCGCTGCGGCCGGGGCCGGCCGCTGGCTGTGAGTATGTCGTCCTGGGGGGTGTGCGCCGGTCGGGCGGGGTGGACGAGCTGACGACGGACACCCGGTAGAGAGTGTGGTTGTCCTCGTCGGCCAGGGCCCGGGTGACGACGGCGCGGCAGTGACGGGTGAAGCGGGGCCAGGGGCGGGACGTCCTGACGGGCCAGATCGCCGCGAGGGCGGCCAGTACGGCCCACAGCGGTATCCAGGCGGTCATCCACATCCCCGGGCCCAATGAGGGCAGTCCGGGCACCGGATGTCGCGTGATCATCGCGTGGAGGGAGAGGCCGTACGCCGTGACGAGGGCGGCCGTCAGCGACGGCGTGCGATACGTACCGAACTCGCTGCGCAGCGGCGGACGGCGTGAGTGGAGGACCTTGCGGAACCGTGTGAAGCGGGAGTCATTCAGCAATTCGTACAGCGTGGCGCCCTTGTGCCGGCGCAGGGTCGTCACGAGCGCTGCCCGTACCGGGTCCTTCTGCGTGCCGAGGCGCCCTCGCGGCACGGTGATCCGGCCCGCCTCGTCGACCGCGGCGTCACCGGCCAGGATCAGCAGGCGTACGGCCACCTCCGCGGCGTAGCGCTGTTGTTGGGGCGATGCGTCCCACGAGGCGCCGAGCCACCAGGCCGCCCGGATCGGATCCAGGCCTGCCGTGAGAACGTCCCTCAGGAACGCGCGCTCGTCCCGTGTGCGCCGCCACCAGGTCACGTACAGTGCCGCGTTGACTCCTGCGAAGGCGAGCAGCCAGCTGGTGGCGATCCATGCCACGCCGCTGCTCATGACGGGCAACCCGTCGCCCTGCCGAGTGGGTGTGGCACCGGACACCCCCCGTTGGTCGCCCTCTGTCCCCGGACCTTCTTCAACAGCCTCCCGCAGGAGCCTACTTGGCGATGCCTGCCAAGGTGTCAGGCATCGCCAAGCAGGCTCCCGCATCCTTCCGGCCACGAAGGCGAACGCCGGGATCGGCTTCACGTCCTCCTTCGGCCCGCCAGGAACACGGCTCAGGAGCAGGAGCGAACCGCATCCTCCCAGGCGCCGGGGCTGCGGTGGTGGTTCTTGTGTCCCGCTGCGAGTACGTGACGCAGTTCTGCGACGTGCTCGATGTCTGCGGGGAGATCCAACCGGTCGAGGAGGGCCAGCGCGGCAGCCGGTTCCAGATCGCCGTAGATGTCGTGGAAACTCGCCCGAAGACCTCTCAGGACGGCTGGGTGAAGGGCGGGAAGCCGTGCGGCGGCGCGGTACGTCGGCTCCTTCACCGGCCAGCGGACCGGGCCCGAACACTCCAGAACCCGACGGGCCCGGCGGAGCAGGCCTTCCGACGGCCCGGCCGTCAAGCGGTCGGTGTCGTTACCCAGAACCTCGGCGAAGGCCATCGCGGAAGTGGTCGCGTCCTCGAACCAGTCCACCCAGAGCGAATAGGTGACGGCCTCGGCTCCCCTGTCCGCCTCCAGTCGCCGGCGGTAGCCGTCCCACAGCACGTCGCCCGGCAGCGGGCCGTCCGCGCCCTCGTTCGCGAACCGCACCTCACAGGTGACCCAGTACTCGTCGAGGAGGTCCAGCAGGCCGAAGGCCAACCGGACCTGGTCGGCCGCATCCAGATCCTCGGCGAACACATCGCCGGCCCAGGAGTGCGCCACCTGGCTGGTGGTGAGCAACACCTGCGGTTCGTCGTCGCTCGCCCACCCGCCGTGCACCTGGCGAACGCCTTGTTCAGCCAGCCAACGCCGCGCCGCCTCTGCGGCCTGCATCTCCATCCGGACAGTATGGCGAGCCTCGCAAGAGGTCTGCGGCTGAGCGGGGCAGGCCGTGCCTCGTACGGCAGCAGGGCCCGGACCACATGTCGCGGTCCGGGCCCTGCACCGTACGGCGCCGCCTTGCGGTGGCGGTGTGTCAGCTCTGTGCGGTGTCGTCGTCCGTCTTTCCGGCGCCCTCGGCCGTGCCCGTCTTCTCGCGCATCTTGCGCACCAGCTCGGCCTTGCGGTCGGCGGCACTCTGGCGGTCGAGGTTGCGGTGCGGGCCGTTGTTCTGCCGTTCGGCGCGGGACAGCTTCTTGCGCTGGCCGCCGCCCATGCCCACGGGGTTGTTGATGTTCTTGCTCACGGGTTCTCCCGGATGGTGTGAAGTGATCTACGGATTCGTCGGCAGGGGACGGGCACCGCGACGTCGCAGAACGTCGGCACGGGCGCCCGTCACGCTCTCACTCGTGAATCGTCGTCTGGAAGAACATGACCAAGACGTTACCTGGTCCCGTCGGCTCCGCATACCGGGATTGTCGCCCTCCCGGCGTCGGCCGGGCCTCCGCCGGGTCACAGAGGCCGAGCGTGCCGAGGATCGGCCGGGTCACTCGGGATCGGCGCACGAACCGCCCGGTCGGTGAAAGTCTGGAGCCGTGAACGACGCCATCACCGCTGCCCTGCGGCGTGCGGCCGGCCATCAGCGCCGGTTCGACGCCCGCTTCGCGGCGTACTTCGACTCCCTGACCGACCCCGAGAGCGGCACCCTGGAGATCCCGCCGCACGGGGCCTTTCCCGCCCGTGCGCTGGAACTGGTGCGCGAGTTGTCGCTGCGCGGCGGCAAACGCCTGCGGGTGGCCCTGATCCACGAGGCCGCCGGTCTGGTCACCGGCGAGTTCGTGCCCGGGCTCGACGAGGCCGCCATCAGCATCGAACTGCTGCAGACCCACGGCCTGATCCACGACGACATCATCGACGACTCCCCCGTACGCCGTGGCGGCCCCTCCACCTACTACGCCTACCGCCGGGAGTTCCCCGACCGGCCCGACACGGCCCTCGCCCTCGCCGTCCTCGCCGGCGACCTGGCGGCGTTCCTGTCCGTCCGCGTCCTGCTCACCAGCGACCTGCCGCCCGCCCGCGCCCTGGCCATGGCCGCGGTCCACGCCGAGGCCGGAGCCGTCACGACGGCCGGGCAACTCCTCGATCTGGAGCGCGACTTCCACCCCGCACCCGGCACCGAACTCCTGCACACGGTCACCGAGTACAAGTCCACGCGCTACTCGGTGCTCGCCCCGCTGCGACTGGGTCTGCTCGCCGCCGGTACCGACCCCGCCCCGTACACGGACGAACTGCGCGGCTACGCCACCGCGCTGGGCATCGCCAACCAGATCCACGACGACTGGCTCGACCTGTTCGGCTCCCCCGAGCGGCTGGGCAAGTCCCCCGGCTCCGACATCCGTTCCGGACGCCGCAGTTACGTCGTACGGGCCCTGTCGGCCGCCGCCGACGAGAGTGAACTCAATTTGCTGGAGGACGCCTTGGGCGATCCCGGCTGCGACGACGACACCCTCGACCGTATCCGCCGCATCGCACGCTCCCACGGCATCGACCGGACACTGCGGGCCGACGCCGACCGGTTCGCCCGCCGAGCCGCGGGCCATGCCGCCGCCTGGCGGGAACGCTGGCGGCCCGAGGCCGTCGCGTTCCTGGAACACCTCCCGGCCTGGACCGTGTCACGCGACCACTGACAGCAGCCCTCACCGCAGTGCGGCGCCGCGAACACGGGACCGCCCCGGTGACAGGGCCGGCGCTGCTCCGGCGCCTCGTCATCCCGGCGAGATGCGGAACTCGAATTCGGGACGGTCCCACGGCACGGCGGGCGGGTTCGCGGGCACGGTACCGGTCCGTACTGCGGCCACGCGGTGGTAGAAGTCCTCGGCGGGAGGATGCGACACCACCTTGACGCGGGCGAGCCCGGCGGCGCGGGCCTCGGACTCCATGTGTGCGACGAGCAGTCGTCCGATGCCTCGTCCTTGCGCCGCGTCGGCGACGAACATCAGGTCGAGCTCGGGTGGAGTGAGGACGAGCGAGTAGAAGCCGAGGATGCGGCCTTCTTCCTCGTCAGTACCGACGACCACGAAGACGCGGTTGGCCTCGATGTAATCAGGCCCGACCCGGTAGCCCGCGACCGCGGCCTCGTACTTGCCCGCATACGCGCCGGAACCACGCACGATCCGCGTGAGCCGTTTGGCGTCCCGCGCAACAGCCCTGCGTATCGTGACCGGCTGCCTGGTCGGGGACGTACGTGGACTCATCGGCCGAGTATTTCTCATCCGGGCGTGCCGTCGCGAGGCGGGTCGGCTGCTCGGGCGGAGTTCCGGGCCCGGTCCCGGGAACCGTCGGCCCGGGACCGGGCCGGTCGGCCGCGTCATCGCCGTCGCGTCGGCCGCCCGTCGCTCGCCGCCGGCGACGTCCACGCGTGGGCGGACCCGGCGTGGGCAGTCGGACGTCAGAGGACGACCAGGAAGAGGGCCGGCATCGTGGGTACCGCCGTACACGTTCCGCAGACCAGGGACATGCTGGGCGAGGAGCTGTCCGGGGACGAGGCGTTCACCGCGTTGCGGCACTACGGAGGGCTGCGGTTGCTGGCGGACTCCTTCACCCGGTTCCGCTACGCCGACGGTTTCACCAACGCGCGGGCGCTCGCCTTCCAGGTGGTGCTCGGTCTGGTGCCGTTCACCGTGGCGCTGGTGGGGCTGGCCACCTCGGTGCACACAGAGTCCGTGGGCCGGACCGTGGAACTGACCCTGGCCCGGATCGTGCCCGGAGCCAGCGGCGAGGTGGTCGCCGACGCCTTCGACGCGACCCGCACCACCGCCGACGGCGATGTGTGGAGCACCCTGGCGCTCTGGCTCGGCCTGGGTTTCGCGCTGCTGAACCTGACCTCGGCGATGGGGCAGATCGAACGGGGCGCCAACCGCATCTACGGCATCGAGCGCGACCGCCCGCCGTCCCGCAAGTACGCCCGCTCCTTCGCCCTGGCGCTCGCCGCGGGCCTGCCCATGATCGTGGGATTCGTCGTCCTGGTGGCCGGTGAGGCGGTGGGTGACGCGGTGGAGGCGTCCTCGGGATGGTCGCTCGGCGCGCCCGGCCTGCGAAGCGCCCTGCAGGTGCCGGTGGGGCTGGCACTGGCATGGGTCGCCTCGGCTGTGATCTTCCGATGGGCGCCGCGCCGGGTCCAGCCCGGTTACACCTGGCTGGCCTTCGGCTCCGCGCTGCACCTGATCCTGTGGGTGGCGGCGACCTGGCTGCTGGCCCTGTACGTGGAAGGCAGCGGTGCCTTCGGCGCGCTGTACGGGCCGCTCACGGCGTTCGTCGCCCTGCTGCTGTGGGCCAATCTCACCGCCGTGGCTCTCTTCTACGGCATCGCGTTCGCCGCCCAACTGGAGGCGGCCCGAGCCGGTATCAAGGCACCGGTCCACGCCGATCCGGGCCCCGGCGACTGACAACTGTCCGGGTTTCGCCCATGTCAGCACGCCGGCGCCGATGGCATCAGCGCGGGTACGCGGCGTACGGGCCACGCAGGTGCAGGACGTGTCGTCCGGGTACTGCCGCGCGCGGGGCGGAACTGGTGCCTACCGTTGCCCGTCCGCCTCCGCGGCGGCGCCGGTCGTGGTGCCGCGGTCATGACGGACGAGGAGAGTCAGCAGGCTGGCAACGGTCGCCTCGCCGTCGGCGGGATGGCGCAGCACGGTGTCGGGCGAGACCCGGTAGAGGTTAGAACGGCCCTGGCGGATGTGGGTCAGGTAGCCGCCCTCCTCCAGGTCGGCGATGATCCGCTGGACCGCCCGCTCGGTGAGCCGGCAGCGCGCGGCGATGTCCCGGATGCGGGTGGTGTCGTCCTCCGCGACGGCGGCCAGCACCCGAGCGTGATTGGTCAAAAACGTCCAGCCCACATACGGCTCCGCGACTCCGCCCATGACTACAGAGTAGGGCAGATGTTTCACGCTTTCAAAAACACGACTTCAATTTCATGTATTGGTTGACGTGCGAAGTGCGGGCGGGGGATGCTGGGAGCAGGCACGGAAGGACGGATGCTCGGGAGCCACATATGTCCGGTCATGTAGCCGCCCTGCCAGGCGATCAGAAGCAGTGCGCCGAATGCGGGGCCGAACGCCGCCCGGCCTCCTACCTCCCGCCGCTGTCGCTGACCGTCCACACGGGCGCGCACGGCACACACACCCTGGTCACGGCGGCCGGTGACATCGACTGCAACAGCAGTCCCGCACTGGGACAGATCCTTCAGGACGCGTTGGAGCGGTCAGCCAACGGCGTGGAGGTCGACCTCGCCCAGATCACGTTCTGCGACTGCTCCGGGCTCCACGTCCTCCTACGGGTACACCGGCAAGCCCGCGAGACCGCCAAGACCCTCTGCGTCCGTGTCTCCAGCCCCGCCGTGCAACGCCTGCTCGAACTCACCGGCACCCTCGACGCACTCACGTCCGGCCCAACACCGTTCCTCAGCGCGGAAGAGGACAGCTCACGGCAGCCGCAGGACACGGAACTCGGCGCGGCTCAGGCCGACGACGCGGTCAGAACGGAGAACGACCAGCTCCGACGCGCCATGCAGACCCGCCCCGCCATCGACCTCGCCCGCGGCATCCTCATGGCCTCCTACACCATCAGCGCCGAACAGGCATGGGACGTCCTGGTGACGACCTCGCAGAACAGCAACACCAAACTCCACCTGCTCGCCGACACACTCCTGAACACCGTGCACGGCGAGAGCCTGCCCGAGCCGCTCGCCGGCCACCTGGCGAAGGCCCTGCACGAACACGTCGACCGCCCCCTCTGACCTGCCTCGTCCCCGAACGGCACGAACATGGGGCCCGATGCGCCACCACGACCGATGGGGGTGTCGGTCGTACGGCCGGTAATGCCGGTCCTGGCAGATCACGGTCCGGCCCTCCGGATCATCACCTCGGCAACGCGGGAGTCCCTGAAGCCGCTCGGTCTGAGCCAGCGCGGGCGGTCGCGGCTGTGGGTCGATGATCATGAGTGGTGGCTCGGGGTCGTGGGATTCACTCCACCACGAACCACAGGCAGCGGTCTGTACGTCGGTGCGATGTGGCTGTGGCACGACGTGAACCACTTGGCCTTCCACATGGACGCGGTCCGGACCGGACCCGAGTCGTTCCGCACCGAGGACCAGTTCACGCCGCCGGCACTCGAGCTCGGCCGACAGGCGGCCGCGCAGGTGACCGCGCCGAGGAAGACGTTCCCGGATCTGCGGAGCGTGGCCCGGCACCTGACGTCCAGGCCGGTACGACAGGGATTCCTCTGGGACAGCTTCGACACCGGGATCGCAGCCGCTCTGGTCGGAGACCCGGTCACGGCCCGCGATCACTTCGAGCGCGTCCCTCGAGAGGACCCGCTGGCCCCGTGGATGGTCCAAGCCCACGAGAAGGCGCGCGAGCTTCACGCCGTCGCACCGGATCGCGATGCCGTGACCGCCTGGGTCGTTCGGGCCGTCGACTCATGCCGGAGCAAGCTGGGTCTGGATCCTGTGCCGCCGCTCGCGATCAGCTGAGCGGGCACGCTCGTCGGACAACAAAGCTGTGGTCAGGACGAGGGACCCGCCCCGCAACAGGCCCAAGTCGGCCCAGCCGCAAGGACCCCTGTGTCCGACGAGACGGCGGCTGCCCGCATGCGCGGAAGCAGCCCGGCCCGCCCCGGGCAATGCGCGCCGCGGACCTCGGCGCCTTCACCGACCGGCGGCTGCGCCTGTCAGCGCAGTTGGTCGAACGCGTGATCGGCGTCGGTCACGGCCTCGGGGTGGACGTCTTGGGCGGCCCGGCCGTCGGCGATCTTCTGCCAGTTGGCCCGGGCGAGCACCCGTTGGACCGCGAGCACCTGGGCGGCCAGCAGGCGTGCCCGGATGCCTTCGCCGAGGGCGTCCGCCAGTGCTTCCTCGTCCTCGAGCTGGTACTGCGTGAGCCGTCCCGCCAGGCTCGGCGTGGTGAACACCAGCCGGTGGAACGCCACCACCTCGGGGTGATCGTTGAGGCCGGTGACGGGGTCGTACCGATCGAGGCCGGCCCGGAAGTGCCCGTGCAGCGCCGTCACCGGCTCGATGCCGGACGTGCGGCCGCGTACGACGCGTGCCGCTTCGCCCTGATGGTCCGCGAACCGGTGCAGCACCAGGTCTTCCTTGGTGGGGAAGTAGCGGAAGAGGGTCGGCTTGGAGATCTCGGCCGCCGCGGCGATGTCGTTGACCGAGACGCGGTCGAAGCCGTGCTCCAGGAACAGCGAGACGGCCGCGTCGCCGATGGCGTCACGCGTCCGCTCCTTCTTGCGGGCCCGCAGTCCCGTCGGCTCGCTCATCGGACCAGAGTAACATTCATTACCAGATTGCTTTTTTAACCCAGTAACGTTTTCATGGCGTCGTGCATCAGACAGACACTCCTCCCGTACTCGTGACCGGGGCGACAGGCCGTATCGGCCGCATCGTCATCGACCAGCTCATCGACGCGGGCGTACCGGTCCGCGCCCTCACCCACCGCACCGAGACGGCGGCGACACTGCCGTCGGAAGCCGAGGTCTTCACAGGCGACCTCACCGTGCCCCAGTCCCTCGAACCGGCATTGCGCGGCGTCGGTGCGGTCTTCCTCGTCTGGACCGTCCCGCCCCAGACCGCCGCAGCGGTCGTCGAACGACTGGCCGCACACGCGCGGCGGGTCGTCTTCCTCTCCTCCCCGCACCAGACACCGCACCCCTTCTTCCAGCAGCCCAATCCCATGGCCGCGCTGCACGCCGACATCGAGCGGCTCATCGCAGCCACCGCACTCGAGTCGACCGTCATCCGGCCCGGCATGCTCGCGTCGAACTCGCTGCCCTGGTGGGCAGCCACGATCAGGGCCGGCGAGACCGTCCGGTGGCCGTACGCCGCCGCCGAGACGGCACCGGTCGACGATCGCGACGTCGCAGCCGTAGCGGCACGGACGCTCCGCCAGGACGGACACGCCGGAGCCGACTACGTCCTCACCGGCCCCGAGTCACTCACCCAGGCGGCACAGGTGGAAGCCATCGGCGACGCCCTGGGACACCGGATTCCGTTCGAGGAGATGACACCGGACGAGTTCCGACGCCTGTCGAAGGGCTCGGCACCGGCCTCGGTCGTCGACATGCTGCTCGCCGCGTGGAACGCGGCGGTAGGACAGCCCGCGCACATCACCACAGCGGTCGCCGACACCCTCGGAAGGCCGCCACGGACGTACCGCCAGTGGGCCGCGGACCACGCCACCGCGTTCACAGAGTCCTCGTAACCTCATCGACCGCGGTCACCCGGGCCGTCCAGGACCCGGGTTCCCGCGGCGGATCCCAGATCACATCGACGCGAGCTCCATGGAAGTCGAGCGCGAGTCCCACCACCATCTCCGCCACGGCAGCACGCGCCTTGGCCGGGTCGGCATCGACCGGCACGTCGGCGAGGCTCCCGCACAACATCCCGCCCTCCGCGGTACGGACACTGTGGCGCCATCCCTCCGGCCTCGCGAGCAGGACGACACCCTCCGGCATTCCGAACCCAGACCGCGCCTTGCCCCGCCTTCGTTTCGCCATGGAGCCATCCAACCCTCGTCGGCCTCCTGCTTCCTACGGCGTTCGCCGGATCACGTTGTCAGTGGCCGCTGCGATGCTGCCGCCATGACCCCCTGGAACCTGCTCGTCATCGACAAGGCCCTCCGCGCCAGCTGGGCCGCTGACACCTGCTCCCCGGACGACCTCGACCGCGCCGGCTGGCAGCCCGACAACCCTGCCTGGGGTCACTGCGACATCACAGCCTTGGTCGTCAACGACATCTTCGGCGGCGACCTCATGCTCGGCGAGGTCCACCTCCGCGGAGAACAACACGGCTTCCACTGGTGGAACCTGCTGCCCAGCGGTGTCGAACTCGATCTGACACACGAGCAGTTCCAGCGCGGCCAGACAGTCACCGCGGCCCGCCCTGTCACACGTCCACCGGGGCCCCTGCCCCGCCGCTGGGAGGAATACCTCCGGCTGCGTGAGCGCGTCGTCAAGCATCTCGGGCACCTCCCGGAGCCTGCTCTCTGAGGTCTTCAGGGATGTCCCGCGACGCCGGGCGGACGCCGGAAATCGGCTCTCGCACCTGTGGCACCCTGCCTTCATGCCAGCCGAGCTGCGAGAACATGCGGGACGCCACTACGCCGTCCGGTTCCACTACGCCTTGCCCGACGATGCCTGGGCCGTGGAACTGAGCGAGGCCGTCCCTGTGCCAGCCACGTCGGCCGAGAGCCCCGGCGTCGGGAGTCATGTGCCCGGAGCCGCCTTCTTGGTGGCGTTCGTCCCCGACGAGGATCCGGGACTGGAACCGACCGTCCACATTCACGGCCATCACGAGCACGACATCCCCTACGAGATCATGCGCTGGTTCATGGAGCAGGTCGGCGACCAGGTCGAACGCTGCCACATCGCGTTCGAGCAGGACGGGCGGGAGGCCGTGGAGTGACCACGCTGCGGCCGGTGCCCGTCCCCGGGTCCGGCCGCGTGGCACGATGACCACCATGGCGGGTCAGGTCTGGGTGTCACTCATATCACTGGGCGGCGTTGCCCTCGGCGGCATGTTGTCCTACCTCGTGCAGCACAGGACTCAACTGTCGGCGGAACGTGCCGAACAGCAACGGCAGCAGAACGCCCTGTCGGAGGCCCGGCGCGCGGAACGGCTGACCCTGTTGGAGCGGTTCATCGAGGTGGCGGCCGAGGCCGAACGCTCCGCGTTCAGCCGGCCTTCCGACTTCGACGACACCCACCCCTGGCACATCGAGACCCAGGACGTCATGAACAGGCTGTGGGTCGCCGAACGGCTCATCCGTATCCAGTTCCCGCTGCCGGTGCACGACGCGGCGCGTGCGTACTTCCTCGACCTCAACCGGACGGTCTGGGAGGGCCTGCCCGACGGCGAGAGCGTACGGGACTACCTGGAGGACAACCGACTGGCGTTCCTCGACACCGCCCGAGCGGTCATGGGATAGCCCACACGGACCCCCAACGATCCCCACGCAGCGATCCATGCACGGGCAATAGAGAGCCACACTCTCACCGATGAGCAATGTGCCGCCCTGGGCAATCCGGTTGTCCGGTGATCGTCGTGCTGTCTATCGTCGGTCCTCATCGACATGTAGCTCAGTCAGGAGAGCACCGGCCTCGGGACCCGGAGGGCGCAGGGGCGGAACCTGCCACGTCGGCGTTTGACATCCTCCCCGTCCTAAAGGATGGGGATTCCCGCCTGGCTGCCGGTGGTATCCGGCGGGGCCTTCGGGTGGGTTCCCCGTTCAACGGGCCGTGCCCGGTGTGGGGTTTCCACTCCGGGACTGACCGGCCCTCCAGGGGCGTTTAGCCTCTCCGCCTGCCCGGCGGCGAGGATCACACGCGACGCATTGAGGTCACGATCATGCTCAGCACCGCAGCCCCCGCACCGCCAGACACGTACGTGCAGCGGCTTCCTCCCATCCACCACCCAGCACACCGAGCACGTCTGCGAGGACGGCAGCCAGCGGGAGACAATACCGAGGTGCCGGCCGTAGCGGGCCGCCTTCTCCTCAAGCACGCGGCGGAACATGCCCCACGCGGCGTCATGCACGGACTTGGCCAGGCGGGTGCGGGCCAGGCCGGAGACCGACAGGTCCTCGAGGTAGACCGCTTGGTTGTCGCGGATCAGCCTCCAAGCCTG
>NZ_JBEPBM010000084.1:0-12272 GCF_040299205.1 Streptomyces sp. NPDC000983 | reverse complement strand
CCCAGCCGGCTCAGCAGCGCCGCCACCGCCGCCTGCAACACCATGAACAGCGTCGTCCCGCTCTCCCGCGCCAACCGCACCAGACCCGCATGCAGCTCCGCATCCGAACGCACCCGCACCATCGCACCCCGATGCGACGCCACCGGCGGACGCGGCCGGTCCACCGGCAACTCCAACTCCTCCGGCATACCGGACAACGCCTCGCTCCAGTAGCGGAGCTGCTGCAGAGCGAGACTGTCCTCGTCGCGTTCGTCACCGAGCAGGTCACGCTGCCAAAGGGCGTAGTCGGCGTACTGCACCGGCAGCGGCACCCAGTCGGGGGCGTCCCCGGCCACGCGTGCTTCGTAGGCACGACCCAGGTCGCGGGTGAGGGGAGCCATCGACCAGCCGTCACCAGCGATGTGATGCAGGACCAGCACCAACACGTGGTCCTGCTCACCGAGCTCCAAGAGGGCCGCGCGCAGCGGGAGTTCGGTGGCCAGGTCGAAGACGTGACCGGCGGCTTCGGTGAGCAGGGCGGGCAGTCGGTCCTCGGTCGCGGGGGCGACGCGCAAGGTGAGGTGGGGCGCGGTGAGGATGACCTGGCGCGGTTCGCCGTCGACGGCCGGGAAGAGGGTGCGCAGGGCTTCGTGACGCAGGACCACGTCGTTGAGGGCGGCTTCGAGGGCGGGGCCGTCGAGGGTGCCGTGCAGCCGGACGGCGAGCGGGATGTTGTACGTCGATCCGCCGTCCTCCCACTCCCGCAGGAACCACAGGCGCAGCTGCGCGAAGGACAGCGGGACCGGGTCGGGGCGCTGTTCGGCGACCGTGAGCTGGGGCCGGCGCTCGCCGTTGTCGCGCAGGACGGCGGCGAGTTCGGCGACGGTGGGCGCGGCGAACAGCATGGGGAAGGTGATCTCGGCGCCGAGGGCGCTGCGGATGCGGCTGATCAGCCGGGAGCCGAGCAGCGAGTGGCCGCCGAGGCGGAAGAAGCTCTGGTCGACGCCGACTCGTTCGAGACCCAGGATCTGGGCGAAGAGCTGGCAGAGGACTTCCTCGTCGGGTGTGCGCGGCGGCCGTATGCCGTCCGTGTGGGCGGCGGGGGCGGGCAGGGCCTTGCGGTCGACCTTGCCGTTGGAGTTGAGCGGGAGCGAGTCCAGCACCACGAACGCGGTGGGCACCATGTAGGGGGGCAGTTCCTCGGCGGCCCGCGCAGCGAGCTCGTCGGGGTCGGGGTGACCGGACTCGCCGGGGACGACGTAGGCGACCAGGCGCTTGTCGCCCGGCCGGTCCTCGCGGACGACGACGATGCGCCGGCCGACACCCGGGAGGCGGCCCAGGACGGCCTCTATCTCGCCGAGTTCGATGCGGAAGCCGCGGATCTTCACCTGGGCGTCGGCCCGGCCCACGAACTCGATCACGCCGTCGGGCAACAGGCGTACCAGGTCGCCCGTGCGGTACATGCGCTCGCCGGGGCGGTCCGGGCAGGCGACGAACCGTTCCGCCGTCAGTGCGGGCCGGGCGGTGTAGCCGCGGGCCACGCCGGCGCCGGCGAGGTACAGCTCGCCTGTCGCCCCTTCGGGCACCCGGCGCAGGGAGTCGTCCAGGACGTGTGCGGCCATGCCGTCCATGGCGCGTCCGATGGGGACGGTCGCTCCGACGCGGTGGGGCGGGCGCAGGGTGAGGAAGGTGGCGAACGTGGTGGTCTCGGTGGGGCCGTAGACATGGACGAACTCGGTGTGCGGGCAGCGGTCGAGGACGCGCTGGATCGCCTCGGGCGAGCATGCCTCGCCGCCGCTCCATACCTGCCGCACCAGGTCGAAGACCTCGGGGTCCTCCTCGGCGACGAGGTTGAACAGGGCGGTGGTCAGGAACAGGCTGGTGACGCCGTGCTGTTCGGTGAGGCGGCGCAGGGTGCGCGGGTCGAGCTGGCCGGGCGGGGCGAGCACGGCCTGGTGGCCGGCGAGGAGCGGCACCCACACCTCGTAGGTGGCCGCGTCGAAGGCGTGCGAGGAGTGGACGAGGACACGGCGCTGCGCCTCGCCGTTCCAGCAGTGGTCGGCGGCGAGGGCGAGGATGTCCCGGTGGGTCACCGCGACGCCCTTGGGTGCGCCCGTGGAGCCGGAGGTGAACATGACGTAGGCGAGCCCGAGGGGGTCGATGACCGTGCCGGGGTCCGTGTCGGGGCAGTCGGCCAGGGCGGTGTCGTCGTCCACGGTGAGGGTGGTCACCAGGCCGTCGAAGAGGTCGCCCGGGTGGGTGGCGCGGTCGGTGAGCAGTACCGGGGCGCCGGTCTGCTCGATGACCGCCTGCATGCGCGCGGCGGGGTAGGAGGGGTGCAGCGGCACATAGGCGGCGCCCGCCTTGAGGACCGCGAGCAGGGCCACCACCAGGTCGGCGGAGCGTTCCATCAGCACGGCCACGGCGGTCTCGGGGCAGTCGCCCACACCGAGCCCGGCCAGCCGGTGCGCCAGCCGGTTGGCGGCGCGGTCGAGTTCGCCGTAGGTGAGGAGCGTGCCGTCACCGCGCAGGGCCACGGCGTCGGGAGCCAGCCGGGCCTGTGCGGTGAACGCGGCCACGACATGGCCGAAGTGGTCCGGGCCGACAGGGCCACTGTCGCCGCCCACCGCTCCGCTGCCCTGCCGGGCCTCGGCTCCGGTCGACGAGAGGCCATCCTCGGGCATGTCCGCGTCACGATGGGTCGGCATGGCTTTCCACTCCACCTTGTCTGGGGTTGATGGATCTCACGAACGGGAAGTGCGGGGGGGCGCGGCCGGCGGGCCGGGGCTCAGGCCGAGTAGACGCCGGGGAGTTTCGGGTAGGCGCTGGCCTGCCACACGGATTCGACGCCCGTGACATAGCGGGTGAGCCGTTCCAGGCCGATACCGAATCCGGAGCTGGCTGGAATTCCGGCGCGGGCCATGTCCAGGTACCAGCCGTACTTGGCGGGATTCTCCCCGGTCTCCCGCATACGGGTCACGATCCGCTGGTATTCGTGTTCGCGTTCGCTGCCGCTGGCTATCTCGCCGTACCCCTCGGGCAGCAGCAGGTCGAAGTTGCGCAGCACACCCGGGTTCTCGCGGCTCTCGCGGTCGTAGAAACCGCGCGATCCCTTGGGGTAGTCGGTGACGAAGAAGGGACGGGCGGTCTCATGTGAGAGCCGCGCCTCGTCGGCCCAGGCGATCTCGGCGTGCGGGTCGCCGGCCACTCGGGCAACGGCGTCGACGTGCGACATCACGTCGAAGGGGCCGGCCAGTACGTCCTGGAACCGGCTCGTGTCCCGGCCCAGCCGGGCTAGTTCCTCCCCCATGGTGGCGGTGGCCTCACGGACCGCGGTGACCACGATGTCCTGAGCGACCCGCATGATCTCCTCGCGGGTATGTCCGGCGGCCTCGACGTCGATCTGGTGGAACTCGGCCAGATGGCGGCCGGTGTCGGCGGTCTCCGGGGGCTCCAGACGGACGTTGGGCGCGATGCAGAAGATCTTGTCGAAGGCGTGCAGCGAGGCCTGCTTGTACAGGATCGCGCTCGTCATCAGCTTGTAGCGGCGGCCGTAGTAGTCGATGTCGACCTGCTTGGCGCCACGCACTCCCGGGTCGGTGACGGGACCGATGATCGGCGCGCGCAGTTCCACGAAACCGGCCTCGTCAAGGTGTCTGCGTATCGCCATCAGGATGCGGTGCTGAATACGCAGTACGTCACGGGTGACCGGGTCGGAGAGATGTTGCTGGGGCGAGTCCGGCGGGCGCTGCCGATGAAGTGCCGCCGTTTCCTTCAGGCCCGTTGCCATGTGAGGTCTCGATTCTCTGAAAAGGGCATGCCGACCGGGCCGATCGGGTCCGGCCGACAGCGGCTCCGGCTGATTTCAGCGTGAGATTAGTTCGCGGTTTTACGGTCAATCGGCAGTTGCGTACGGCAGATTCGCGGAACTTCGACCGGCGGACCCTGAACGGGCGCGTGCGGCAAAGGCACGGCGGCGCCGAAGCGCGGCGGAGCGTCGGTCGGCCGGGCATCGGAGCGGTCCCGCAAGTGGTGGGGTGGTGGGTGCGTCGGCCGTACTGGGGCCGGCGGTGCCCGCTGATGGCCCGAGGTGGATCGAGCAGTTCTCGAGGCTGAGCGAGTACGGTTCGTCTTGCTGGTGGCGTTGGTGCGGCGCCGCGGTGGTGACGTGCAACCTCGGGTACGGGTCGAACACACCGTGTCCAGGCTGGAAGAGAACTGAAGGGTGATGCGGGACTGCCGGCTCAAGGGCTACGGCGTTTCACCGCACTGGACAACTCCTGCCCCGCAGGAGGGGAAGCCTCTAGCCGACGAGCCGACGCTCCAGGTATGCCACGCCCTGGTCGACGGCCAGGAGGCGCCAGGACTGCTTGGCCATGTCGTTGAGGGCGGTCTCCCAGGTGCCGTCACCGGCGTCGGGAGCCAGGGAGGCGAGCAGGATGGTCGCGTACTCGAATCCCGTGTACGAGGCGACGGCGGCCCACTCGGCGGCGCCGGCTCGGTCCGACGGGACGGCGCGGGCGGCCTTGGCGAAGGCGTCGCGGCTCTCCTCGTCCAGTCTCAGTGCGTCCGCCAACAGGCGTACGGTGTCCTGCCGCGGCCGTTCCACGCGCCCGTGCTCGAGGTCGCGGATGGCCCGGACGCTCAGTGCCGAGAAGTCGGCGAGCTGCTGCTGGGTGTAGCCCTCCCGGATCCGGTGGAACTGCAGCAGGGACGCGAAGGGGCTGGCCTTGGTCGGCGTGGTCACGGTTCCTGTCTCCCGTCTCTTTGTGTGTGGAGTGCGAACGGTCACTGCCAGCCGGTGGTGTCCTTGCCGGCCGTCGGGTCGGGGGTGGGGGTGGCGGCGCCCTCGTCGGCCACGACCCGGACACCGGCGCCGGAGGACGCGGAGTGCGCGGTGACTGCGACGACACCGACGGCGGGGACGGCGACGAGCGCGAGCGTGGCGGCAAACCGGGTGACAATGTTGGGCATAGCGGACATTGAACGGCCTCCTGATTGAGGGTGCGGGTGCTGGTTCAGTGGATTCGAGCCGGGAGTTGCGGGTGCGCCCCCGGCGTCCGGTGGCGTATCCCCGCTCGGGGTTCCGCCGCCTGCCGGTGCCACTACTCTCGGGCCGGCGCTGCGCAAATGTCAGCTCTCGGCCGTGTCCTCATCCGGCAGCCGCATAGTCCGTCCATCCCCACCTGCACGTCCCAGGAGGCTGTCGAAGTACGCCCCTACGATCGCCGCCGAGCAACTGGTGATGCTGCTCCGCTGCAGGGCGGGCACCCGCGCGACGGTGCGCCGCGAGACCGCGAGCGCGGCCTGCTCCGCCCTCACAAGCGACTCAGCCACGACATACAGCCCCACGGTCAGCCCCTGGTCGACGCCCGGGTGGACGCTCACATGCTCAACGCCCTCCGCGGAGGTCGCCTGCGCGATGAACTGTGCGGCCAGGTCGTCCGGCACCCGGAAGTCGCGGGGCGTGTGCAGGCGCACATGGATGAGATGCATCCTTCGATCCTCGGGAAGCCGACGAGGAGCAGCAACCAGGGAAGATGGACGCTTTCTGCCAAGGCCTGAAAGGGCCACTCGCCGAAGCACAGGAGCCGTCACGGTTTTCCCGGCAACTGGTGACACCCGGGAATGCGTGCTTGGATTGCCCCCGTCGTCGGACAGCCACCGGCCCGGGGGAGAGATATGGTTTTGGCTGCGCTCGGTTTTGACCCCACCTGCGAATCCGTCTATCGCGCACTACTCGCCCGCCCACAGGTGGGCCTGAGTGAACTGCGGGACGATCTCGGCCTTTCGGACGCCGAGCTGCGAAGAGCACTGGACAAGCTCAGCGAACTGGCCCTGATCCGGACGTCGCTGGACGCCCCTCACTCGTTCCGGGCCGTCGACCCGGAGATCGGCGTCCAGGCGCTCATCGCGCAACAGCAGGAACGTTTGGCCTCCGAGCAACAGCGCATCGAACAACTCCGCCTCGCCGCCGCCCATCTGACGGCCGAGTTCTCGCTTGCCAGGCCGCGGCACATCACCGAGGAGGTCGAACGCCTCGACGGCATAGAGGAGATACGGGACAGGATCAGCATTCTCGTCAAGGACGTCGCGTCCGACGTGATGACGCTGGCGCCCGACGGTGCCCAGACCGCGGAGAACATGGAAGCGGCCCATCCGCAGGACCTCAAGCTGCTGGAAAACGGCGTGCGGATGCGCACCGTCTATCTGGACAGCGTGCGGAACAGTCCCGCGACCACCACCTACGCGAAGTGGCTGACCGGCCTCGGCGGCGAAGTGCGCACCGCCCCGTCGCTGCCCATCCGCCTGATGATCCTCGACCACCGCACGGCCATCGTGCCGACCGACGAGGAGGACAGCGGGGCCTCCGCGCTGGTACTGACCGCGAGCGGCACCCTCACCGCGCTGAGCGCCCTCTTCGAGACCATCTGGGAGAACGCCGTACCCCTCGGGACGGCGACACGCGACCGCGACGAGCGCGGTCTGACGCCCCAGGAAGCCGAGACGCTAAGGCTGTTGGGCCGCGGGCTGACCGACGAAGTGGTCGCCAAACGGCTCGGGGTCTCCCCCCGCACGGCCCGGCGCATCGCGGCCGACCTCATGGAACTCCTGGGCGCCCGCAGCCGCTTCCAGGCAGGTTGCCGCGCCGTGGCGCGAGGGTGGCTGACGGGGGACGAATGAGGCACGAAATGCGGCGGTCCCGCCGTTACGGCGGAACTTTCGGACCGTAATGCCGAGGGGTCCACGGCGCCGCAGGGAATTCATCAGGACAGGCAAGAATTCGGCCATTCCCGCACCCGCAAGGGCTCCCATCGCACCGTGGGTTGGTGGGCTGCCGGTCAACTGCCGCCCCAACTGCCGCCCGTCGCATGGCCCGGGGCATACCCTGCCGCATTCGTGAGCTTCTGCGAATCCGGCAGCCTCGGGCCGGAGGCAGAGAGGAGCATGTCCGTGAGAGGGAACTTCCGGCCAGTGCGGCGGCGTTGGCGCGGGGCGCTCGTCACGAGCGCCTTCGGGTTGCTGATGGACGCAACCACCGCCGCAGTTGCTTGACACCGGCCTTGGCCGGGACGTTGTGATAGCCGGCGCGTTCGGTGCAGTCACAGGAGCGGGGACGGGTTTCCCGTTTCCCTCGCTGCTCGTTCGTCATCCCGCGGACGCTTCGCCTCCGCCTTCGCCCCCACCTCCACCTCCCGGCCGTCCGCCCCGCTCCCGCCACCGCGGCCGCCTGAGTAGCTGCTCGTCGTCAGCTGCCCGTCGTGACGGTCTGCGCCGTCGAGAACGCTCCCCAGGCGCCTTCCCGCAGCCGCGGTCTGATCCGCACGGCATACGTCTTGCCTTGTTCCGTGCCCAGGTGGACGGAGTGCCTCGCCCGTCCCTCGGGCTCGTCCTCACCCCCGGCCAAGGTCGTCACGAACACCTCGTCGAGGTAGACCTGGTACTCGGCCACGCGTCCGTCCTTCCGGGGTGGCGTTCACGACAGGTCCAGGTAGTACGCCTCGTCCTTCGTGTCCTTGCGCACCGAGGCCCGGAAATCCCAGGGCGCCGCACCCCCACCGCCGCCCCCGCCACGAGCGGTGGTCAGCTTGACTCCGTCGGGGATCTTGGAGTTTCGCGGTGCGAGAGCATGGTCAGCGTGCGTGCTCGGGTCGTTCCGCCGACCGACGCAGCTGTCGAGGTGCCCGTTGTCCCTTCGCCCCTGTTCCGGTGAGCAGGTCCCGCCTCTGACTACGCAGGTTGCGCGGGCGAGCAACCCAGGTGCTACGACGGCGATATGGGTGCGTGACCGGCCTGGTGGGCTGTGGTACGACGAGGACCTCGCCGACTGGTACCCACGGGACGGGCGGCCAGGTCTCTCGCCTGCTCAACTGGCCACCGTCTGCGTGCTGCAGTTTCTACTCGGCCTGTCGGACCGGCAGGCCGCCGAGGCAGTCCGCTGCCGCATCGACTTCAAGTACGCGATGGCGCGCCACGAGGCGCCGCCATTTCCGGGCGGGGGTGGGAGACCTCCACCGCTGGCCTGTCGCAGCAGGCTGGTGAAGCTGAGGGCAGCCTGATCGCGAAGACGCGCGGAAGGGTGGGAAGCAGCCCCGACAACGACGGGACGTACTGGTACTGCCAGACGGTACGGGCCCGGCAAGCGAGACGAGAAGCCGTACGAGAGGAACCAGCGCCCGAAGCCTCGTAAGACTTGAACCGGCACGAATCTGGCGGATCTGGGCCGGGTGCAGTGCGCGCGACCGCTGAATGGCGGTGGTCTCGACTCCTTTGCCAGTGATTCGCGCTGGCGCGGAGGCCATGTTGAAGGTCTGCGGCCTAGGCATGGCGATGCTGCCGGGGTACAGCTGGGCGGCTCACTCGACAACCGGATAGCGGCGAACCTGGGAAGCGGTCCGATGCCGCCCAAGTCCCGGCAGCCAGCCGGGGAGAGGGCAGGCCCGTCGTCGGCTGACGGCAACGGACCGTGGCGGAGTCCTCGTAGCAGTCCGAGCGCGCGAAAGGCGCGTACATGGCGAAGGAGGACAGCAAGTCAGCAGCCGAAGGACTGGAAGACCGGGAGGGTCGTGGGTGAATACCGACGAGCTGGAGTACGCCCTGTCCAGGGCGGAACGCCGGGTACTGGAGATCCAGACGAAGCTGCACCGGTGGGCCCGCGAGGATCCTCATCGCAGGTTCAGTGATCTGTTCAACCTCGTCGCCGACCCCGCGTTCCTGCTGGTCGCGTGGGTTGTTCGGGTGCGGGGCAACAAGGGAGCCCGCACGGCCGGAGTGGACGGCGAGACCGCCTACTACGTGGAGACCGTGCGGGGCGTCGAGAACTTCCTCGACAGACTGCGGGACTCGATCAAGGACCGCAGTTTCTGCCCGCTCCCGGTTCGGGAACGGCTGATCCCCAAGCCCGGCGGCAAGCAGCGCCGTCTGGGGATCGCGACCGTGACTGACAGGGTGGTGCAGGCGTCCCTGAAACTGGTGCTGGAGCCGGTGCTCGAAGCGGATTTCCTCCCGTGTTCCTACGGGTTCCGCCCGAACCACCGGGCTCATGACGCGGTGGCCGAGGCCCGCCACTTCACCTCCCGCTCCTACGCCATGTCCTGGCTCCAGGAGACCAGATCCGTGGCCAGCGCACCCGGCACCAGCAGGTCCAGGTACTCGTCGAAGCTGCTCGCGCCGAAGGCGGCGACGATGTCCTCGTAGTCACCGGGCGGCGCGGTGCCCAGCGCTGCCTCCGTCGCGGCCCAGCCGACGCCGCACCGATCGGGCTCCGTCCGTTCAACCGTGACGCCCTCACACCCTCACGCCCCGCGCCCCCGCGACCCGGAGTGCGGCTCGCGCTGGGCTACGCCGGAAGGCCCTACATACATGCCGTTGCAGCTATATAACCCATGGGCTATGTTCGAGCTATGCCCATACCGTTCGATGTGCTGGCCGAGCCCCAGCGCCGCCGCATTCTGGATCTGCTGGTCGAGCGGCCCCGTCTGGTCGGCGAGCTGACCGAGGCGCTCGGCCTGAGCCAGCCCGGCACGTCCAAGCATCTGCGGGTGCTGCGCGAGGCCGGCCTGGTGCGCGTACGACAGGACGCGCAGCGCCGCTGGTACGAGCTGCGTCCCGAGCCGCTCGCCGAACTCGACGCCTGGCTCGCCAGCTACCGGCATCTGTGGTCGACGAGCCTCGACCGCCTCGAACGCCACCTCGACCGCCTCGACCATCGCGCCTCTGACGACCAGCAGAAGGACAATTCGTCATGAACCCCGAAGCCGACACCCTCACCACCGGCGACGGCCGCACCGCGCTCGTCATGCGCCGCAGGCTCGCCCATCCCCCGGCCGCCGTCTGGGCGGCCATCACGGAACCGAAGCAGCTCGCCCAATGGTTTCCGTCCGAGGTCACCGTCGAGCTGAAGCCCGGTGGTGCAATGGGGTTCCACTTCCCCGGCGAGGACGGGCCCGGCATGACGGGCCGGGTGACCGACGCCGATGAACCGCACCTGTTCGCCTTCGAGTGGGGTGAGGACCATCTGCGCTGGGAGATCACGCCCGAGGGCGAGGGCTCGCTGCTGACCCTCACCCACACCTTCGGCGACCGCTTCGGCGGGGCGAGCTTCGCCTCCGGCTGGCATCTGTGCATGACAGCGCTCGGCCAGTTCCTGGACCGCGAGCCGGTCGACGTCGACCCGGACCGGGGTGATCTGCACGAGGCGTATCTGGAGCAGTTCGATCTGGGCCGCGGGGAGATCGAGGGCACGACGGTGCGCTTCGAGCGTCAGTTGCTGCGCCCGGCCGATGTCGTGTGGGGTGAACTGGCGGGTGGCACCACAGCGTCGGAGGGTTCCAAGGTGCCTCGGGGCTTCACGACTCCTTCGTACGAGCAAGGCCGGGTGACCGAGGTGAGCGAGCCCGAGGTGCTCGCCTATCGGACAGCCACGGGCGAGCTGGTGCGCTGGAAGTTCGGGGAGGGGACGGGGCACGGGGCCCGGGTGGTCCTCACCGTGGACGGAGCCGGGGATCCGCGGGCCGCGCGGGATGCGTGGCATGAGCGGATCGAGCGGCTCGCGGCGCGGATGCTCGAACTCGCCTCCGCCTGAGATGCGTTGACTGCAGCCTCGGGCTGGCGCTCGTCGGTGACCAGCGACCTCAGCGGCTTGCCGCAGCGGTTCGGGGACGGCTTCGATGCGTCGTTGTCGTCGGCCGGCGGCGAGCCGTTCTGCTTGGTCGGTGGGCAGTGCCAGTCGTTCGAGGGTGAAGAAGTCCTCGAGTGCGCGGGCGGAGGAGCCCATCGAGTGTCCGGGTCTGCGGGATCTTTCCAGCAGGGCCTGGGGTAAGTAGCTGTTGTCGTTCCGATCTTGAGTGGTGTCCGTCGAACGGGGGTCTCGATCGGGTGGTCGTGGGGTGTTCGGCGCATACGAGTAGGGCCCCCTGAACGGCTCGTTGGTGTCGGATCACCGAGCAACATCAGGAAGGCCCTGGTGCCGCGGTCTTCCGTGCTGGTGTCCGGGCAGTCCACCTTGGTCACCCGCGAGTGTGACTGTCTGGCTCACCGGTTCGGAAACGCCGCCGACAACGGGATGCGGCGGTCGCGTTGCCCGACGGACATGACGGACGCGGAGTGGGCGGCGATCCATCCGCTGCTGCCGGTGCCGGGCCGGGTTGCGCGGCCGGGACGGGCAGCCTGAGGCGTCCTGCCACCGGGCGATACTCGATGCGATCGGCTACCTCGTCGACAATGGCATCAAGTGGCGGGCGATGCCCGCCGACTTCCCTCTGTGGGACCGGGTCTACGCGTTCTTCCGCCGCTGACGCGACCACCTGCTGGTCAAGGAGTTCCACGACCGGCTGCGCGCCAAGGTCCGCGAGAGGCTGGGGCGGGATGCGGAGCCGTCGGCCGGGATGATCGACTCGCAGTCCGTCAAGGCGGACGCCGCCGTCGGATCGGACAGCCGCGGCTTCGACGGTGGCAAGCTGGTCAACGGGCGCAAGGGGCACGTCGTGGTCGACACGCTCGGCCTGCTGCTGGGCGTGATGGTCACCGCCGCGGACACCGGCGACCGCACCGCCGCCCAGGTGCTGCTGCGGCAAGTCACCGACACACAAAGCCAAATGGAACTGGTCTGGGACCGACGGAGGCTACACCGGCCCCCTCGCCGCCCGCTGCCTCACCGTGCTCGCGTTGGTCCTGGCGCGTCCGTCGGCACGGGCAGCATCACCGGGTTCGCCGGCACGAAGCCGTGCCCGGCCGCGATGTCGTACAGCAGCTTACAAGTCATCTCATTTGGCGAGTCTGCGGTAGCAGATGAGGGTGCAGGCGATGCTGGTGAAGGCGAGGAAGTGGTCGGCCTTGCGTTCGTAGCGGCGGTGGAGGCGTCGGCAGCCGGCGAGCCAGGCCATGGTGCGTTCGATGGTCCAGCGGTGGCGGTCCAGCCGTTGCGAGAACTCGATGCCCTTGCGGGCGATGCGGTGGGTGATGCCGCGCTCGCGTAACCATCGCCGCAGGTGGGTGTAGTCGTAGCCCTTGTCGGCATGGAGTTTGCCGGGCCGGCGCCGTCGTCGTCCGCGGCGCGAGCGGATCGGCGGAATGCCCTTCACCAGCGGGATCAGCGCCTGGCTGTCGTGCATGTTGGCCCCGGAAATGCCGACGGATATGGGCAGACCTGACCGTTCCGTGATCAGGTGGATCTTCGATCCGTACTTGCCCCGGTCGACAGGATTCGGACCCGTCAGATCCCCCTTTTCAGGGCCCGCATGTTCACCGAGTCGATCGCGCACCGCGACCAGTCCAGCTCGCCGCGGGCACCG
>NZ_JBEPBM010000083.1:0-12725 GCF_040299205.1 Streptomyces sp. NPDC000983 | reverse complement strand
CCACTCGCCAACGACCACCCGACATCCACCGGATCCAACACCCCGGCGACCTCAGCCAACCGCCCCGCCTGAGCCACCAACGCCTCGGCAGAACCCCCCGACACCACCCACGGCACCAACCCACCCGCGCCACGCGGAGACTGGTCAACCCCCGCCTCCGGGGCGCCCTCCAGCACCACATGCACGTTCGTCCCGCTGATGCCGAACGCGGAGACGGCGCAGCGGCGCGGGCGTCCTGTCTCGGGCCAGGGTGCGGGCTCGGTGAGGAGTTTGACGCCGCCCGCCGTCCAGTCCACGTGGGAGGTCGGCTCGTCGGCGTGCAGGGTGCGCGGCAGTACGCCGGCCCGCATGGCCATCACCATTTTGATGACGCCGGCCATGCCGGCGGCGGCCTGCGCGTGCCCGATGTTTGACTTGATCGAGCCGAGCCACAGGGGCCGTTCGGCGTCGCGGCCGTGGCCGTAGGTGGCGAGCAGTGCCCGTGCCTCGATCGGGTCGCCGAGCGGTGTCCCGGTGCCGTGTGCCTCGACGGCGTCCACGTCGGCCGGGTTGAGGCGGCAGTTGAGGAGGGCCTGTCGGATGACGCGTTGCTGGGCCGGTCCGCTGGGGGCGGTGAGGCCGTTGGAGGCGCCGTCCTGGTTGAGGGCGGAGCCCTTGAAGAGACCGAGGATGCGGTGGCCGTTGCGGCGTGCGTCGGAGAGCCGTTCGAGGACGAGGACGCCGGCGCCCTCGGCGAGGCCCATGCCGTTGGCGTCGGCGGCGAACGCCTTGCAGCGGCCGTCGGCGGCGAGTCCGCGCTGGCGGCTCCAGCCGGTGAACTCGTCGGAGGTGGACATGATGGCGATGCCGCCCGCCACGGCGAGGCCGCACTCCTCGCGGCGCAGTGACTGTGCCGCGAGGTGGAGGGCGGTGAGGGAGGAGGAGCAGGCGGTGTCGAGGGTGACGGCGGGGCCTTCGAGGCCGAAGGTGTAGGCGATCCGGCCGGAGACGATGCTGCCGGCGCTGCCGGTGACGAGGTGGCCTTCGAAGCCTTCGGGGACCTGGTGGATTCCGGAGCGGTAGTCGAGGGGGTTGCAGCCGACGAAGACGCCGGTGGAGGTGGCGCGCAGCGAGGTGGTGGGGATGCCGGCGCGTTCGAACGCCTCCCACACGACTTCCAGCAGGATGCGCTGGTGGGGGTCCATGACCCTGGCCTCGCGCGGCGAGATTCCGAAGAGGTCGGCGTCGAAGAGGTCGGCGTCGTAGAGGAATCCGCCCTCGCGGACGTAGGTCTTGCCGTGCCGGTCGGGGTCGGGGTCGTAGAGGTTGTCCAGGTCCCAGTCGCGATTGTCGGGGAGTGCGCCGATGGCGTCGCCGCCGTCGGTGACGAGTTGCCACAGCTCCTCGGGGGAGGCGATGCCTCCGGGGTAGCGGCAGGCCATGCCGACGATGGCGATCGGCTCGCGGTCCTTCTCCTCGGCGGCGGCGAGGCGGCTCTGGGCCTGGCGGAGGTCGTTGGTGACCCGCTTGAGGTATTCGAGGAGCTTGGCTTCGTTCTGCGCCATCGTCGACATCTCCACGGTGCTGGGTTGGTCGGGGGACGGAGCGGGTGGTCAGGAGGATCCGAATTCGCGGTCGATCAGGGCGAACATGTCGTCCGCGGAGGCCGTTTCGAGGTCGTCGAGGTCGTCCTCGGTGGTGGTCCCGTCGGTGTTCGTGGGGGACCCGTTGCTGTCGTCGCCGGTCAGCCGGACCAGGAGGGTCTGCAGCTGCCTGGTGAGCTTGAGGCGGGTGTCGGTGTCGGGGGTGGCGGCGGCCAGCGCCTCTTCGAGCCGGCCGAGTTCGGTGAGGGCGTCCCCGGTGCCCGGGATGTCGCCGTCCAGTGCCAGTTCCTTGCGGAGCAGGGCGGCGACGTCGGTGGCGGTGGGGTGTTCGAAGACGAGCGTGGTCGGCAGGGTCAGGCCGGTGGCGGAGCCGAGTCGGTTGCGCAGTTCGACCGCGGTCAGGGAGTCGAAGCCGAGGTCGCGGAAGGCCCGGTCGGCGTCGATGGTGGTGGCGCCGCTGTGGCCGAGTACGGCGGCGGCCTGGGACCGGACCAACTCCATGAGTTCGCGGCGCTGTTCACCTGCGGGCAACTGCCTCAGTCGGGAGCGGAGTTCGGAATGATGTCCCGGCTCGGCGCCGTCGGCGGTCTGTGCCGTGGTGGTGGGGAGGTGGGGGCGGGCCTGGGGCAGGTCGTCCAGGAAGTGGGTGTCCCGGGCCGAGGTGAAGAGCTGGGTGAAACGCTCCCATTCGATGTCGGCCACCGCGATGTTGACCTCGTCGTGGTCGAGGACCTGCTGGAACGCGGTGAGGGCGAGTTCGGGGTCGATGAGCGGAAGTCCCTGACGTTGGGCGCGCCGGTTGAGCACGGGCCGCTCGGCGGCGTCCTGGCTGTCCCGTTCGTTGACGGCGTCCCAGATCCCCCAGGCGACGGCCGTGACCGGCACTCCGCGGGCGCGTTGCTGCTGTGTCCAGGCGTCGAGGTGGGCGTTGGCGGCGGAGTAGGCGCCGTGGTCGCCGCTGCCCCAGAGGGCGGCGACGGATGAGTAGACGACGAAGGCGTCCAGTTCCCGCCCGCCGAGCAGTTCGGCGAGCATCCGGGCACCGGCGATCTTGGCGTCGACGACGTTGGCGTACTGGGTGAGCGTGGTGTCCGCGAGGGCGCCCAGCTCGTACCGGACCGCCGTGTGGAAGACGGCCCGAATGTCGTCGCCGTCGGCGTCCAGCGCGTCGACGAGTGCGGTGAGTGCGGCCCGGTCGGTGACATCGCAAGCGGCGATGGTCACCTTCGCACCCAACTCCTCAAGTGCGGAACGTAGTTCATGCGCACCGGGTGCCTCGGGTCCGCGCCTGCTGGTGAGTACGACGTGCTCGGCTCCGTTGCCGGCGAGCCATCGGGCGAGGATGCCGCCGAGCAGCCCGGTGCCGCCGGTGACGACGGCCGTGCCGCGCGGCGCCCACGCCCGGACCGGCCCGTCGGCGGGCAGCGGCGCGGGCACCATACGGCGGGCCAGGAGCCCTACGGTCCGTACGGCGACCTGATCGTGTTCCACGGTGTCCCGCTGGGCGAGCACGGCCGCGACACGGCGTCGTATCCGCTCGTCGTCGAGATCGACGGGCAGGTCGAGGATGCCTCCCCACTGCTGTGGCAGTTCCAGCGCGGCCACTCGGCCCATGCCCCAGACCTCGGCCTGGGCGGGGTGCGTGATCTCGTCGCCGTAGCCGGTGGCGACGGCGCCGCGCGTGACGCACCAGACGCGGGTGTCGAGCCCGGTGTCACCGAGCGCCTGGATCAGGGCGAGGGTGGCGGCCGCGGCCTCGGTCACCAAGGGGTGCTCGACGGCGGGCCGTTCGTCGGCCAGGGCGAGCGCGGAGAGCACTCCGGCGACCCCCTCCTCGCCGGCTGCCGCCTCGGTGAGCAGCCGGGCGAGCGCGGCCCGGTCGGCGTCGTCCGGCGCCACGGCCACGGTCACCACGTCGGCGCCGAGTTCGGAGAGCAGGGCGGCAAGGTCGGCGGACCAGGCGTCGTCGGTGCTTTCGGGGGTCAGGTACAGCCAGCGGCCGGAGAGTGCGGTGGGCGCGGCGGCGTCCGGCTGCTGCTTCCAGGCGACCTTGTACCGCCAGCCGTCCACCGTGGCCAGCTCCTGCCCACGGCGCCGCCAGGCGACGAGTTCCGGCAGCACGGAGCGCCACGCCTCCCGCTCGCCCCCGAGCCCCGAGAGCACCTCCACGTCCTCGCTCTCGACCGCGTCCCAGAACGCGGAGTCCGCACTGGGCGCGACGGCGTCTTCCTCGGTGGGCTCCAGCCAGTAGCGGTGGTGCTGGAAGGGGTAGATGGGGAGGTCGACGCGCTCGACGGAGCGGCCCGCGTATACGGCGGACCAGTCGATGTCGGCGCCCTGGACCCAGAGTTCGGCCGCGCTGGCGATGACTCGGGTGTTCTCGTCCTCGTCCCGGCGCAGGGTTCCGACGACGGTGAGCGGAGTCTCCACGGCTTCCGCGATGGCCTGCACGGCGGTCGTCAGGACGGGGTGCGCGGACACCTCGATCAGACGGGAATGCCCCTGTTCCAGGGCCACTTGGATGGCATCGGTGAAGCGGACCGGCTGACGCAGACCCTCGTACCAGTACGTCGCGTCCATCGTTGCGGTGTCCAACGGCTCACCGGTCACCGTCGAGATCAGGGGTATGCGGGAGGGGCGGGGCTGGACCGGGGCGAGAGCGTCGAGGAGCCGGTCCCGGATGTCCTCCACCTGTGCGGAGTGGGAGGCGTAGTCCACGGGCACGCGACGGGCCCGCACCCCAGCGGCTTCAGCGGCCGCCGCAATCTTATCCAGCGCCTCCGGGTCACCGGCGACGACCGTGGCATCCGGTCCGTTGTAGACGGCGACCGACACCCGGTCCCCGTACGAACTCACCCACTCCGACACCCGCTCCGGACCCGCCACAAGCGACAACATGCCACCAAGACCGGCCAGTTCATCCCGTACTGCGGCTGATCGCAGCGCCACCACCCGCGCCGCATCCTCCAAACTCAGCGCACCGACCACCGCCGCAGCCGCGATCTCACCCTGCGAATGACCAATCACCGCAGCCGGCTCCACGCCGAGGGACTCCCACAGCGCGGCCAGCGACACCATCACCGCCCACAACACCGGCTGCACCACATCAACCCGTTGCAACCAACCGTCGTCATCACCACGCAGCACATCGGTGAGCGACCACTCCACAAAGGGAGCCAGAGCGGCCTCGCACTCCGCGATCCGTGAGGCGAACACCGGCGAGGACTCCAACAACCCCCGCCCCATCCCCACCCACTGCGACCCCTGCCCGGGGAAGACGAAGACGCTGCCGCCGCCGGTGTTTGCGGAGGTGGTGCCCGTTACGGCGTGGGGCGTTGCCGTGCCGGAGGCCAGGGCGTTCAGGGTGGCGGAGAGTTGGTCGGGGTCGGTGCCCCAGGCCACCGCGCGGTGTTCGAGCGGGGAGCGGGTGGTGACCAGGCTCCAGCCGAGGTCGGCCGGGGCTGTGTGGGCCGCCGTGTCGGCGAGGCGGTGGGCCTGGGCGGCCAGTGCCTCGGTGGTGCGGGCGGAGAGGGGCAGAGGCAGTACGGGTGAGCCGGGGAGTCCGGCGGGCCCTGCGACGAGTACCGGGCCGGTGGGCCCGGAGTTCGGCGGTGCCTCTTCCAGGATGACGTGGGCGTTGGTGCCCGACATGCCGAACGCGGAGACGCCGGCGCGGCGCGGGCCGGTGCGGCCGTGGGTCCAGGGGACCGGCCGGTCGAGGAGGGCGACGGTGCCGTCGGACCAGTCGACATGTGTGGTGGGCTCTGTGGCGTGCAGGGACGGGGGCAGGACGTTCTCCCGCATGGCCATCACCATTTTGATGACGCCCGCGATGCCGGCGGCGGCCTGGGTGTGCCCCAGGTTGGACTTCACCGAGCCCAGCCACAGGGGCTGTTGGGCGTCGTGGGCCCTGCCGTAGGTGGCGATGAGGGCCTGTGCCTCGATGGGGTCGCCGAGGGTGGTGCCGGTGCCGTGTGCCTCGACGGCGTCGACGTCGGCGGCGGTGAGGCCGGCGGAGGTGAGTGCGGCACGGATGACGCGTTGCTGGGAGGGCCCGTTGGGCGCGGTGAGGCCGTTGGAGGCGCCGTCCTGGTTGATCGCGGAGCCGCGTACGACGGCGAGTACGGGGTGACCGTTGCGGACGGCGTCCGAGAGCCGCTCGACGACGAGTACGCCGGCGCCCTCCGACCAGCCGGTGCCGTCCGCTGACTCGGCGAAGGGCTTGCAGCGGGCGTCGGCGGCGAGGCCGCGCTGTCGGCTGAACTCGACGAAGGCACCGGGTGTCGACATGACCGTCACGCCGGCGGCGAGGGCCATGCCGCACTCGCCGTTGCGCAGGGACTGGACGGCCATGTGCAGGGCGACCAGGGAGGAGGAGCAGGCGGTGTCGACGGTGACGGCCGGGCCTTCCAGGCCGAGGGTGTAGGCGATGCGTCCGGAGACGACGGCGGCGGCGCTGCCCGTGGCCTGGTAGCCGGCCACCGCTTCGGGTGCGCGGCCCAACAGGGTCGCGTAGTCCTGGCCGTTGGAGCCGACGAACAGTCCGGTGTCGGAGCCGTGCAGTGCGGTCGGGGGCAGTCCCGCGTTCTCCAGGGCGTGCCAGGACAGCTCCAGCAGGAGGCGTTGCTGGGGGTCCATGGCCAGGGCCTCGCGGGGCGAGATGCCGAAGAAGTCGGCGTCGAATCCGGCGATGTCGTGGAGGAAGCCCCCTTCGCGGACGTAGGAGGTGCCGGGGCGGCCGCCGTCGGGGTCGTAGAGCGCTTCGACGTCCCAGCCTCGGTCGGCGGGGAAGACCCCGATGGCGTCGCCCTCTTCGGCGACCAGCCGCCACAGGTCCTCGGGGGAGGCGACGCCGCCGGGGTAGCGGCAGGCCATACCGACGATCGCGACGGGCTCGTCCGCGCGTCCCCGGGTGGCGGCCTCCGTGTCGGTCGCGTCGGTGGCCATGCTCGGTGTGGTGCCGAGGAGTTCGTCGCGCAGGTGCGCGGTGAGGGCGGCGGGCGTGGGGTGGTCGAAGACGAGGGTGGAGGGCAGTCGCAGGCCGGTGGCGGCGGTGAGCCGGTTGCGCAGTTCCACGGCGGTCAGTGAGTCGAAGCCGAGGTCCTTGAAGGCGCGCGCGGGCTGGAGGCCGCCCGTGCCGTTGTGGCCGAGGACGGCGGCGACCTCGGTGAGAACGGTCTCGGTGAGCCGTCGGTCCTGTTCGTCCGGGCTGAGTCCGGCGAGCCGACGGGCCAAGTCGCTTTCGACTGACAGAGCTTGGCCTTCCGTGTCCGTCAGGTGGCGCTGTGCGTCGGGGAGTTCGCTGATGAGCGGGCGGTGGCGGGTGGCGGTGTAGGCGGGGACGAAGCGTTCCCAGTCGACGTCGGCGACGGTGATGTTGGTGTCACCTTGGTCGAGTGCCTGCTGGAGTGCGGCGAGGGCGAGTTCGGGGCGCATGGTGCGGATGCCGCGCCGGGCGAGGTGGTCGGTCATGTCGCCGTCGGCCATTCCACCGTCGGCCCAGGCGCCCCAGGCCACGGCGGTGGCGGCGAGACCGCGTGCGCGTCGGCTCTGGGCGAGGGCGTCGAGGTGGGCGTTCGCGGCGGCGTACCCGCCCTGGTGGCCGCTGCCCCAGATCCCGGCGATGGACGAGAAGAGGACGAACGCGTCCAGTTCGCGGTCGCCGAGAAGTGCGTCGAGGTGGTCCGCGCCGTGGGCCTTCGCGGCCAGTACGTCCGCGAGTTCGTCCTGGGAGAGTTCCGGAACGGCGGTGAAGTGGCCGGTGCCGGCCGCGTGCACGACGGTACTGAGCGGGCGGTCGCCGGGCAGCGTGTCGAGGAGGGCCGCGACGGCGTTGCGGTCGGCGATGTCGCAGGCGACTACGGAGACCCGGGCGCCGAGTTCGGTGAGTTCGGCGGTGAGTTCGGCGGCGCCGGGTGCGTCGGGGCCTCGGCGGCTGGTCAGTACGAGGTCCTCGGCGCCGTTCCGGGCCAGCCAGCGCGCGATGTGAGCGCCGAGGCCGCCGGTGCCGCCGGTGATCAGGGCTGTGCCTCGGGGGCGCCAGGGCGGGGTGGGATCGGTGTTGGTTGCGTCGGTGGTGTCGGCAGGCGGGCAGATGGGGTCGGCTCCAGCCGGGGCGCCGGGCGCGAAGGCTCGCGTGCCGAGCGTGGTGGCCTGGGTGCCCGTCGTGGTGGTCCGGGTGCCCTTCCCGGTGGCCCGGGTGTCCGTCGCGGTGGCTCGGGTGAGGCGGCGCAGGAAGGTGCCGGAGGCGCGGACGGCCACCTCGTCCTCGCCGTCGGTGGCCGCCAGGACGGCGGCGAGGCGGGCGGTGGTGCGCCCGTCCACGGTGGTGGGCAGGTCGACCAGACCGCCCCAGAGCGGGGCGTACTCCAGGCCGAAGACCCGGCCGAGCCCCCAGACCTGTGCGAGGGCGGGGTCGGCGATCCGCTCCTCCGGCGTGACGGCGACGGCGCCGTGCGTGACGCACCACAGCGGGGCGTCGAGCCCGGCGGCGACGTGCGCCTGGAGCAGGGTCAGCGTGGCGTCGAGTCCGAGAGCGCCGGGAAGCAGCGAGAGCGCACCTGCGACGCCTGTCGGTGCGGACTCCCTTATGAGAGCGCCGACATGGTCGGGACCGAGCTGCAATGCGGCTGTCGACAGACGGAGTTCGCGGACGTCCGTGCCGAGTGCGCGCAGCTCGGCGAGGAGTTGCGGGGCCGAGTCGTCCGTGCCGCGCGCGGTGTCCGTGCCGTCTTCCGCGAGTACGGCCAGCCAGGTGCCGTCGAGTCGGCCCGAGCCGATGGAGGTCACCGGCTTCCAGACCGTGCGGTAGCGCCAGCTGTCGAGGGTGGAACGGTCGCGTTCGCCGCGCCGCCAGGACGCGAGGGCGGGCAGCAGGGCGCTGAGGTCCGGTGCCGTTCCGGCGTCCTCGCCTCCCGCGCCGAGATCCAGCGCGGTGGCGAGTCCGGCGGCGTCCTGGTTCTCGACCAGTTCCCAGAACCTGGCCTCCACCGCGTCGGTGGTGCGCCCGGCGGCGCCGGTACGGGCGGACTCCAGCCAGTAGCGGGAGCGCTGGAAGGGATAGGTGGGCAGTTCGACCCGGCGGTCGGCCCCTCCGTCGTGCAGCGCGGCCCAGTCGACGGTCCCGCCGTGGACGTACAGACCGGCGAGGGCGCGCAGCAGCGTCTCGGGCTCGGGCCGGCCTCGGCGCAGGGCGCTCAGCAGGAGTGGAGCGGGGAGCGCGGGAGAGGCCGGGGCGGTGAGGCAGTCGTCCGCCATGGCCGTGAGAACGCCGTCGGGGCCCAGTTCGAGGAAGGTCGTGACTCCCTGGTCGCGCAGCCAGCGCACGCCGTCATGGAAGCGGACGGGTTCGCGGACATGGCTTACCCAGTAGTCGGCGATGGCCAGTTCGGCGGGGGCGGCACCCGCTCCGGTGACGTTGGAGACGACCGGGATCCGGGGTTCGTCGTAGGTCAGTCCGGCGGCGACGGCGGCGAACTCCGAGAGCATGCCGTCCATGTGCGGGGAGTGGAAGGCGTGGCTGACGCGCAGCAGCTTGGTCTTGCGTCCGCGCTCGCGCCAGAGGGTGTCGAGTGCGGCGACGGTGTCCCGGTCCCCGGAGATCACCACGGAAGCGGGGCCGTTGACGGCGGCCACGGCGACCAGCGCCTCGTGTCCGGCGAGCGTCTCCCGGACCTCGTCCTCACCGGCCTCGACGGAGAGCATCGCCCCGTCCCCCGGCAGTGCCTGCATCAGCCGGCCGCGCGCGGCGACCAGGGCGGCCGCGTCGGGCAGCGAGAGCACTCCGGCGACATGGGCGGCGACCAGCTCGCCGATGGAGTGACCGGCGACGTAGTCGGGGCGGACGCCCCAACGCTCGAGCAGCCGGTAGAGGGCAACCTCGACCGCGAACAGGGCGGGCTGGGCCCAGCAGGTTCGGTCCAGCAGAGCCGCTTCCGCGCTGCCCGGCTCAGCGAACAGCACCTCACGCAGGGGCCGTTCGAGGTGCGCGTCGAGTTCCTCACACACCGTGTCCAGTGCCCGCGCGAACGCGGGGTACGTCACGTACAACTCGTGTCCCATGCCGACGCGTTGACTGCCCTGACCGGTGAAGAGGAGGGCGAGCGGTCCGTTTTGGGCGGCGACTCCGGTGACGGCTTCGGCCGTACGTCGGCCTGCGGCAACGGCCGCCAGTGCCGGAGCGAAGTCGGCCGTGTCGTGGGCGACGACGACGGCACGGTGGTCGAGGGCGGCCCGGGTGGCGGCGAGCGAGTACGCGATGCCGTCGGCGGGCAGTCCGGGCCGCTCCTCGGTGAACGCGGCGAGGCGCTCGGCCTGGGCCCGGAGGGCGCCTTCGGTGCGCCCGGAGAAGCCCCAGGGGAGGAGGGGGGTGGGCGGGGGCGTGGTGGAGTCGGCGGGGGCGGCAGAGTCGGGGGCATGCTCGGCGGGCTCAGGGGCCCGCTCGGCCAGCTCAGCGGCCCGCTCGGCAGGCTCAGGAGCCCGCTCGACGGATACCGGGGCCGTCGGCCCGGCGGATGCGGGGGTCCGCTCGGCGGGTTCCGGCGCCTGTTCCAGGATGACGTGGGCGTTGGTGCCGCTGATGCCGAACGAGGAGACACCTGCGCGGCGCGGACGGGTGCCGTTCGTCGGCCATTCCCGTTCCTCGGTCAGCAGCCGTACGCCACCCCGCGTCCAGTCGACGTGCGGGGTGGGCTCGCCGGCGTGGAGTGTGCGTGGCAGCACGCCTTCCCGCATCGCCATCACCATCTTGATGACGCCCGCGACACCGGCCGCCGCCTGGGTGTGCCCGATGTTCGACTTCACCGAGCCCAGCCAGAGAGGCCGGTCCGCGTCCCGGCCGCGACCGTAGGTGGCGAGGAGGGCGTCGGCCTCGATCGGGTCGCCGAGTGCGGTACCCGTACCGTGCGCCTCCAGGGCGTCCACATCACCCGTTCCCAGTCCGGCGCCCGCGAGGGCCTGCCGGATGACCCGCTGCTGCGAGGGCCCGTTGGGCGCGGTGAGCCCGTTGGAGGCACCGTCCTGGTTGATCGCCGAGCCGCGTACAACGGCCAGCACCTGGTGCCCGTTGCGGACGGCGTCCGAGAGCCGCTCGACGACGAGCACACCGACACCCTCGGACCAGGCGGTCCCGTCCGCGGCCGCGGAGAACGCCTTGCAGCGCCCGTCGGTGGCGAGCCCGCGCTGCCTGCTGAACTCCACGAACATGTACGGCGACGGCATCACCGCGACCCCGCCCGCGAGGGCGAGTTCGCACTCGCCGTTGCGCAGCGACTGGGCAGCGAGGTGCAGCGCGACCAGCGCCGACGAACAGGCCGTGTCGACGGTGACCGCCGGACCCTCAAGGCCGAAGGTGTAGGCGAGCCTCCCGGAGGCGACGCTGGAGGTGTTGCCGATCCCGAGGTAGCCCTCGACATCGCCGGGCACCTCGTCCAGCCGTGCCGCGTAGTCGGTGGCGACGACACCGGCGAAGACGCCGGTCCGGCTGCCACGCAGCGACGTGGGCGACAGCCCCGCCCGCTCGAACGCCTCCCAGGTGGTCTCCAGCAGCAGCCGCTGCTGCGGGTCCATCGCCAGCGCCTCACGCGGTGAGATGCCGAACAGTTCGGGATCGAACTCGGCCGCGTCGTAGAGGAATCCGCCCTGCCGGGTGTAAGTGGTCCCGGAGTGCGCGGGGTCGGGGTGATAGACGCCGTCCAGGTCCCAGCCACGGTCGGCGGGGAAGGCGCCGATGCTGTCGACACCCTCACTGACCAGTCGCCACAGCTCCTCCGGCGAGGTCACGCCGCCGGGGAAGCGGCAAGCCATGCCGACGATGGCGATGGGCTCGTCCGAAGCCGTGGCTGTGGCCGTGGCAGTAGCTGTGGGCGCCTGCGTTCCGGGCTCGTCCGCCTGCGCACCCCACAGTTCGGTGTGGAGGTACCCGGCGAGCGCGGTCGGTGTCGGGTGGTCGAAGATTAGCGCGGTGGGGAGTCGGAGGCCGGTGGCCGTGCCGAGGCGGTTGCGGAGTTCGACGGCGGTGAGGGAGTCGAAGCCCTGCTCCTTGAAGGAGCGTTCGGCGTCGACGGACTGTTCCGAGCTGTGCCCGAGGACCGCGGCGACCTGCGTACGGACCAGCTCCACGAGGTGCCGTTCCCGCTCGGAACGGCTGAGCCCGGCCAGCCGCTCCCCGAGCGCACCGCCTGCCTCGGCACCGGAGGCCACCGCGCGGGCGGTCCGCCGGCCAGGGGTGGTGCGGACGAGTCCGGTCAGGATCGCGGGTACGGACTCGGCGCGGCGCAGGGCGGCGAGGTCGAGACGGGCGGGCACCAGGGCGGCATCCGCCGAGGCGAGGGCCCTGTCGAGCAGAGCGAGCCCTTCCGCCGAGGACATCGGCGCCAGGCCGGTACGGCTCAGCCGCTGCCGGTCCGCCAGGCCCAACTCCCCCGTCATACCGCTCGCCTGCTCCCACAGACCCCACGCGAGAGAGGACGCGGGCAGACCCTGTGCATGGCGGTGGTGGGCGAGGGCGTCGAGGAAGGTGTTGGCGGCGGCGTAGTTGGCCTGTCCGGGCGAGCCGAAGACTCCGGCCGCGGAGGAGTAGAGGGCGAAGAAGGCCAGGTCCTGGTCTCGGGTCAACTCGTGCAGGTTGACGGCGGCTTGAGCTTTCGGACGCCAGACCTCCGCGAGCTGCTCGGGAGTGAGGGAGGTGACCAGACCGTCGGCCAGGACACCGGCCGCGTGGACGACTCCGGTGAGGTTACGGCCGTCCAGGAGCGCGGCAAGCTGCGCGCGGTCGGCGGCATCACAGGCCACCACCTCGGCGCGGGCACCCAACTCCGCAAGCTCCGCCAGCAGTTCCGTGGCCCCCGGGGTCTCCAGCCCCCTGCGACTGGTGAGCAGCAGACGCCGTACCCCGTGCTCACTGACCAAGTGGCGGGCCAGCAGGCCGCCGAGGGTTCCCGTACCTCCGGTGATCAGGACCGTGCCCTCAGCATCCACAACCCGCGGCATCGTGAGGACGACCTTGCCGACATGCCTCGCCTGGCTGATGAACCGGAACGCCTCCGGAGCCTTACGCACATCCCACGCCCGCACCGGCAACGGCTCCAGCACACCCGCCCCGAACAAGCCCATCAACGCACGCAGCATCTCCCCGATCCGCAC
>NZ_JBEPBM010000082.1:0-12943 GCF_040299205.1 Streptomyces sp. NPDC000983 | reverse complement strand
TCCAGCCAGTAGCGGTGGTGCTGGAAGGCGTAGGTGGGGAGGTCGACGCGTTCGACGGCACGGCCCGCGTATACGGCCGACCAGTCGATGTCGGCGCCCTGGACCCAGAGTTCGGCCGCGCTCGCGATGACTCGGGTGCTCTCGTCCTCGTCCCGGCGCAGGGTGCCCACGACGGTGACGGGCCTCGCGTCGGCTTCGGCGATGGCCTGGACAGCGATGGTCAGGACGGGGTGCGCGGACACCTCGATCAGACGGGAATGCCCCTGGTTCAGAGCCACTTGCACGGCGTCAGTGAAACGGACCGGCTGACGCAGACCCTCGTACCAGTACGTCGCGTCCATCGTTGCGGTGTCCAGCGGCTCGCCCGTCACCGTCGAGATCAGGGGAATGCGGGAGGGGCGGGGTTGGACGGGGGCCAAGGCCTCCAGCAGACGGTCCCGGATGTCCTCCACCTGTGCGGAGTGGGAGGCGTAGTCCACGGGGACGCGACGGGCCCGCACCCCAGCGGCTTCGGCTGCCGCCGCGATCTCATCCAGGGCCTCCGGATCACCGGCCACCACGGTGGCGTCAGGTCCGTTGTAGACGGCGATCGACACCCGGTCCCCGTACGAACTCACCCACTCCGACGCCTGCTCCGGACCAGTCGCCAGCGACAACATGCCACCACGACCGGCCAGTTCATCCCGTACTGCGGCTGATCGCAGCGCCACCACCCGCGCCGCATCCTCCAAACTCAGCGCACCCACCACCGCCGCAGCCGCGATCTCACCCTGCGAATGACCAATCACCGCAGACGGTTCCACGCCCAGCGACTCCCACAGCGCGGCCAGCGACACCATCACCGCCCACAACACCGGCTGGACGACATCAACCCGCTGCAACCAAACGTCGTCATCACCACGCAGCACATCAGTGAGCGACCACTCCACGAACGGCGCGAGAGCCGCCTCGCACTCCGCGATCCGTGAGGCGAACACCGGCGAGGACTCCAACAACCCCCGCCCCATCCCCACCCACTGCGACCCCTGCCCCGGAAACACCAACACCGGCCCACCGGACCCCGAAACAACCCCGGAAACAGCCTGAGCCGAAACCCCACCCGAGGCCAGCGCCTCAAGCCCAGCCTTCAGTTCCGCCGCCTCACGCCCCCACACCACACCCCGATGCTCCAGAGCCGCCCGCCCCGAAAGCAGCTGCCAGCCCACGTCCACCGGCGCACCTAACGCACCGGTCAACCGCCCGGCCTGAGCGGCCAAGGCCTCCGCCGACCGCCCCGACACCAACCACGGCACCACCGCCGACCCCGACAGCCCACCGGAACCGGAGACCGTCACGGGGGCCGCCCCGGCGTCCTCCGCCTCCTCCAGGATCACGTGCGCGTTCGTCCCCGAGATGCCGAAGGACGAGACACCCGCGCGGCGCGGGTGGCCGTTCGCGGCCCACTCCCGCTCCTCCGTGAGCAGTTGTACGCCGCCCGCCGCCCAGTCCACGTGGGGGCTCGGTTCGTCGGCGTGGAGGGTGCGCGGGAGGACCCCTGCCCGCATGGCCATCACCATCTTGATGACGCCCGCGACACCGGCCGCGGCCTGCGTGTGGCCGACGTTCGACTTCACCGACCCCAGCCACAAGGGCCGTTCGGCCTCCCGCCCCTGCCCGTAGGTGGCCAGCAGGGCGGCGGCCTCGATGGGGTCGCCCAGGGTGGTGCCCGTGCCGTGGGCCTCGACCACGTCCACCTCACCGGCGGCGACCCCGGAGTTGGCGAGGGCCTGCCGGATCACCCGCTGCTGCGACGGACCGTTCGGCGCGGTCAGACCGTTGGAAGCACCGTCCTGATTGACCGCGGAACCCCGTACGACCGCCAGTACCCGGTGCCCCTTGGCTCGTGCGTCCGAGAGCCGCTCGACGAGCAGCATGCCGACGCCCTCCGCGGGGCCGAAGCCGTCGGCGTCGGCGGAGAAGGCGCGGCAGCGGCCGTCCACGGAGAGCCCGCGCTGTCGGCTCATCTCGACGAATCCGGCCGGGGAGCAGACGACGGTGACTCCTCCGGCGAGGGCCAGGTCGCACTCTCCGGAGCGCAGGGACCGGACGGCCATGTGCAGGGCGACCAGGGAGGAGGAGCAGGCGGTGTCGACGGTGACCGCCGGTCCCTCCAGGCCGAGTTGGTACGCGACGCGGCCGGAGGTGACGCTGAGCATGTTGCCGGTGCCGAGGAAGCCCTCGACGTCGTCGGGGACGGTGTCGAGGCGGGACAGGTACTCGGAGTTGAGTGCGCCGACGAAGACCCCGGTCTGGCTGCCGCGCAGGGAGGCCGGGTCGAGGCCGGCCCGCTCGACGGTCTCCCAGGAGACCTCCAGTGCGAGGCGTTGCTGCGGGTCCATGGCGAGGGCCTCGCGTGGGGAGATGGCGAAGAAGCCGGCGTCGAATCCGGCGATGTCGGCCATCAGTCCGGCGCCGCGCATGTAGGTCTTGCCGCGGGCGTCGGGGTCGGCGTCGTAGAGGGAGTCCATGTCCCAGCCGCGGTTCTCGGGGAAGGCCCCGACCGCGTCGCGGGCCTCGCCGACGAGTCGCCACAGGTCCTCGGGGGATTCGACGTCGCCGGGGAAGCGGCAGGCCATGCCGACGATGGCGATGGGTTCGTCCGCCGGACCGCCGTGGGCGACGGCTGTCGTCCCTCCCGAGGCGCTGCCGGGTTCACCGGACAGTTCGCCGGACAGTGCGCCGACCAGTTCGCCGGCCACGAGGCGGGCGACGGCGGCCGGGGTGGGGTGGTCGAAGGTGAGCGCGGCCGGGAGGCGCAGGCCGGTGGCCGCGTTGACGCGGTTGCGCAGTTCGACTGCGGTGAGGGAGTCGAACCCGAGCTCCTTGAAAGGCCGTTCGGCGTCGACGGCGCCGGGGTCGGCGTGGCCGAGTACCGCGGCGGCATGGGAGCGGACCAGGTCCAGCAGGAAGCGCTGCCGTTCGGCGGGTGAGAGCCTCGTGACCTGTGCGGCGAGCGTCCCGGCGCGGTGGGTGTCGCCGGCGTCGGCCGTTCGGCGGGCGGTGGCGCGCACGATGCCGCGCAGCAGGGGCGGTACGGGCTTGCCCGCGACCGCGTGGCGCAGGGCGGCGGTGTCGAGTTCGGTGGCGACGAAGTGGGCGCCGTCACGCCTGGCCGCGGCGTCGAAGAGGGCGATGCCGTGCTCGTCGGTGAGGGGGACGAAGCCGCTGCGCGCGACCCGGTCGATGTCGCCCTCGGCGAGGTGCCCGGTCATGGCGCTGGCCTGCTCCCACAGGCCCCAGGCCAGCGAGGTGGCGGGCAGGCCGCGGGCTCGGCGGTGTTGGGCGAGGGCGTCGAGGAAGGTGTTGGCGGCGGCGTAGTTGGCCTGGCCGGGGGCGCCGAGGACACCGGACGCGGAGGAGTACAGGACGAACAGGGCGAGGTCGGCGTCGCGGGTCAGTTCGTGCAGGTTGAGGGCCGCGTCGGCCTTGGGTCGCCACACCGCGGCGAGCCGGTCCGGGGTGAGGGAGGTCAGCACGCCGTCGGCGAGGACTCCCGCCGCGTGGACGACACCGGTGAGGTTGCGGCCGTCGAGGAGGGCGGCGAGCCGGCCCCGGTCGGCGGCGTCACAGGCGGCGACCTCCACGACGGCACCCAACTCACGAAGTTCGGTGACGAGTTCGGAGGCTCCCAGGGCTTCGGGGCCCTTTCGGCCGGTGAGCAGCAGGTGCCGTACGCCGTGGTCGGTGACCAGGTGGCGGGCGAGCAGCCCGCCGAGGGTTCCGGTGCCGCCGGTGATCAGGACCGTGCCGTTCGGGTCCAGCGCGGGCGGGTTGGTGAGGACGACCTTCCCGGTGTGCTTCGCCTGGCTGATGTGCCGGAACGCCTCCGGACCGCGGCGGACGTCCCATGCGGTGATCGGCATGTGCCGCAGTACGCCCCGCTCGAACAGTGCCAGCACCTCGGCCAGCATCTCCCCGCAGCGGTCGGCTCCGGCCTCCTTCAGGTCGTACGCCCGGTAGTCGACGCCCGCGTGGTCGCCCGCCACCTGCAGCGGGTCCCGCTTGTCGGTCTTTCCCATCTCCAGGAACCGTCCGCCTCGTGGCAGCAGGTCGAGGGAGGCGTCGACGTACTCCCTGGCAAGGGAGTTGAGGACGATGTCCACTCCCGCACCCCCGGTCACCGTCAGGAACCTCTCCCGGAAGTCGAGGTCCCGGGAGGAGGCGATCTCGGCGTCCGACAGGCCCAGACCCCGCAGCGCGTCCCACTTGCCCGGACTGGCGGTGGCCAGAACCCTCGCACCGAAGTGGCGGGCGAGCTGGATCGCGGCCATGCCGACCCCACCGGCGCCCGCATGGACGAGGACCGTGTCGCCCTCCTGGATGCGGGCGAGGTCGACGAGGCCGTAGTACGCGGTCAGGTAGGCGACCGGGACTGAGGCCGCCTGCTCGTACGACCAGCCCTCGGGCACCGGCGCCAGCATGCGGGCGTCCGCCACGGCCAGCGGGCCGAAGCCGCCGTCGACCAGACCCACGACCCGGTCACCGGGGGCGAAGCGGATGACGTCCGCCCCCACTTCGAGCACGACGCCCGCGCACTCGCTGCCCATCACGGTCTGCCCGGGGACCATTCCGAGGCCGATCAGCACGTCGCGGAAGTTCACGCCCGTGGCGCGGACCCCGATCCGGATCTCACCCGGCGCCAGGTCCGCCGTGGCTCGCGGGGCCGGCAGCAGCCGCAGCCCCTCCAGGGTGCCGGATGCGGCCGTGTCCAGCCGCCAGGCCCGTTCCCCGGCCGGGGGCACCAGCGCACCGCCCGTGTCGGCCGGGGTCAGCCGGGGTGCCAGCACCCGACCGCCACGGACGGCGACCTGCGACTCGTCCGCGGCGAGCGCCGTGGCGACGGCGTCCGCGACCTCGTCGGCGGAGTGCTCGGCGTACTGCCCGGCGGGCTTCTCGGCTGACTGCCCGCCGGTCTCCCCGGCGGGATCGAGGTCGACCAGCAGGAAGCGTCCCGGGGCCTCCGTCTGGGCGGTACGGACGAGCCCCCACAGCGCTGCCGCGGACAGGTCCGTGACGTCGTCGTCGGCCCCGGCGGCCACGGCACCCCGAGTGACGACGGCGAGGCGGGAGTCGGCGAGGGCGTCGGCGGCCAGCCACTTCTGGAGGAGGGCGAGCAGTGCGGCCGTCACCGACTCCGCGTCCCGCGCCAGATCCCCGGAGGGTGCGGTCGGCGGCGCCCAGAGCACGGTCCCGGGAGCCGGCACACCGCTCTCCGCCACGGCCAGCAGTCCGCCCAGGTCCGCGTACGAGTCCACCGCCAGGCCGGCGACCTGTACGGCGGCGGCCAGCCCGGCAGCGTCCTCCCCGACGACCGCCCAGGATTCGACGGCATCGGGCACGGCGACGGGCACGGATGTCCAATTGAGCCTGAAAAGCCCGTCGTTGACGGCCGTCTCCGCTGCCACGACCTGCTCGGGGCGTACGGACCGCAGGACCAGCGAGTCCACGGCGGCGACGGGGGCGCCGGTCGCGTCGGCGACCTGAATGCTCAGGGCGTCCTCCGCCGTGGGTGCGATCCGCACCCGGGCGGCCGACGCTCCGACCGCCGTCAGCTCCACCCCGGACCAGGCGAACGGCAGCCTGAGCGTGCCCGGTTCGTCATCCGCGGCGAACCGGCCGACGCCGATCGCCTGGAGCGCCGCGTCGAGCAGCGCCGGGTGGATGCCGTAGCGGGCGGCGTCCGCGTGCTGATCCTCGGGCAGCGCCAGTTCGGCGTACACCGTGTCACCGGCCAGCCAGGCCGCACGCAGGCCCCGGAAGGCGGGGCCGTAGCCGTATCCGGCCGCTTCGGCCTCGGCGTAGAAGTCCCGTACGTCCACGGCTTCGGCGCCGGGAGGAGGCCAGACCGTGAGGTCGGGCGAGGGGCGGTCGCCGGTGCTGGAGGGCGGCGAGAGCAGTCCTTCGGCGTGGAGGGTCCACGGTGCGCCGGTGCGCGTGCCTGTGCCAGTCCCGGCGCCGTCGCGGCGGGCGTGGATCGTCAGTGCTCGGTCGCCGGCCTCGTCGGGCGCGGCCAGGACGACCTGGACCTGCACACCGGTGTCCTCCGGGAGGACGAGGGGTGCCTGGAGGGTGAGTTCGGTGAGGTGGCCGCAGCCGACCTCGTCACCGGCCCGGATGGCGAGTTCGACGAACGCGGTGCCGGGGAGGAGGACGGTGCCGGCGACGGCGTGGTCGGCGAGCCAGGGGTGGGCGCGCGTGCTGATCCTGCCGGTCAGAATCAGTCCCCCATCGGCGGCGAGGCTCACCGAGACGCCGAGGAGGGGGTGGCCGGTGGCGCCCAGGCCCAGCTCTGCGGGATCGCCGGTGGTGCCGGACGCCTCCAGCCAGTAGCGCTCCCGCTGGAAGGCGTAGGTGGGGAGGTCGACGCGTTCGACGGAGCGGCCCGCGTATACGGCCGACCAGTCGATGTCGGCGCCCTGGACCCACAGTTCGGCCACGCTGGCGATGACTCGGGTGTTCTCGTCCTCGTCCCGGCGCAGAGTTCCGACGACGGTGAGCGGAGTCTCCACGGCTTCCGCGATGGCCTGCACGGCGGTCGTCAGGACGGGGTGCGCGGACACCTCGATCAGACGGGAATGCCCCTGGTTCAGGGCCACTTGGATGGCGTCGGTGAAGCGGACCGGCTGATGCAGACCCTCGTACCAGTAGGTCGCGTCCATCGTTGCGGTGTCCAGGGGCTCGCCGGTCACCGTCGAGATCAGGGGTATGCGGGAGGGGCGGGGCTGCACAGGGGCGAGAGCGTCGAGGAGCCGGTCCCGGATGTCCTCCACCTGTGCGGAGTGGGAGGCGTAGTCCACGGGGACGCGACGGGCCCGTACCCCGGCCGCCTCGACCACCGCCGCGATCTCATCCAGCGCCTCCGGGTCACCGGCGACGACCGTGGCATCCGGACCGTTGTAGACGGCGATCGACACCCGGTCCCCGTACGGCTCCGCCCACTCCGACACCCGCTCCGGACCCGCCGCAAGCGACAACATGCCACCACGACCAGCCAGTTCATCCCGCACAGCCGCCGAACGCAGCGCCACCACCCGCGCCGCATCCTCCAAACTCAGCGCACCGACCACCGCCGCCGCAGCGATCTCCCCCTGCGAATGACCAATCACCGCAGCCGGTTCCACGCCGAGGGACTCCCACAGCGCGGCCAGCGACACCATCACCGCCCACAACACCGGCTGCACCACATCAACCCGCCGCAACCAGGCGTCGTCATCACCACGCAGCACGCCACTCAACGACCAATCCACGAAGGGCCCCAGGGCGGCCTCGCACTCCGCGATCCGTGAGGCGAACACCGGCGAGGACTCCAACAACCCCCGCCCCATCCCCACCCACTGCGACCCCTGCCCCGGAAACACCAACACCGGCCCACCAGCACCCGACACAACCCCGGAAACAGCCTGAGCCGACACACTCCCGGAGGCCAAAGCCGCCAGCCCAGCGCTCAGTTCGGCTGACTCCCGCCCCCACACCACACCCCGATGCTCCAGGGCAGAACGCGAGGACCACAGCCCCCACCCCACATCCACCGGCGCCCCGGCCACCCCCACAAGCCGACCCGCCTGCGCAGCCAGCGCCTCCGCTGAACGCCCCGACACCAACCACGGCACCACCGACGAACCCGACAACGCACCGGAACCGGAGACCACCAGCGGCGCCGCCCCCGACTCCGCCTCCTCCAGGATCACGTGCGCGTTCGTCCCGGAGATACCGAAGGACGAGACCGCCGCCCGACGCGGGTGGTCGTTCCGCTGCCACTCCCGCCCTTCGGTGAGAAGCCGGACGTCGCCCGCGCTCCAGTCGACGTGCGGGGTCGGTTCGTCGATGTGGAGGGTGCGCGGGAGCGTGCCCTTCCGAAGGGCCATCACCATCTTGATGACGCCTGCCACGCCCGCGGCGGCCTGCGTGTGCCCGATGTTGGACTTCACCGAGCCCAGCCACAGCGGCTGGTCGGCGGACCGTTCCTGGCCGTAGATCGCGAGCAGCGCGTGTGCCTCGATCGGGTCGCCGAGGGTGGTGCCGGTGCCGTGGGCCTCCACCGCGTCAACCTCGGCTGCCGTGAGGCGGGCGTTCTCCAACGCCGCCTGGATGACGCGCTGTTGGGAGGGGCCGTTGGGTGCGGTGAGGCCGTTGGAGGCGCCGTCCTGGTTGACCGCGGAGCCTCGTACGACGGCGAGGACCTGGTGGCCCTTGGCCTGGGCGTCGGAGAGACGCTCCACCGCGAGGACGCCGATCCCCTCCGACCAGCCCGTGCCGTCGGCCGCCGCCGCGAACGGCTTGCAGCGGCCGTCCGCCGACAGACCGCGCTGTCGGCTGAACTCGACGAAGACGCCGGGGCTCGGCATGACGGTGACTCCGCCCGCGAGGGCTAGGTCGCACTCTCCGCTGCGCAGGGCCTGCACCGCCAGGTGCAGCGCGACCAGGGAGGAGGAGCAGGCCGTGTCGACGGTGACCGCCGGGCCCTCCAGGCCGAGGGTGTAGGCGAGCCGTCCGGTGAGCACACTGGTGGCGTTGCCGGTCAGGGAGAAGCCGCTGACCTGCTCCGGAACGTGCAGCATGTCGGTGAGGTAGCCGAAGCCGGAGGCCCCGACGAAGACGCCGGTCCGGCTGCCGCGGAGCGAGCCGGGGGCGATCCCGGCGTGTTCGAACGCCTCCCAGCCCGTCTCCAGGAGCAGTCGCTGCTGGGGGTCCATGGCGAGGGCCTCGCGGGGCGAGATGCCGAAGAACTCGGCGTCGAAGAGGTCGGCGTCGTGCAGGAAGCCGCCTTCGACGACGTAGCTCTTGCCGTGTGTGTCCGGGTCGGGGTCGTACAGGTCCTCGTCCCAGCCGCGGTTGACCGGGAAGGGGGTGATCCCGTCGCCGCCCTCCGCCACGAGTCGCCACAGGCCCTCGGCCGAGTCGACGCCGCCGGGGAAGCGGCAGGCCAGGCCGACGATCGCGATGGGTTCGCGGCTCTTGGCCTCGGTCCGCTGGAGGCGCTGCCGGGTCTCCTGGAGATCGGCGGTGACCAGCTTGAGGTACTCGCGGAGCTTGGCTTCGTTGCCGGACATCTGCCTTCGTCTCCAGGAGAGGTTCGGGGCGGGCGGAGGAGGGGGTGGTCAGCCGAGGCCGAGTTCCTTGTTGATCAGGGCGAACATCTCGTCGTCGGTGGCTTCGTCGAGCGAGGCGGACGGCTCCTGCGGTGTTCCGGGGGTGGCAGCGTCCTGTTCGGCGGGAGCGTCGTCGGGGGGTGTGTCCTCCAGCCGCCAGACCAGTGACCGGAGGCGTTTGAGCAGCGCGGTCCGGCCCTCGGCGGAGGGTGTTTCGGTGGCGAGCGCGGCTTCCAGTCGTTCCAGGTCGCCCAGGACGGTGGTGCGGTCGGTGTCCTCGGGGGCGAGCCGGCTGTTCAGGTGGGCGGCAAGCGCCCGGGGGCTCGGGTAGTCGAAGACGAGGCTGGTGGGCAGCCGCAGTCCGGTGGCGCCGCCCAGCCGGTTGCGCAGTTCGACGGCGGTGAGGCTGTCGAAGCCCAGGTCGGAGAAGTCGCGGTCGGCGTCGAGGGTGGCGGAGCCACCGTGCGCGAGCACGTCGGTGACATGGCCGCGTACGAGTTCCAGGAAGTAGGCGGTGCGTTCCTTGGCGTCCTTGCCCGCGAGGCGCTCGGCGAGGGTGGCGGCTCCGTCCGTGGCCCGGGCGGAGGCGCGGCGCGGCTGGGTGGGGACGATGCCGGTGAGGACGGGCGGCACCATGCCGGCCTGGGCGTTGCGGCGGAGGGTGGCCATGGTGAGTTCCACGGCGACGTACAGGGCGTCGTCGCCGGTGCCGGCCGAGTCGAGGAGTCCGAGGGCCACCGGGGAGGAAAGCGGGGCGAGGCCGGAGCGGGTGAGGCGGTCCAGGTCGGCCGGGTCGAGGCGGCCGGTCATGCCGCTGGCCTCGCCCCACAGTCCCCAGGCGACTGAGGTGGCGGGCAGGCCGTGGGCGCGGCGGTGGTGGGCGAGGGCGTCGAGGAAGGCGTTGGCGGCGGCGTAGTTGGCCTGGCCCGGGCTGCCGAAGACGCTCGCGGTGGAGGAGAACAGGACGAAGGCCGACAGGTCGAGGTCACGGGTGAGCTGGTGCAGGGTGAGGGCCGCGTCCGCCTTGGGGCGGAGCACGGTCTCCAACTGTCCGGGGGTGAGGGCCGACAGGACGGCGTCGTCGATGACTCCGGCGGCGTGGACGACGGCGGTCAGCGGGTGTTCGGCGGGGATCTTGTCGAAGAGGGCGGCCAGTTCGCCGGCGTCGGCGACGTCGCAGGCGATGACGTCGGCGTCGGCTCCTAGCCTGGCCAGATCGGCCACGAGTGCCTGGGCTCCGGGCGAGTCGGCGCCGGTGCGGCTGGTGAGCAGGAGGCGCCGGACGCCGTGTTCCCCGGCGAGGTGGCGGGCGACGAGGGTGCCGAGGGTTCCGGTGCCGCCGGTGATGAGCACGGTGCCGTCCGTGCGCCACGGGGTCGTGTCGTCCGAGTCCGGGCGCCACGGGATCGTGTCAGCCGCGTCCGGGCGCCGCCTCGGGGTCGCGCGGGTCGCCTCGGTGTCCCGCCACGCGGTCGCGCGGGTCGCCTCGGTGTCCCGCCACGCGGTCGCGCGGGCCGCGTCCGAGGTGCGGGACGGGACTCGGCGGGCGAGGCGCGGGACGAGGGCCTGTTCTCCGCGCAGGGCGGCCTGCGGTTCTCCCGCGGCGAGCGCGGACCGTACGGTCTCGGCCAGCAGCTCGGGGTCCGTGTCCGGTGTGGCGTCCACCAGGAGGAAACGGTCGGGGTGTTCGTTCTGGGCGGTGCGCAGCAGACCCCAGAGCGGCGCGTGCACCAGGTCGGTGACGTCCTCCCCGGTGCGGGTGGCGACGGCGCCCGCGGTGACGACGACGAGCCGGGTCTCGGTCAGCCGGGGCTCGGCGAGCCACTCGCGCAGGGTGGCGAGGGTGCGCCGGACGGCGTCCAGTACGGCCTCCCCGTCCGGCGCGGCCGAGGCCCCCTCGGGAGCGGCGCAGGACATCAGGGCGACGGGGGGCGCGGGTACGCCGGCGTCGAGGACGGCGGTGAGGGCGGACAGGTCCGTGTACGCGGACAGGGTCGTACCGGCGTACTGAAGGCCGGCGGCGAGGGCCAGCGGGTCGGCGCCCAGGACCGCCCACGCCTCTTCGTGGACGTCCTCGGGAACGGCCGTGTCGAAGGGCGCCCAGTCGAGGCGGAAGAGGCGGTCCCGGTGGGCGGGCGCGGCCGGGAGCTGTTCGGGGGCGAGGGGGCGCAGGGTGAGGGAGGCGGCGGTGAGTACGGGGCTGCCGGTGGTGTCGGCGACGGTGACCGTCGGGGACGTACCGTCCGCACCGGGGGTGAGGGCGACGCGGACCTGGTCGGCTCCGGACGCGTGGAGGGTGATGTCCCGCCAGGAGAAGGGGACTTGGATGGTGTGGTCCTCGGCGTCCGCGAGCACGCCGAGCGGGTGCAGTGCGGCGTCCAGGAGGGCCGGGTGCAGGCCGTATTCGGTGGCCTCGGCACGCGTGGCTTCCGGGAGTGCGATCTCGGCGAAGACTTGGTCTCCCCGGCGCCAGGCGGCGGTCATGCCCTGGAAGGCGGGCCCGTAGCCGTAGCCGGCGGCCTCGGCCCGGTCGTAGAAGCCGGACACGTCGACGGGCTCGGCATCGGCAGGGGGCCACGCGGTGAGGTCGGCGGTGGCTGAAGCCGCATCCGGTGATACGGCCCCCAGGACGCCCTCCGCATGGAGGGTCCACGCGGCGTCCGAACCCTCCGCACGGGAGTACACGGCCAGCGAACGCCGCCCCTCGCCCTCATCGGCAACCCCGACAACGACCTGGACCTGCACCCCGGCCCCGTCCCGCCCGTCGAGGACCAGCGGTGCCTGGAGCGTCAGTTCGTGGACGCTCCCGCAGCCCACCTCGTCCCCCGCCCGGGCCGCCAGCTCCACGAAGCCGGTACCGGGGAAGAGGACCGTGCCCGCGACGGCGTGGTCGGCCAGCCAGGGCTGGGTACGCGTCGAGAGTCGGCCGGTCAGCATGACCCCGCCGTCGGCAGCGACACTGACGGCCGCCCCCAGCAACGGATGCCCGACCTCACCGAGCCCCAGCCCACCGGGATCACCGGCACCGCTGCCTACCTGGAGCCAGTAACGGTCGCGTTGGAAGGCGTAGGTGGGCAGGTCGACACGGCGGGGATGGCGGTCGGCGAAGAGGGCGGGCCAGTCGACGTCGACTCCGCCGGCCCAGAGGCGGGACACGGCCGACGTGAACGTCTCGACCTCGTCGTGATCGCGGCGGGTTGTCGGAACGAAGAGCCCTTCCACGCACTCCGCGGCCATCGCGGTCAGCGTCGCGTCCGGACCCAACTCAAGGAACTTCGTCACGCCCGCATCGGCCAGCCAGCTGACACCGTCGGCGAAACGGACGGTCTGCCGGATGTGCCGCACCCAATACGCGGGCGTGCACAACTCCTCCCCCGCCAGCCGCCCCGACACATTCGAGACCACCGGAATCTGCGGCTCGGAGAACTCAATGCCCGCCGCGACCTGCTCGAACTCGGCGAGCATCGGCTCCATGAGCGAGGAATGGAAGGCGTGGGAAACCGTAAGCCTTCGAGTCTTCACCCCGACAGCAGTCAACTGCACACGCACGGCCTCGATTTCAGCCTCGGGACCCGAAAGAACAACAGATGTGGGCCCATTCACGGCTGCCACATCCACCGAGCCCAGCACATCTTCGACGTCCGCCAAAGCAGCCTGGACCGAGAGCATCGCCCCGCCCAAAGGCAGCGCCTGCATCAAACTCCCGCGCGCCGCCACCAAACGACAGGCATCCCCCAGCGAGAACACCCCCGCCACATACGCAGCGACCAACTCCCCGACCGAATGCCCCATCACGAAGTCCGGGCGAACACCCC
>NZ_JBEPBM010000081.1:0-13956 GCF_040299205.1 Streptomyces sp. NPDC000983 | reverse complement strand
GGTTACATTCCGAACCCGGAAGCTAAGCCTCACAGCGCCGATGGTACTGCAGGGGGGACCCTGTGGGAGAGTAGGACACCGCCGAACAAATTTTGGGAAAACCCCGCACCTTATGGTGCGGGGTTTTCTGCGTTTTACTACCGTTGCCCTCATGAACGTTGGTAATGGGGAGCGATACGTCGTCCGGTCCGTGCGGCCCGAGGAATGGCCGGCGGTAAAGGAACTGAGGCTGGCCGCGCTGCAGGATCCCGCGGCACCGATCGCCTTTCTGGACACCTACGACAGTGCGGCCGCCAAGCCGGACGAGTTCTGGCAGGAGCGGACCCGGAGAGCCGCCGAGGGCGCCACCGCTGCACAGCAAGTCGTCGCCGAGGGCCCGGACGGGGCGTGGGTCGGGACGCTGACCGTACTGGTGGAAGAGGCCGGCACCACGGACTGGGCCGGGTTTCCGGTCGAGCGGAGGCAGGGGCATCTCGTCGGAGTCTTCATGCGGCCCGAGCACCGCGGCTGCGGGCTGACCGAGCTGCTCTTCGACGAGGCGCTGGAGTGGTCGTGGCGCCAAGGGCTTGAGCGGGTGCGGCTGATCGTGCACGAGGACAACGGGCGGGCCCAGGCCTTCTACCGTCGGCTCGGGTTCGAGCCGAGCGGGGTCACCGTACCGATGGAGGGGCAACCGGGAGCGTGGGAGCGGGAGTTCGTCTTCGAGAAGGGATCCCGCCAGTAGAACGGACGCGGTCAGACCGGTAGTTCGTCGTGCGGCCAGCGGGCGCGGGCCTGTTCCCGGGAGCGGAGCAGGGCCAGCGTCGGCAGGCCGCGGACCGTTCCGGTGGCCAGCAGCTCAGGGAGTTGGGGGAGCGGGGCCACGGCGGCGACGTCGTCGAGGACGAGCGTGAGTGGTGGGTCGAGGCGGCCGGAGGATGACCGTTCGGCCATGTGCCGGCCACGCTCGACCACGCTTGAGGCCAGGGCGGTGAGCAACGGCATCGCGCCCGGGTTTGTACGGGGATCCTCAATGGATTCGCCCACTAGGTAAAGCGTGCCCCCTTCGTTCACGAAGGAATCCAAGGCGAGTGCATCAGTTCGGTGGGGGGTGCACGCCTCACGGACGTTCACGGTGAACAGGGCCGACAGCGCACGGGTCGTCAACTGCTGTGCCATGTCGCGGCGTTCGGGGTGTGCGGTGAGCGCCGCTTCGAGTTCGCCGGCGGCACCCGGGGCCGCCTTGGGGCTGGTGCGCAGGATGCGGACGGCGTCCTGGAGCTGCGTTCCCTGGGACCAGCGGTGGACGTGGCGGATCGTGCGGCCGTCTATCGCGGCGGCGTGCAGAGCGCTGCGCAGGAGCGTTTCGGCGGTGTCGGCCGTCGCCTGGTCGATCTTGGCGGTGGGGCGCACGGGAGCCAGCAGTGCCGCCGCCCTCGCCGCGGCCGTCCCCTTGTCCTCGCAGCCCCTGGTCGGCGACCAGTGCAGGCGGGACGGGGTGTCGCAGAGGTGGGTGGGGTCGTAGAGGTGGACCGGGCCGAGTTTGGCGCGGGCGTCCTTGGTCTCCTGCCAGACGGCCGGGTCGGAGGTGATGACGAGGGCGGGCCCGTCGGCGTCGCGCACGGCCCGGACGGCGGTGGGGCGCCGGGTCTCCCGGGAGCCGTAGAGGACCGTGGGGCGGGTGGTGTCCCAGACGGGTTCCGGTTCGGGGACAGGGACGGGGACGGGGCGGGGCACCTCCCCGGCGGGCTCCTCCGGTGCCGGCTCCTCCCGGGTCGGGGGCAGCCGGACCGGAGTTCTCGGCGTCGGGACCTCGTGGACGGCCGGCTCCGGCGGTGCCGGGGACACGGGCGGCTCCTGGCGCCGTCGGGCCCGGACCGCGCGCCAGCGGGCCAGCGTGCCCATCACGAACACGGTCAGCACGATCAGCACCATCAACTGCCCGATGACCAGGCCCCAGAAGAGGCCGTACCCGGAGAGGTCGGCCGCGGGGGTGTCCGGCCAGGCGGCCGGCATGTCGTGCGGTGCGCCGAACAGCGAGCGCATGGCGAGCGGGGTGCGGGTGAAGGTGACGCCGGCCGGCCAGGAGCCGTGCGAGAGCAGGCCCGCGAGGCCGGTCGCCGTCCACACCAGCAGGGTCATGCCGAGGAGGAAAGCGAGCAGGGCCACCAGCAGCCCGTCGGGGATGCCGCCCGGAGTCTCCTGCCGCCGGTCGTCCGCACGCACCGATCCGTCCTCCTATGCCACCGTCGACTCGGAGTCGCCGAGGTGTTGTTCCACGAAGGCCGCCGCCCGTTCCTCCGCCTCCAGTTCGGCGGCGAGCAGGGCGTCGTCGCTGTGGTGGTCGGCGGAGGACTCGGTCATCGCCCGGTCGGTGAAGACCAACGGGCGTTCGGTCTCGGTGACCAGGTGTTTGACCACCTGGACATTGCCGTTGACGTCCCAGACGGCGATACCGGGGGTGAGCGTGGGGATGATCTCCACGGCCCACCTGGGCAGGCCGAGCACCCGGCCCGTCGCTCTCGCCTCGTCCGCCTTCTGGGCGTAGATCGTCCTGGTCGACGCCATCTTCAGGATGGCCGCGGCCTCCTTCGCCGCCGCGCCGTCCACGACGTCGGAGAGGTGGTGGACGACCGCCACGAAGGACAGACCCAGCCGGCGCCCGAACTTCAGCAGCCGCTGGAACAGCTGCGCCACGAACGGGCTGTTGATGATGTGCCAGGCCTCCTCGACCAGGAAGATGCGCTTCTTCCGGTCGGGGCGGATCCAGGTGTGCTCCAGCCACACGCCGACGATCGCCATCAGGATCGGCATGGCGATGGAGTTGCGGTCGATGTGGGACAGGTCGAAGACGATCAGCGGGGCGTCCAGGTCGATGCCGACCGTGGTCGGGCCGTCGAACATGCCGCGCAGGTCACCGTCGACCAGCCGGTCCAGGACCAGGGCGACGTCGAGGCCCCAGGCCCGTACGTCGTCTATGTCGACGTTCATCGCCTCCGCCGACTCCGGTTCGGGGTGGCGCAGTTGCTCGACGATGTCGGTGAGCACCGGCTGGCGTTCGACGATGGTCTCGTTGACGTAGGCGTGCGCGACCTTGAGCGCGAAGCCGGAGCGTTCGTCGAGGCCGTGGCCGAGCGCGACCTCGATGATGGTGCGCAGCAGGGCGAGCTGCCCGGTGGTGGTGATCGCCGGGTCCAGGGGGTTGAGCCGGATGCCGTGGTCCAGGGCGGCCATCGGGTCCAGCCGGATGGGAGTTATCCCCAGCTCCTGCGCGATGAGGTTCCATTCGCCGACGCCGTCCTCGCCCTGCGCGTCGAGCACGACGACCTGCCGGTCGCGGAAGCGCAGTTGGCGCAGGACGTACGTCTTCTCGAGCGCCGACTTGCCGTTGCCGGACTCGCCGAGGACGAGCCAGTGCGGGGCGGGCAGCTGCTGGCCGTACAGCTGGAAGGGGTCGTAGATGTAGCCCTTCCCGGAGTAGACCTCGCGGCCGATGATGACGCCCGAGTCGCCGAGGCCGGGGGCGGCCGTCGGCAGATAGACGGCCTGCGCCTGGCCCGTGGAGGTGCGCACGGGCAGCCGGGTCGTCTCGACCTTGCCGAAGAGGAACGAGGTGAAGGCGTCGGTGAGGATGGTCATCGGATCCCGCATGCGGCCCTACCTTCGAATGCCGGTGGCGAACGGGAGCGTGTTCACGAAGGCGCGATGGTGCTCGCGGTCGCACCACTCCAGCTTCAGGTACGACTTGCCGGCCGAGGCCCGGATGGTCCGCTTGTCGCGGGCCAGGGCCTCCGGGGAGCGGGAGGAGACGGTGATCCAGCCGACCAGGTTCACTCCGGCCGCACCGCTCGCCAGGTCCTCGCCGCGCTGGTCCAGGCGGTTGTGGGCGGCGATGTCGCGGGGGTCGACGGTGCGGTTCATCTTGGCGGCGCGGGAGGCCTCCGCCTCGTCGTTGGTCTTCTCCGTGAGCATGCGCTCGATGGCGATCTCGGTGGGTTCGAGGTCCATCGTGACGGCGACCGTGCGGATGACGTCGGGGGTGTGGACGAGCAGCGGGGCGAGGAAGTTGACGCCGACGGGGGTCATCGGCCACTCCTTCACCCAGGCCGTGGCGTGGCACCAGGGCGCGCGGGTGGAGGACTCGCGGGTCTTGGCCTGGAGGTAGTTGGGCTCCATCGCGTCGAGCTCGGCCGGCCAGGCGTTGCGCTTCGTCATCGCCTGGATGTGGTCGATCGGGTGGTCCGGGTCGTACATGGAGTGGATCAGCGAGGCCAGCCGGCCCTGTCCGAGCGGCTGCCGGACGCGGATGTCGGCCTCTTGGAGGCGCGAGCAGATGTCGGTCAGCTCACGAGCCATGACGACGGCGAGGCCGGCGTCCTTGTCGACCTTCCGGCCCTGCTGGGGACGGGCGGCACGCGCCATGGCGTGTGCCTCGGCGGCCAGTTCGCGCGTGTAGTGCATGCACGCGACGAGGTAGGCGCGGTGCTGCTCGCTGCTGGTGGACACCATCGACTGCAGCTGGTCGTACGACTGCTGGAGCCAGGGCAGCGACTTCTCGTCCCCGCGTACGGTGACGTCCTTGGCGTGGGCGTCGGGGTCCGCGGGGAGGGTGCGGGCGAGCATCTGGATGCGGGTGACGAAGCCGTCGCCGTTGGCGACGTGCTTGAGGAGCGTGCCGAAGCGGTCGACGAGCGCTTCCTGGTCCTCGGAGTCGCGCAGGCCGACGCCGGGGCCCTCGATCTCGATGGCCGCGGTGACGGTTCTGCGGTCCGCGTGGAGCAGTACGGCGATCTCGTCGGGGCCGAACGGGGCGGCGAGCCAGGTGATCCGGCCGATGCCCGGGGGCGGTCCGACCTCGATCTCCCGCCCGTCGATCCGGGTGCCGGCCTCCATGGCCGACGACCGGTAGACGGTGCCCTGGCGCACGGTGCGCTTGAAGCTGCGGTTGATCTCGAACCACTTGTAGAACGTCCGCCGCTTGTACGGCACGTAGACCGCGGCCAGCGCCACCATGGGGAAGCCCATCAGCAGCACGATGCGCAGGGACAGGACGGGGACGAGGAGCCCGCACATCATGCCGAGGAACGCGCCCGCGATGATGAGCGCGATCTCGCCGGTCTCTCGGTTCCGGCCGACGATCGCGTTCGGCCGGGCGCGGCCGATCAGATATGTACGGCGGGGCGTGACCGGATGGGACAGGTGGGACTCGGTCGTCAACGCCCTTCACCTCCCGTGCGGTTGGTACTGCTGTTGCGGGTGTTGCTGGCGTGCGGTGTGTTCACCGGGTTTGACCCGGACCTGGGCACGGGTGCGGCGGAGGGGACAGATCCGCCGCCTCCGTTCGCGGCACGGGAGCTGTGCGCGGCGACTCCGCCGGCCGCCTGGTTGGCGGGGCGGGCGCCGCCGGACTGGCCGCCGTTGTTGTCGGCCCGGGCGCTGTGGGTCTTGATGCCCTGTGCGACGAGGGTCGCGGGGGAGCTGATGACGGCGGCGGCCTTTCCTTCGGCGCCCTGCATGATGCGGTTGTTGCGGGAGCCCGCGAGTTCGTCGCCGAAGCCCGGGACGAAGCGGTAGATCATCGCCGAGGCGAAGATGGCGAGCAGGATGATGGCGAGGCCGGAGACGACGGCGGAGAAGGCGTCCGGGCCCTCGTCGGTCGACAGCGCGCCGGCCAGGCCCAGGACGATCACGATGACCGGCTTCACCAGGATCACCGCGATCATGATGCCCGCCCAGCGGCGGACGTGGCCCCACAGGTTCTTGTCGACCAGGCCGGCGTAGACGACCGTGCCCAGGAGGGCGCCGACGTACAGCAGGGCGGCGCGGATGACGAGCTCCAGCCAGAGGACTCCGGCGGCCAGGATGCTCACGAACGAGACCACGATCAGCATGATCGGTCCGCCGCCGATGTCCTCGCCCTTCTCCAGGGCGCCGGAGAAGGTGCCGAAGAACGTGTCCGTCTGGTCGCCGGTCGTCTTCGCCAGCACCTCGGAGACGCCGTCGGTGGCCGACACGACCGTGTACAGGATGAGCGGGGTGAACGCGGACGCCAGCACGGTCAGCCAGAGGAACCCGATCGCCTCGCTGATCGCGGTGGTCAGCGGCACGCCCCGGACGGCACGCTTGGCGACCGCCAGCAGCCACAGCAGGAGCGTGAGGATGGTCGACGCCGCGAAGACGACCGCGTACTGCTGGAGGAACTTGGGGTTGGTGAAGTCGACGTTCGCGGTGTCCTTCACGGCCTCGCTGAGCTTGTCGACGGTCCATGCGGCGGCGTCGGCACAGCCCCTTGCCAGGGAGGAGAGGGGGTCGAGGGCGGAGGTGGGGTCGAGGGTGGTGGAGCCGCCGCCTCCGCCTCCGCCGTCGCTTTCGCAGTAGTCCTTGGCGGGGCCGCGGATCAGGTCGCAGGGGTCGTCGCTGTCGGTCGGTTGCGGAGTGGGCGCGGCGACGGCTTGGGCGGCCAGTAGTACGACGGTGGCTTGGACGCCGGTGGCGACGGCGAGGAAGCGGTGGCTAGCGCGCATAGGTGAACCCTCCGAACTCCTCGACAGCCTTCGTCATGTCGTCGGCGGCGGAAGCCCTCTGGTCGCGCCCGACCGGAACGGGACCGTCCTTCTGCTGGAAGTCGGTGACTCTCCAGTCGTTGTCGATCCACTTCAGCTGGTACGTCGTCGTGTACCAACTCTCGGTGACCGGGTTCTTCGAGCTGTCGCCGGAGAGGCCGAAGAGCGACGTGTACCAGACCTCGACCGTGGCGGCCTCAGAGCTGGTGGAGGTGGCCTTCGTGCCGACCGGGACGACTCGTGAGATGAAGGTCTGACCCTGCGGTGCGGTGCCGTCCTTGTTGAGGCCGATGTTGGTCAGGAACTCCTCGCTGGAGTAGGCGCTGTCCAGATCCGCCTGCCGGCTCGCGGCGACATCAGGTGCGTAGATGCTGTCGACGATCTCGTGTCGCCTGGCTGTGTTGAACATGTCCACTGAGCCGAGCGTCACGGAGTAGTTCGCCGCCGCGCTCTGCGCCCCCTGCTCGTCCTGGGCGAAGCCCGAGGTGACCGGGCGTTCGCCCGTGGGCGCCGTGGGGGACGTCTTCGGTTTGTCCTCGGCTCCGTCGCCGGCTGCGGAATCGTCTCCTCCGCGGTTCGCGAAGGCGATCGCCGCGATGAGGAGGACGACCACGCCGACCACCGTGACCAGGCTCCGGGACGACGAACGCCCGCCTCTGCGCGCGCCCTCGTACCCGTCGCCGCCGCTCTCCGGCAGCCGGGTCCTGGTCTGGCCCGTGCCGCCGTAGCCGCTGTCGCTGTCCCGCTCGTCTCCGAAGAAGCTCATCCCGCGTACGCCCCCTCGCCGCCGTGGCCGTGGAAGTACGACGGTAGCCGTGCTGGTTCCCGCGCGGGCGCGGTGTGGTGACTCGACATCAGGGAAACGCAACCTCAGCCGGTGGGCACGACGGGGTGGGTGGGAGACGGGGACGGGAGTCGTGGGTGTGGCTACACGGCCATGCCGTACACGATCGTGAAGAGCGTGCCGAGTGATCCGATGATGAACACGCCCGTCAGGCCCGCGATGATGAGGCCCTTGCCCTGTTCCGCGCTGAAGGTGTCGCGGAGGGCGGTGGCGCCGATGCGCTGCTTGGCGGCGCCCCAGATGGCGATCCCGAGGCAGAGGAGGATGGCGACCGCCATCACGACCTCGATCATCACCTTTGCCTCGTTGCCCAGGCTGCCGAAGGGGCCCCAGTCAGGAGCGATCCCTCCGATGATGGTGTTGATGTCTCCCTCGTCGGCCGCAAAGAGCATGTAAGTCACCGCCCCTGTTAGGTAGTTCCACTTCCTCTGTCGTAGCGCAGAGGTCAGGCCTCATTGTCGCTGACAATCACGCCGTCGTATGTCGACTTGACGTCATTGATTGGCGGGTTTCGTACGAATAGCTGGTCGCCGTCCCGTGCCGGACCCCGTCGGGGAGCGTGGAGCGGTATACGAGGGATCGTATGGTCACTCTGTGTATCACGGCTGGTCACACCGGGCAACGAAGCTGGAGCGGAACCTGTCGTGTGGTTCCGTCGTTAGCCCTCCTCGCGGCTTGTTCGCCGTGCGGGGAAGGTTTCTGACGGCCGGTCGGGTGACGGGTCGCGTCGATGTTCTCCGGGTGAAGGCTACCTTCCGCCGTCCGTGCCGCTCCGGGGCCCGGCGGCGTCAGCGGGGCCGGAGGCCGTGCAGGAGGTTGTGGACCAGGTCCTCGACGCCCTCCAGGGCCGCCTCGGGCGGGATCATGCCGCTGGCCGTGAAGGAGGCCAGGCCGTGCAGGCTCGCGCCCGTGGTGAGGGTGAGGTGGGCCGGGTCGCCCGCGATGATCTCGCCGCGCCCCTGGGCGTCCTCGAGTACCCGCTCCAGGGCGCCGATCGTGCGGTCGATCGCCGCCGCCATCTGTTCGTGGGCGTCCGGGTCGTGCTTGCGGGCGTACATCAGCTCCAGCAGTTCGCCGTTGTCCAGGGCGAAGCGGAGATAGGCGCGGGCCAGCGCGGTCAGCCGGGGTTCGAGGGGGAGGGCGGGGTCGTCGGCGGCCTGGAGGCTCTGCGCCAGGCGGTCGTAGCCGGCCAGGGCGAGGGCGTTGAGCAGGGCCTGCTTGTCCTTGAAGTGGCGGCCGGGCGCGGCGTGGCTGACGCCCGCCTCGCGGGCCAGTTCGCGCAGCGAGAGTGCGGTGACGCCCTTCGTCCGCAGGGTGCGTTCCGCCCCGGCGAGCAGGGTGGAGCGCAGGTCTCCGTGGTGGTAGGGGCGGCTCTCGGGCATGGGCACATCGTAACCTCATGTTGTCATTGACAGCATTGTTGGCGACGTCTACATTCGGAACCATGACCGAGACGCGGAAGTGGAACGAGACCGATCTGCCCGATCTGCACGGCCGTACGGCCGTCGTGACCGGTGCCAACAGCGGCATCGGGCTCACCGCCGCCCGTGCGCTGGCCGGGGCGGGCGCCCATGTCGTCCTCGCGGTACGGGACACCGAGCGCGGCCGGGCCGCCGCGGCCACCGTCGCCGGCAGCACCGAGGTGCGGCGGCTGGACCTGGCCGATCTGGCGTCCGTACGGGAGTTCGCCGCCGCCTGGGACGGGCCGCTGGAGCTGCTGATCAACAACGCGGGGGTGATGATGATCCCGCCGCGGCGGACCCGGGACGGCTTCGAGATGCAGTTCGGCACCAACCACCTCGGGCACTTCGCCCTGACGAACCTGCTGCTCCCGCACCTCACCGGCCGCGTCGTCACCGTCTCCTCGGCCGCGCACCGCTGGGGCGACGGCGCGATCCACTTCGACGACCTGGACTCTGCGGCGAAGTACCACCCCCGGCACGCCTACGGACAGTCCAAGCTGGCGAACCTGCTCTTCACGCTGGAACTCCAGCGCCGGCTCACGGAGTCCGGCTCCCGGGTGCGCGCGCTGGCGGCCCACCCCGGGTACTCGGCCACCAACCTCCAGAGCCACGCCGCGAGCCGGGTGGAGCGGTTGGGGATGCGGATCTCCAACCGGTTCGTCGCGCAGAGCGACCGCGCGGGCTGCCTGCCCACCCTGTACGCCGCCACCCAGGACCTCCCCGGCGCCAGTTACGTCGGACCCGACGGCGTCGGCGAGTGGCGGGGCGCGCCGACGCTGGTGAGCCGCTCCCGCGCGGCGAGCGATCCGGCGACCGCCCGGCGTCTGTGGACGGTCTCCGAGGAACTCACCGGCGTGCGGTGCCCGTTGGCGGCCCAGGTGGTCTGAGGCCGGCCGGGACTGGGGTCCGTCAGGAGGGCCCTAGGACGGCAGCGCGTCGCGCAGGGCCTTCGCCGTCGTGGCCGGGTCGTAGTCCCCCGGCACGCCCTCGACCAGGATGATGTCGCCCTCGATGTGCCGGGAGCGCAGGGGGGCGATCTCCCGGTAGGCGGGGGAGTCCCACCACCGGCGGGCGTCCTCGATCCCGGGGAAGGCGATCATCACCACGTTCCCGGCCCAGTCGCCCTCCACGGTCTCGTGCTCCCGTCCGTGCACCAGGAACCGGCCGCCGTGCGGCTCGAAGGTGGCGGTGACGCGCTCGATGTACTCGGCGACCTCCGGGTGCGGGGTGACCTTGCGGAGATGGGCGATGGCGTAGGCCGTCATGACGGGGAACGTCCTTCCGGTCGGCTCGGGCGGGCTCCTTGCGTGTCCGATCGTGGCATCGATGGTCGCCGGGGGCGATGACCTGTCGGGTAATGGGGTGCGCCCACCCCGGGCTTCCCCGTGGTGGCCGGTTTCCGAGACGCCGTCACAACAGCCCCGGTTGCACCGGATTTCGTGGGGGAAGCTCCTACACTGGCGCGGGCGGAATCCCGGTGGGCGAGGGGCGGTTGACGGTGCGTAAGGCATGGATCGTGGCGGGTGGCGCTGTCGCGGCGGGGCTCGGCTTCGTGATGCTGCTCGTCGTCGGGGTGTACCTCGTCGCCGGGAACCTGGCGGGCGGCATCGGCGGCGGGGCCAAGGCGCTCGCCAAGGGGGCCGTGCCCGCCGCGTACCAGACGCTCGTGCAGAAGTGGGGCAACCTCTGCCCCGCCATCAACCCCGCGCTGCTCGCCGCCCAGCTCTACCAGGAGAGCGGCTTCAACCCCAGGGCCCAGAGCCCGGCGGCCGCGCAGGGGATAGCGCAGTTCATCCCCGGCACCTGGGCCACCCACGGCATCGACGGTGACGGCGACGGCGACCGGGACGTGTGGGACCCGCAGGACGCCATCCCCTCGGCCGCCTCCTACGACTGCGAACTCGCCTCCTACGTCAAGGACGTGCCCGGCGACCCGACGAAGAACATGCTCGCCGCCTACAACGCGGGCGCTTACGCGGTCATCAAGTACGGAGGTGTGCCGCCGTACCGTGAGACCCAGAACTACGTGAAGACGATCACCACGCTGGAGGCGAGCTTCGCCGCGCCCGTCGGGCGGGTCGATCCCTCCGAGCAGGCCGCCGGGGCGATCTCCTACGCGCAGAAGAAGCTCGGCACGCTCTACCTGTGGGGCGGGGACGGCACCGCCGAGGACGGCGGGCGGTTCGACTGCTCCGGGCTGACCAAGGCCGCGTACGAAAGTGTCGGGATTTCGCTGCCCCGGGTGGCCAACGACCAGTACAACGCGGGCCCCCATCCGGCCCGCGACGAACTGCTCCCCGGGGACCTGGTGTTCTTCTCCGACGACCTCACCAACTCCCGGGCCATCCGCCATGTCGGGATTTATGTCGGCGGCGGCTACATGATCGACGCCCCGAGGACCGGCGCGAGGATCCGGTTCGACCCCATCGACACCCCCGACTACTTCGGTGCGACCCGCGTGACGGAGGATGGCGCGAAAGCGCTCCCCACCGATGTGTGAACACAGCGTGAGCCCACCCCCTGAGCTGCAACGATGTATCTCTCTTCGATAACGTCTGCGTGATCATTCCGTGGAGTGTGGAACGTATCAACGGGGGTCGTGCGTTCCTGTTGGCGTAGCCGATCGCGGTTCTACGACCACGGGGGTGGCACAGCGGCGCGCGCAACTGGCGTGCCGGAGAGACGACGAAGGGGCCTCAGCATCATGGCTGGACTCGCCGCATCAGGGTCGAACCCCGACGTCGAGCTGCTCTACGACATCAATGGCCTGGCCAAGGACGCCCCGCCGTGGTTCGACCGGGTCATGGAGTACGTCGGCGAGTACGGCCTGCTCCTCGCCGTGGTGCTGCTCGTGCTGTGGTGCTGGTGGTCGGTGCGCAGGCGTGGTGATCAGGACGCCGCCTCCTCCGTCGCCGCGCTGGTGTGGGCGCCGCTCGCGGCCGCGGTCGCGGTCCTGGTGAACGTCCCGATACGGGGCTTCGTGGAGCGGCCCCGGCCCTTCCTGGACCATCAGGGGCTCGAGGTCCTGGTCTCCGGCAAGACCGACTTCTCCTTCGTCAGCGACCACGCCACGATCACCATGGCCATGGGCGTCGGGCTCTTCGTCGCCAACCGGAAGTTCGGGCTCGTCGGCATCGCCCTCGGCCTCATGGAGGGCTTCTGCCGCGTCTACATGGGCGTGCACTACCCCACCGACGTCATCGGCGGCTTCGCGCTGGGCACGGCGGTGACCCTGCTGCTCTCGCCGGTCGCCACGGCCCTGCTCACCCCGCTGATGAAGGCGATCGAGCGCTCCCCGCGCGCCGGTGTGCTGATCCGCTCCCGCAAGGCCCCCTCGTACGACGGCCGGGGCGCGATCGTCCCGGGCGGCCGCGCGGAGAGCGCCGGCGCCGAGGAGCGGGACCTGGCCGCCTGAGCACGGCCGCCGCTCACAGCGCCTGGGGGTAGGTGAAGAACCCCTTCGGGTCGTACCGCTTCTTCAGGCGGGCCAGCCGCGGTGCCGCGTCCCCGTAGTACGCCCCGCGCCAGTCCTTCAGGTCCGGGTCCGTGTAGTTCTGGTAGGCCGCACCCGAGGCGTAGGGCCGCATCGCCGCGTGCGTCTCGGTCAGCCAGGAACGGGCCGTGGCGCCGCCGGTGCCGGCCCGCCAGGCGGCGATGTACTGGGCCAGCATCCGCGAGCGGCGGTGGACGAACGCCGTCGCCGTGGGGTCGACGCGGTTGACCGCGCCGCCGAGCGCCGTCAGCGCGATGCTGCCGGTGCCGCCGCGGACCGACCTGATTCCGGCCAGCAGGGCCCCGATGCCCGCCGGGGAGAGCGAGCGGTCGAAGAAGTCCGACTTCGCGGCGTACGTCTCGCGGCGCAGGGCGCCCTGCGGGGAGCGGCCCGGGGTGGTGCCGGGGAGGTGGCACTGGGCGTCCGTGGTGAACGCGGAGCAGCCCGCGTACAGCTCCATCGACTCCTCGTAGGAGCGGCGGCGCAGGGAGACGCTGGTGGCGGAGGCGCCGATGCGGTCCGCCAGGCGGTCCACGGCGTTCTGGAGTTCGCCGTAGGTGCCGAGGGAGAAGGCGGCGACGGAGACCGTGGGGGTGCCGCCCGCCGCGTTCCCCAGGTGGCAGGACGACCAGATCTCGTCCGGCTGGGACGGGCCCCACTCCTGCCACGCCCGCAGGACGGCCGCCGCTCTCTGCCAGGGCCAGGACATGTACGCCGTGACGGCCTGGGGGGCGGGGTGGGTCCTGAACCGCAGTTCGGTGACGACGCCGAAGTTGCCGTTGCCCGCGCCGCGCAGGGCCCAGAAGAGGTCCTTGTTGGTGCGGGCGTCGGCGGTGAGCTGCTTGCCGTCGGCGGTGACGAGGGTGGCGCCGGTGAGGCTGTCGCAGGTCAGGCCGTAGGCGCGGGAGACGACTCCGTGGCCGCCGCCGAGGGTGAGGCCGGAGATGCCCACCGTGGGGCAGGAGCCGGCGGGGATCGTCGCGCCCTTCGCGGCGAGGGTGCGGTAGACGTCTATGAGTTTGGCTCCCGCGCCCATGGTCGCGGTGCCGTTCGCCGTGCGGACCTGGTTGAGCCTTGAGACGTCGATGATCAGGCGGTTGTCGCCGGAGGACCAGCCTGCGTAGGAGTGGCCGCCGTTGCGGATCGCTACGCGGAGGTTGTGGGCCTTGGCGTAGGCGAGGGTGGTGCGGATGTCTTCCTGGTGGGCCACGTAGGCGACGGCCGCGGGCTTCAGGGTGTCGAAGCGGGTGTTGTAGAGCTGGTGGGCTGTTGGCCAGGTGGTGTCGCCGGGGCGGAGCAGGGGGCCGTCGAGGGTTTGGGCGAGGGCTGACCAGGTGGGGGTTGTTGTCCTGGTCTTGGTGCGGGTCGGGGGGCGGGGCGTTGGCTTTTCCTTGGCGGTCGCGGGGTCTGTGGCTGTGCAGGCGGCCGTGGTGGCTGTGATGGCGGCTGTGCCGCTGGTCATGAAGGTGCGCCGGTCCATGTCGCCTCCCGTGGGTTCCATGGAACGAGACGGGGGTGTGGGGGTGGGGGTTCCGTCGGGGGTGCGCGCCGAGGGGTTGTCGCCCCCGCCGCCCCTTCCCGTCCCGACCCCGGGGGCTGCGCCCCCGGACCCCC
>NZ_JBEPBM010000080.1:0-14572 GCF_040299205.1 Streptomyces sp. NPDC000983 | reverse complement strand
CGTGACGACCGTGACCGTGGTGGATTCCGGCGCGACGACCGCGGTGACCGCGGTGAGCGTCCCCCCTTCCGCCGCGACGACCGACGTGACGACCGACGTGACGACCGGCGCGATGATCGCCGGGACGGCGACCGCGGTGGGTTCCGCCGCGACGACCGTGGCGGCGACAACCGCGGTGGTGGCGGCTACGGCCGTCCCCGTGATGACCGGCGTGATGACCGGCGTGATGGTGACCGCGGTGGGTTCCGTCGGGACGACCGGCGTGACGACCGCGGTGGGTACGGCCCCCGTCGGGACGACCGGGGTGGCCGTCCGGGCGGGTTCCGCGGGCGTGACGGTCGCGACGACCGGCGTGGTGGCGGCGGCTACGGGCGCCGCGACGACCGGGACCGCGATCGCGACCGGGACCGGGACCGCGAGCCGATCAAGAGGCTGCCGATCCCGCAGGACGTCACGGGCGACGAGATCGACAAGGACGTACGGCAGGAGCTTCAGAGCCTGCCGAAGACGCTCGCGGAGGACGTCGCCAGGAACCTGGTGATGGTGGCGCGGCTCATCGACGAGGACCCCGAGGGCGCGTACGGGTACTCCAGGGTCGCTCTGCGGCTGGCGTCGCGTGTCGCCGCCGTACGGGAGGCCGCCGGTTTCGCCGCGTACGCCAACCAGAAGTACTCCGAGGCGCTCGCCGAGTTCCGGGCGGCGCGGCGGATGACCGGGAACACGGAGCTGTGGCCGCTCATGGCCGACTGCGAGCGTGGGCTCGGGCGGCCGGAGAAGGCGCTGGACATGGCCGGGGCGCCCGAGGTGCAGAAGCTCGACAAGGCCGGCCAGGTCGAGATGCGGCTGGTCGCGGCCGGTGCCCGGCGTGACCTGGGGCAGCTGGAGGCGGCCATCGTGACGCTGCAGAGCCCCGAGCTGGCCTCCAACTCGCTCCAGCCGTGGACCGCGCGCCTGCGGTACGCCTACGCGGACGCGCTGCTCGCGGCCGGGCGGGACAAGGAGGCCCGGGAGTGGTTCGCGAAGGCCGTGGAGTCCGACAAGGACGGCAGCACGGACGCCTCGGACCGGCTCGCCGAGCTGGACGGTGTCGAGTTCGTCGACGCCCTCGGTGACGACGAGAGCGGTGACGACGAGAGCCGTGAGGAGAGCCGTGACGACAGCGGCGGCTCCGACTCCGACGCCGGCGAGGACGTGACGCCGGAGGACTCCGAGAAGGAGTAGGCATGGTGAGAGGGGCGGATCCCATTGGGATCCGCCCCTTTCGCGTTCTCAGAGGTCCAGTGCGCGCAGGACCAGGCCCGAGGCCGGCTTCGGGCCGAACGACGTCGACTTGCGGGGCATCGTGACGCCCTCGCGGGCCAGCTCGCGGACCACGTCCTCGCGGACGGGGTGGAGCAGGACGGCCGTACCGCCGTGACGTTCCGCCTTGCGGACGGTGGCGGCGGTGTCGTGGATGTAGGCGATGCGGGTCGGATCGTCCTCGGGGATGCGCCAGACGTGGTCCAGCAGCGTGGAGTGCAGGACCGTCGCGTCCAGGGTGCGCCAGGCCCGGGGCCGGTCGGCGGGGATCGTGCGGGTCAGGAGTGCCTGGTCGGGCCGGTCGACGAGGTGGAAGGCGCCGTCGCCGGCGAGCAGGAAGGCGTTGCCCTCGGTGGCCGCGTCGGCCAGGGCCTCCAGCGCCTCGGCGAGCGGGACCCGCAGATGCCGTACGCGGAAGCGGCCGTCCAGGGCGGTGAGGGCGTCGGCCACCGGAAGGCCGTGCAGGAGGCGGTGGATCGCGCGAACGCGCAGAGGGTAGCGGGCGGTGTCGACCAGGAGGACCAGGCCGAAGTCCCAGGGGCTGGGGGAGGGGTGCTCGGCGCGCAGCCTGCGGTAGGTGGCCCAGCGGTGGTGGCCGTCGGCGATGAGCGCCTGGTGGCGGGCGAGGTCGGAGCGGATGCCGGCCAGTTCGTCGGGGGCGGTGACGGCCCACAGGCGGTGGCGGAAGCCGTCCTCGGTGGTGGTGGCGAGCAACGGCCGGCGCTCGACCACGCGTTCGATGACGGTGGAGGTGTCGGAGAGCGAGCCGTCACCGCGGTAGGTGAGCAGGAGGGGTTCCAGGTTCGCCGAGGTGGCGCGCATCAGGGCCGCGCGGTCGGCGACGACGTGCGGCATCACGTCCTCGTGCGGGAGGACCACATGCTCCGCGGGGTCCGGCAGGCGCAGGGCGCCGATGACGCCGCGCTGGAGCAGTCCGTCCGCGTGGCTCTGCTCGTACACGTACAGGGCGGGTTCGTCGTCGGCGGTCAGGACGCCCTCGGCGAGCCAGCGGCGCAGGGTGTGGGCGGCCTGTTCGTTGCGGGTGCTCGGGGTGCCGGCCTGCGGCAGGATCAGCCGGACGATGTTGTGCGGGTCGGCGTCCTGGAGCTGGTGCAGGCCGTCGGGGCGGACGACGACGTCGTACGGCGGGGATGTCACCGCGGCCAGACTGCCGACCCGGTCGGGGTCGTAGCGCAGGCCTCGGAACGGGGTGAGTTCGAGGCCCCGGCGCGTCGTTGCTTCCGAGTGACCTGCTGTGTTCATCCCGGCATCGTACGTGTGTCGGTGGCATGCGGGATGATCGGGGGAAAGCCGTCGAACGAGGAGCGATGCGGAATGAGCCAGAGCGTCAGGACCGGCCCGGACGGCAGTGACCGGGGCCTGAGCGAGGCGTACGACACGGCGCTGCTCGACCTGGACGGGGTGGTGTACGCGGGCGGCGACGCGATCGTGCACGCGGTCGAGTCGCTCGCCGCTGCGCGGGCCGGCGGGATGCGTCTGGCGTACGTCACCAACAACGCCCTGCGGACGCCGGACGCCGTCGCCGGGCACCTGACGGAGCTGGGCATACCCACGGACGCGGACGACGTCATCACCTCGGCGCAGGCCGTGGCCCGGCTGATCGCCGAGCAGGTGCCGGCGGGCGCCCGGGTGCTGGTCATCGGCGGTGAGGGGCTGCGGGTGGCGCTGCGCGAGCGCGGGCTGGAGCCCGTGGAGTCCGCGGACGACGACCCGGTGGCGGTGGTGCAGGGGTTCGGTGGGCCGGACCTGGCGTGGGCGCGCTTCGCCGAGGCCTCGTACGCGATCGCGCGCGGGGTGCCGTGGTTCGCGTCCAACACCGATCTGACGATTCCCGGCGCGCGCGGGATCGCCCCCGGCAACGGCGCGGCGGTGGAGGTCGTACGGATCGCCACCGGTGCCGAACCGCAGGTGGCGGGCAAGCCGCTGCCGCCCATGCACCGGGAGACGATCCTGCGCACCGGCGCCCGGCGCCCCCTGGTGGTCGGGGACCGGCTGGACACGGACATCGAGGGCGCGTTCAACGGCGAGGTCGACTCGCTCCTGGTGCTGACCGGGGTCACCGACGGCGCGCAACTGCTCGCGGCGCCGCCGCAGCACCGGCCGACGTACGTGGACGCCGATCTGCGGGGCATGCTCACCGGGCAGCCCGAAGTGACCGCCGAGGGTGAGGGGTTCCGGTGCGGTGGCTGGACCGCGACGGCCGGCGCGGACCGGCTGGAGCTGTCCGGTGACGGCGACGCGCTGGACGGGCTGCGGGCCCTGTGCGCGGCGGCGTGGACGGCGGCCGGGGAGGGTTCGTGCGGGCTGGACGCGGGGAAGGCGCTGGCCCGGCTGGGGTTGTGAGCGCGGGCCGGGTGCGCGGGTCCGGGCGGCCTCGGCAGCTGGGCGTAATGCGAGGGTAGGCTAACCTAACCGCGTGTTGGTCGACAGTCCTCCCGAACAGCGCGCGGAGACCGCCCCCGCGCCCCCGAACCGCCGGGCGATACGCCCCCTCGGTCTCCTCGTGTCCGCCGTGATCCTGGTGCTCGTCACCATGGCGAGCATCGCCATCGGCGCCAAGGACCTCTCCCTGGCCCAGGTCTGGCACGGCCTGTTCCAGGACACCGGGACGTACGGCGACGTCGTCGTCGACGAGCGGCTCTCGCGCACGGTGCTGGGGCTGCTCGCCGGTGCCGCGCTGGGCCTGGCCGGGGCGGTTCTGCAGGCGCTCACCCGCAATCCGCTGGCCGATCCCGGGCTGCTCGGCATCAACGCCGGTGCCTCCGCCGCGGTCGTCACCGCCATCACCTTCTTCGGTGTCACCTCGGTGAACGGCTACATCTGGTTCGCCTTCGGCGGCGCGGCGGCCGTCGGGGCGCTGGTCTGGTTCCTCGGCGGAAGCCGGGGCGCGACGCCGGTGCGGCTCGCGCTCGCCGGCACCGCGATCAGTGCCGCGCTCTACGGCTATCTCCAGGCCGTGATGATCTCGGACCAGGCGGCGCTCGGCCGGATGCGGTTCTGGACGGTGGGCAGCCTGTCCTCGGCGACCTTCGCCACCATCGAGCAGGTGCTGCCGTTCCTGCTGGCCGGCATGGCGCTCGCCCTGCTGCTGGCCCGCCCGTTGAACGCGATGTCCATGGGCGACGACACCGCCAAGGCGCTCGGCGCCCACCTCAACCGCACCCGCGCGCTGTCCATGCTCGCGGCCACCGTGCTGTGCGGGGCCGCGACCGCCGCCTGCGGGCCGATCGTCTTCGTCGGCCTGATGGTGCCGCACGTCGTGCGCTCCTTCACCGGCCCCGACATGCGCTGGATCCTGCCGTTCGCCGCCCTGCTGTCGCCCGTGCTGCTGCTCGGCGCCGATGTCATCGGCCGGATCGTCGCCCGGCCCTCGGAGCTCCAGGTCGGCATCATCACCGCGATCATCGGCGGCCCGGTGTTCATCCTGCTCGTACGACGGCGGAGGACGGCCCAGCTGTGAAGACCAACCGTACGGTGCGGACCCCGGGCGGTCTGTCGTTCCGCTTCGACGCCCGTGCCCTGACCGTCGTCGTCCTGCTGCTGCTGGCCGCGCTCGCCGCGAGCGTCGTGCTGATCGGCACCGGTGACTTCCCGATCTCGGCCGGCGACGTGCTGAGCACGCTGGCCGGGAACGGCGACCCCGGCCAGGAGTTCATCGTCAACGAGCTGCGGCTGCCCCGGGTCCTGGTCGGACTGCTGGTGGGCGCCTCGCTGGGGCTGGGCGGCGCCCTGTTCCAGGCCATCTCCCGCAACCCGCTGGGCAGCCCGGACATCCTGGGCCTCGGCCAGGGCGCGACGGCCGGCGCCCTCACGATGATCGTGCTGTTCTCCGGCAGCGCCACCGAGGTCACCGTCGGCGCGCTCGTGGGCGGCCTGGTGACCGGCCTCGCGATCTACCTCCTCGCCTGGAAGCAGGGTGTTCACGGCTATCGGCTGGTCCTGGTCGGCATCGGCATGTCCGCGATCCTCACCGCGGTCAACGGCTATCTGCTGACCGTCTCCGACATCGTCGACGCGGCCCGGTCGGTGGTCTGGATGACCGGCTCGCTCAGCGGCCGGGACTGGGCGCAGGTCTGGCCGCTGCTCGGGCTGTGCGCGCTGCTCGTCCCGCTGGTGCTCGGCAACGCGCGGGGCCTGCGGATGATGGAGATGGGCGACGACGTCTCCCACGCCCTCGGCGTGCGCGTGGAGCGGGTGCGGGCGCTGCTGCTGGTCTCCGCCGTACTGCTGACCGCGGCCGCCACCGCCGCCGCCGGACCCGTCAGCTTCGTCGCGCTGATCGCCCCGCAGCTGGCCCGCCGGCTGACCCGCTCGCCCGGCCCCAACCTGCTGCCCTCGATGTGCATGGGCGCCGCCCTGCTGGTCGCCGCCGACTGGACCTCGCAGCGGGTGTTCGGCGCCGACCAGATGCCGGTGGGTGTGGTCACCGGGGTCGTCGGCGGCGTCTACCTGCTGTGGCTGCTGGTCACCGAGCGCAGGGCGGGCCGGATATGAGCGGCCGCGCGAACGACAGCGCCCCCAAGAAAACGAAGAGCCCGAAGAGCCCGAAGAGCCCGAAGAACACGAGGAGTACGAGGAGCACCGTGAACCGCCTGTCCGCCGAGAACGTCACCCTCGCCTATGACCAGCGGGTCATCGCCGAGCAGCTGTCGGTGGAGATCCCCGACAACTCCTTCACGGTGATCGTCGGCCCGAACGCGTGCGGCAAGTCCACGCTCCTGCGGGCGCTGTCCCGGATGCTCAGGCCGAACCAGGGCCGGGTGCTGCTGGACGGGCAGGTCATCCAGTCGATGCCGGCGAAGAAGGTCGCCCGGACACTGGGGCTGCTGCCGCAGTCCTCCATCGCGCCCGACGGCATCACCGTCGCCGACCTCGTCGGCCGTGGCCGGTACCCGCACCAGGGCATCCTGCGCCAGTGGTCGGCCGAGGACGAGCGGGTGGTCCAGGAGTCGATGCGGCAGACCGGGGTCGCCGAACTCGCCGAGCGCTATGTCGACGAACTCTCCGGCGGCCAGCGCCAGCGGGTGTGGATCGCCATGGCGCTCGCCCAGCAGACACCCCTGCTGCTCCTCGACGAGCCCACCACCTACCTCGACATCCAGCACCAGATCGACGTCCTCGACCTCTGCGCCGAACTGCACGAGGAACAGGGCCGCACGCTCGTCGCCGTACTGCACGACCTCAACCACGCGGCCCGCTACGCCACCCACCTCATCGCCCTGAAGGGCGGCGAGGTCATCGCGGAGGGCGCGCCGAACGACATCGTCACGGCCCCGCTGGTCGAAGAGGTGTTCGGGCTGCGCTGCCAGGTCATCGACGACCCGGAGACGGGTACGCCGCTGGTGGTGCCGGCCGCGCGCAAGGCACGCACCGACGTGCGGAGGACGGCGGCCGCGGAGGCTTCCTGAACAGGGGCTTCCTGAGCGGGGGCGGCCGACGGGAGCGGCTGGAGGAGCTTCTTGAGCAGGAGCGGCTAGAGCAGCTTCCTCAAGGTCAGCAGGTCCCGCACGCCCGCGTGCAGCTTCACCCGGCCCGAGCCCCACGCCTTGGCGAAGTGCAGCTCGCCGTCGACCAGCGCGACCAGGTCGTCGCCGGTCATGGAGAGTCTGATCTCGGCCTTGTGGGACGGCGGGCCCGCCAGGGTGTCGTCCACCTGGATCCGGCCGCCCCGGAGGCGGCCGGCGAAGGTGACGTCGAGATCGGTGATGTGGCAGCTCACCGAGCGGTCCAGGGCGGCGGCCGCGCGGACGTCCCCCTCGGCGTGCTGCATGGTGTCCGAGAGCTTCTCGAGTGCGGCGCGGCACTCCTCGATCGTGGCCATCGCGACCGACGGTACCGCAGTGCTTCGGGGTAGCGTCTGGGCATGAGCGACCCACTGCCCGACTCCGAGGCCCTGGAGGAGGAGCCCGCGCAGGTCGGCCCCGAGTACGACCCGGCGGCCCCGGCGCCCCTCGGCGTGCCCCGCACGCCCACCGGCAACGCCGAGGTCGACGCGCTGCTGGAGCGGCTGGGCGACGCCGACCACCTCGACACGGACGGACACGTCGAGGTGTACGAGGATGTACACCGGGGGCTGCGCGACGCGCTCACCGCGCTCGACGCCCGCCCGGGACCTCCGGCTCCCACCCCTCACCCGACCACCACCCCTGAACGAGGCCCTTCGGGCCACCCATCACATTCGCCGTACGGCAGTAGGAGCTGAACCGAACGTGGCAGGAGTCGCACGTCGTCGTCTGGACGCGGAGCTGGTCCGCCGGAAGCTGGCGCGCTCGCGCGAGCACGCCAGCCAGCTGATCGCCGCCGGGCGGGTCACCGTGGGCAAGACCGTCGCGACCAAGCCGGCCACCCAGGTGGAGACGGCGGCCGCGATCCTCGTCTCCGCCGACGACGGCGACCCCGAGTACGTGTCGCGCGGCGGCCACAAGCTGGCCGGCGCGCTGGAGGCGTTCCTGCCGCAGGGGCTCGTGGTGCGCGGGCGGCGTGCGCTGGACGCGGGGGCGTCGACCGGCGGGTTCACGGACGTGCTGCTGCGCGCGGGGGCCGCGCACGTGGTCGCCGTCGACGTCGGATACGGGCAACTCGCCTGGACTCTGCAGAGCGATGAACGCGTCACCGTCAAGGACCGTACGAACGTGCGGGAGTTGACGCTTGAGGCGATCGATGGGGAGCCTGTGGATCTAGTCGTGGGGGATCTGTCCTTCATTCCGCTCGGACTGGTGCTGCCCGCCCTCGCGCGGTGCGTGACGCCGGACGCCGACCTGGTCATGATGGTCAAGCCGCAGTTCGAGGTGGGCAAGGAACGGCTCGGCAGCGGGGGCGTGGTGCGCAGTCCGGAACTGCGGGCCGAGGCCGTGAGGGGAGTGGCGCGTCGGGCCTTCGAACTGGGGCTCGGCGTGCGGGGGGTCACCGCCAGTCCGCTGCCGGGGCCGTCCGGGAATGTCGAGTACTTTCTGTGGCTGCGGTCCGGGGCACCGGAACTGGACCCGGCCGACGTTGACCGTGCAGTGGCGGAGGGGCCGCGTTGACACCGAACCGAGCGCGAACTGTTTTCCTGCTGGCCCACACCGGGCGCCCGGCCGCGATCCGCAGTGCGGAGCTGGTGGTCAAGGGGCTGCTGCAGTCCGGCATCGGGGTGCGGGTGCTGGAGGCGGAGGCCGCCGACCTGCCGCTGCCTGAGAGCGTGGAGCTGGTCAAGGAGGCCACCCCGCAGTGCCTGGACGGGTGCGAACTGCTGATCGTGCTCGGCGGTGACGGCACGCTGCTGCGCGGCGCGGAGTTCGCGCGGGCCTCCGGCGTGCCGATGCTGGGCGTCAACCTGGGCCGTGTGGGCTTCCTCGCGGAGGCCGAGCGGGACGACCTCGACAAGGTTGTCGACCGGGTCGTCACCAAGGCGTACGAGGTCGAGGAGCGGATGACGGTCGATGTCGTCGTCCACCAGAACGGCGACATCGTGCACACCGACTGGGCGCTGAACGAGGCGGCGGTGCAGAAGGCCGGGGCGGAGAAGCTCCTGGAGGTCGTCCTGGAGATCGACGGGCGGCCGGTCACCGGGTTCGGCTGCGACGGCATCGTGCTGTCCACGCCGACCGGGTCCACGGCCTACGCCTTCTCCGCGGGCGGGCCCGTGGTGTGGCCCGAGGTGGAGGCGCTGCTCATGGTGCCGATCTCCGCGCACGCGCTGTTCGCGAAGCCGCTGGTGACCTCGCCGGACTCGGTGCTGGCGGTGGAGGTCCTGCCGCACATCCCTCCGGGGGTGCTGTGGTGCGACGGACGGCGGACGGTCGAGCTGCCGCCGGGCGCGCGGGTGGAGGTGCGGCGGGGAGCCGTTCCGGTGCGGTTGGCGCGGCTGCACCATGCCTCGTTCACGGACCGGCTCGTCGCGAAGTTCGCGCTGCCCGTGTCCGGGTGGCGGGGGGCGCCGCACTAGTCCACTCCTTGGGGTGGTTCGCGGCGTGCGGGTGCGTGGGGGCTGCTCGCGCAGTTCCCCGCGCCCCTGGAGGGGGTGGGTCGGGGGCGTCGGCCGGGTGCGGGTTCCCCGTGGCCGGGCGCCGCTGGGGGAGGTACACCCCCCTGGGTGACAGGGTGCCTCGCGTATCGGCGGTCGTACCTCGTATGGTCTTGTCCGTGCTGGAAGAGATGCGGATACGGTCGCTCGGAGTCATCGACGACGCGGTCGTCGAGTTGTCGCCCGGGTTCACCGCTGTCACGGGTGAGACGGGCGCGGGCAAGACCATGGTGGTCACCAGCCTCGGGCTGCTGCTCGGCGGGCGCGCCGACGCGGCGCTGGTACGGATCGGCGCCGAGAAGGCGGTGGTCGAGGGGCGGGTCACCGTGCCCCCGGGCACCTCGGCGGTCGTACGGGCCGAGGAGGCCGGGGCCGAACTCGACGACGGTGCGCTGCTGATCAGCCGTACCGTCTCCGCCGAGGGGCGCTCGCGGGCCCACCTCGGCGGGCGCAGCGTGCCGGTCGGGGTCCTGGCCGAGCTGGCCGACGAGTTGGTGGCCGTGCACGGGCAGACCGATCAGCAGGGCCTGCTCAAGCTGAACCGGCAGCGGCAGGCGCTCGACCGGTACGCGGGCGACGCCGTCGCGGGGCCGCTCGCCAAGTACGCCGGGGCGTACCGGCGGCTGCGGGCCGTCGCCGTCGAACTGGACGAGATCACCACACGCGCGCGTGAGCGGGCCCAGGAGGCGGATCTGCTGCGCTTCGGGCTCGACGAGATCGCCGGTGTCGAACCGCGCGCCGGGGAGGACGTCGAACTCGCGGAGGAGGCGGAGCGGCTCGGCCACGCCGAGGCGCTGTCGTCGGCCGCCACGGCCGCGCACGCCGCGCTCGCGGGCAACCCCGAGGACCCCGAGGGCATCGACGCCGCCACGCTCGTCGCGGGCGCGCAGCGGGCCCTGGACGCCGTACGGTCGCACGATCCGGCGCTGGCCGCGCTCGCCGACCGGATCGGCGAAATCGGCATCCTGCTCGGGGACGTGGCCGGCGAGCTGGCCGGGTATGCCGACGACCTCGACGCGGACCCGCTGCGGCTGGCCGCGGTGGAGGAACGGCGGGCGGCGCTGACCGCGCTGACCCGCAAGTACGGCGAGAACGTCGCCGCCGTGCTCGCCTGGTCGCAGGAGGGCGCCGCGCGGCTGACCGAACTGGACGGCGACGACGAGCGGATCGACGAACTCACCGCGGAGCGGGACGGGCTGCGGGCCGAACTGAGCGGGCTGGCGCAGGCGCTGACCGACGCGCGGAACGAGGCCGCCGAACGGTTCGCGGCCGCCGTGACCGCGGAGCTGGCCTCGCTCGCCATGCCGCACGCGCGCGTGTCGTTCGACATCCGGCAGACCGAGGACGCCGAGGGCGTGACGGTCGGCGGGCGCACGGTCGCCTACGGGCCGTCCGGCGCGGACGAGGTGGAACTGCTGCTCGCCCCGCACCCCGGGGCGCCGCCGCGGCCCATCGCCAAGGGGGCCTCCGGTGGTGAGCTGTCCCGTGTGATGCTCGCCGTCGAGGTCGTCTTCGCCGGTACGGACCCGGTGCCGACGTACCTGTTCGACGAGGTCGACGCCGGTGTCGGCGGCAAGGCCGCGGTCGAGATCGGGCGGCGCCTGGCGCGGCTCGCGAAGACCGCGCAGGTCGTCGTGGTGACGCACCTTCCGCAGGTCGCCGCCTTCGCCGACCGGCAGTTGCTGGTCGAGAAGACCAACGACGGCTCGGTGACGCGGTCCGGTGTGAAGGTGCTGGAGGGCGAGGAGCGGGTCCGCGAGCTGTCGCGGATGCTCGCCGGCCAGGAGGACTCGGAGACCGCGCGGGCGCACGCGGAGGAACTGCTGGCCGCCGCACGGGCCGACGGCTGAGGACCGCGGCCCCTGCCCAGGGTGGCCGATGACCCTCCGCGCCACCCTCACGGCTCTGTTCGCCCGCGCCGCCACGGCCGCCCTGCGCACCGACGCGCCGGGCGGCCAGGAACGTCGGGAGCGGACCGATCATGCCGGACGGACCGTCGACCAGTGCACCGGTCCGGCCGCCGCCGTAGCCGCAGCGCCGGGCACCGGCACGGTCCGGCCCGCCGCGTTGGTCGCCGCCGGGATGCGCGGGGCCTACGACGACGTGGCCGACGCGGGCGGTCCGCGGCGCGGGTTCCGGGCGTACCTCGGGGTGCTGGGGGACGGAGAAGACACCAGCGGCGCGGGCGAGTTGTCCGGGGTGGGAGCGGCGCCCGGTCGTCGGCGCGCTGATCCAGGAGCGGGTGGCGGCCGCCGGGGTCCTCGCGGACGCCGCGCACTTCGTGAGTCCGGTCGACGTGCGGCCGGCACGCGCCGCGGGCGCCGTCCGCGTGCTCTCGGCGCCAGGACTGCTCCGGGGCGGTGCTGCGGGGGAGTTGTCCGCCGTCGTGCTCCCCGACGACCTCGGTGAGCGGTGAACCCACGCGTTCGGCACGGCCCTCGGCGTCCCCGTCGCCGTCGGCAGCGGACGTGTCGGACTGTTCGCGCACGCCGTCGCGCTCGTCGCCGCGAGGGTGTTCGGGGACCGGGGCGGCGAGGCTGCGTGGTCGCTCGGGCGGTGAGGGGCGCTCGGCCCCGGGCGCCGCGCGCCCGTACCCGCGGCAGGCGCGCCCGGGTGCTCGGTCGTACCTGATCTTCACCCAACCGGGTGAGTGCCCTTCGTCACGGCCCGTGTCGTGCGCCGGACCCGGCCACCTGGCCGTTCCCGGAACACCCGTGCGTCCTGGCATCCTTGGGAGTGCATGACGTACGCGCAGGGACCGTCGCGGTTCACCCCCTCCGCCCGATCCTTCTGTACTTTCTTCGTGACCGCCCGACCCCGAACCAGGAGCACGGCCACGTGACCCCCGTGAGCAGCCACTCACCGCACGGCCAGTCGCCGCTGCGCACCGTGCAGGTGCTGGGCGGCGGCAACGCCGACAGCAGCGTGCATGTGCGCTCGCTGACCTCGGGGCTGGTCGCCAGGGGCGTGCGGGTCACGGTGTGCGCCCCTACGGACGCGGATCACGCCTACGACTTCACCGGGGCCGGCGCCGAACATGTGCACGTGCCGCGCAGCAGCGACCCCGGCGCGGTGGCCGCGCTCCGGGCGGCCTGCGCCGACGCCGACCTGGTGCACGCGCACGGGCTGCACGCCTCCTTCCGCGCGGTGCTCGCCCTCAGCGGCCGGCAGACCCCCCTCGTCGTCACCTGGCACGACCGGGCGTTCGCCGAGGGTGCCCGCGCCCACCTCGTACGGCTGCTGGAGCGGCGGGTCGTCAAGACCGCCGCGGTGGTGCTCGGCACCACCTCCGCGCTGGTCGACCGGGCCCGCCGCACCGGTGCGCGGGACGCCCGGCTGGCCGCCGTGTCCCTGCCCGCGCCGCGCCGGGCGCCCGACGCCGAGTCTGACGACGGCGAGGGCCGAAAGCTGAAGGTGCGGGCCGAACTCGGCGCCATCGAAAGGCCGTTGCTGATCGCCGTCGGCTCCCTCGACCGGCACCGCGGCTACGACGTCCTGCTGGACGCCGCCCGCGCCTGGCGCCGGCTCGACCCCCTGCCGCTCCTCGTCATCGCGGGGGAGGGGCCGCTGCGGGGCGAACTCCAGGGCCGGATCGAGGAGGAGGGGCTGCCCGTCCGGCTCGTCGGGCACCGTGACGACGCGCGCGAACTGCTCGCCGCCGCCGACCTCGCCCTGCTGCCCAGCCGTTGGGAGGCCCGCTCCGTCCTCGCGCAGGAGGCGCTGCAGGCGCGCGTCCCGCTCGTCGCGACCGAGGTCGGCGGAGTGCCCGAACTCGTGGGCGACGCGGCCGAACTCGTCCCCTACGGCCGCCCCGGCGCCCTCGCCGACGCCGTCGTCCGCCTCCTCGGCGACCCCGAGCGGTGCGAGCGGCTGCGGCGCGAGGGCGTCCAGCAGGCGGCCACCTGGCCGACCGAGGACGAGACGGTCGCCCAAGTCCTCAGCGTCTACGACGAGTTGACGCAGGCTCGCCCGCTCATCTAGGCCGCATCCGACTACTGAGCTTTTCGTTAGTTCTGTGGTGTTTGGGGATGAATGGTCAGGCCGGTGTGGGTGAGGAAGGACCACGGGAGTTGCTCGCTGGAGCAGATTCGGTGGATGCCGCGTTCGGCGGCGTCAGCGACATCGGCGAGGTGGTCGCCGGCGAGGTTGGCCAGCTCGCGGGTCTTGATGGCCGACCACAGCAGTTCGACCGGGTTGAGCTCGGGTGCATAGGCCGGCAGGCGCTCGAGGGTGAGCCAGTCCTGCTCGGCCACCCAGGCCCGCATGCGCCGGCTCCAGTGGGCGGACAGTCCGTCCCATACCAACACCACCGACTCGCCGGCGTAGAAGGTCTTGAGCTGTTCCAGCACCTCGATCAGGGAAGTGGTGTCGTAGCTGCCCGGTTTGAGGTGGAAGCACAGCCGCGGGCCGCGTCCGGGGTCGGCGGCGTGGTAGCCCAGCGCGGCGGCCATCCCGGCTCGTTTCCAGTTCAGCCGGTGCCGTAAGAGCGGAGTGCGGCCGCGGGGTGCGTAGGTGCGGCGCACTTCGGGCAGCAGTGATACGCCTGATTCGTCGAGGAATACGATCCAGGCACGTTTCTTCACCGCCCCTTTTTGATGCGCGGCCACTCGTGGGCGACCCATCGGGCGATCTCACACTCGTCCCGTTCGACGGCCTGGCGCCTGGGCCGCTGCAGACTCCACCCCAGCCGCCCGGTCAGCAGGCGCCATACCGAGGCCCGGGCCAACGTCACCCCGCTCACCCGCTCAACCACCATGCCGACCCGTTCCAGCGTCCACAGGTCCGCCTCGAACCCGTGCGCCTGAGCGCCTTGCTCCAGCGCAGTGCGAACCGCTTCGACCTGGGCGTCGTCCAGCTTGGGCGGCCGACCGGTGGCCGGGCGCCGCCGCAATGCCTCAGCCCCGCCCTGCTCCCACAGGCGTTTCCACCGGCGCACACTCTCGGGGTGCATCCCCACTGCCCGGGCAACCTCGGACGAAGGACGTCTGCGCTCGAACAACTCGGCCGCGCGCATGCGACGGGCCTCGGCCAACTGCGGCCGCGTCAGCGGCAGAACGGCGACATCAGCAACAGCATCCTGCGGCTTTAAAGACACACCATCATGCTCACACTACCGAAGCCCCAACCACCACAGAACTAACGAAAAACTCAGTAGGGCGTGTTTCGAAAGTCCCGTCGTCCGCCCGAAGGGCGGGCCCCGCGGCGTCTGGTGCGTGCGATCGCAAGGCGCCGGAGCGCCCTAATAGC
>NZ_JBEPBM010000079.1:0-14794 GCF_040299205.1 Streptomyces sp. NPDC000983 | reverse complement strand
CTGCAGTACCCGCTCCGCGGGTACTGCAGCGGCAAGCCGCTGCAGAGGGAACGGCTCCGCTGACGCTCCGCCAGATTCCCGCGCAAGCGCGGGAATTGAATTCCGCAAGCGGAATTCTGAAGGCAACCCAATTCGCGCAAGCGCGAATTGGGGGCACCCGCGCAAGCGCGGGTGCTGAGGCAGCAGCGAGGGACGGGTGTATCAGGTGCGGGCCTGTGTAGGGCTTGGGATTCCTAGCTACCACCTCCGCAGTAAGGGTGACGATCCGTCAAATGAGCCTTGAGTGGAGTGTCGACTCCTCCGTCGGAAACGGAACCTAACCTCCCATCTCAGCCGGGGTGCACTCGCCCTGATTCCGCTACTGCACGCATTGATGCATCATCTTGCAAAGCTGTGTAGCGATTGGAGATTCAGCCCACCATCGCTTGGGCTCTCCCGAATGGCTTGAAATGACGGATTCAGTTCAACTCCCCTAGGGGAGAATAACTGTGTCTGGTTAGGCGGCAACCTCACCAGGCAGACCAAATCATCCAGTAAGCGAAGGACCGAGAATGAAGCTCAAGCCCATTTCGATGGATGTATTCGCTGAAGCCCGGGACGAAGCCCACTTCGTACTCGCGCACATCATGGGGCGGCTGGCTCCGGGTGAGCACGTCCTACGGCTGGGGGTCGACATGGACGGCCAGGAGCGGCCGTTGAGCGCCACGTTGGCGCTGACGGTCGAGGGTGATGGCGGCCCGGAGGACATGGTGGGCGTGGACGGGGAGTACTTCGACAACTTCGCGTTCCTGCTGGCGTGCGGGCTGGCGCAGACGCTGTCGTACGGGGTGATGTACCTGCGCTCCCCCGCCGCCGAGCCCGGTGAGGGTCCGTCATGGATCGTGCAGGCGTGGCATCTGGCGTGGGGGGTGCTGTCCGAGTGCTCTGCTGCTGAGGCGGCGGAGTTGATCGGGGATGGGGAGGTGGCGGTGTTCCTGGACGCGCCTGGTGTCCACAGTGAGGACGACGGGGACGCGGAGGCGGTGTACCCGCCGGTGGCTTACACGATCCTGTAGCGGGCTTGGGCGGGCTGTGGATGGCCGTCACATGGCCCGCCTTTCGGCCCCGGTTCCGCCGCCGGGGCACAGGGCCGGGGTGCCCGGTGAGGGACCTCGGCACCCCGGCCCACCACTGAAGGCGCACCGCGCCGTGCTGCCCTGGTCGGCGCGCAGCGCGACCAGGGTTCCCGCCTTGCGGGAACCCGCCCCGCTTTGGAGCCCCCGGCTTGCCGGGGGCTTTCCCCTTGCCCGGCGCGCAAGCGCCGGGCCACCCGCTCCGCGGGGGAATAGGGTTTTGCTTTGCTGCGCCTTTTTGCTGTGCTCTTTTATGGTGGGGCTTTTGAGCTGGCGGGGAATTGTGTTTCCGGTAGGTCGGCAAACCTGGTCCGGAATTCCCCGCCAGCGGCCTCATCCAGTAAGGCTCTTCTATCCTAGGGGACGGTGTGAGGAGGGGGTGGCTGTTGATGGTGTTGGAGGGTGCGTCGCTGCGCCTGTTGCATGAGGGGCGGTGGGTGGTGAGCAGGGCGTGGATCGCTGGGCTGACGGGTGCATCGGCTGCGACGCTCACGCGTTGGTACGCGGAGCGTGATACGCGGCCGGTGGGGTGTCGTCATCCGGAGGTGGTGCACACGGTGAAGCGGACGCAGTACTTCGATCAGCAGGCGGTGGAGGCGTTCTGGGCGGCGTGGCAGGAGGATGTGGGGACGGGGCGGTTGGGCAGGGCCGGCCGTAAGCCGGGGACTCCGGCGAGCATCGACCGCAGCCGGCGGGACCAGGCGGTGAGTGTGGCGCTGGCCGCGCTGCACGCTGAGGGCGGCCACCGGCGGGGGCTGGCCGCGCGTCTGGCCCGTGAGCACGGCGGAGTGCCGCGCAGCTGGCAGCGGGCCGTCAACGAGGCCCGTGTCCTGTACGAGGCGGGAGACGCCGGCACCGCGCGCTGAACCCCCGAAGCCCACGCACGCCCAACTGTGCGTGCGGTGCTGCGCGGAGGCGGCCGCCGACGCGCAGCGGAGACGACGCCGCCCCGATCCCCCGGCCGCTCACTCCCGTACGCCCGCCCCTACCTTCCCTCCCCTTTTTCCTTGTTGGTTGGGCGCGGGGGTGTGCAGAGGGGGATGTCGGGCTGCCGACCACGCGCGAACCCGCGTGGTGGCCTGCGGGTATCCGACTGCGACCCGGTGGGCGTGCAGACAGTTGTCAGCGGGGTTGTCAGCCCGGTTGTCGGCGGGGTTGTCAGCCCGGTTGTCGGCGGGGTTGTCAGCCTCTTCCGGGTTACAACCCGGACACATACTGCTCGCCGCGGCCGTCGGCACGGCATGCTCGCCCCCCTACTCACTCACCCCAGGGGGCACCGTGGCGACGTACAGCGAGATCCAGAAAGCCGTTCGTGTCGAGAAGTTCCGCATCTGGTTCGCGTGGGCGTGTGGCGCTTGGGTCGGCATCGGCGTCATCGGCACGACGCAGGACATCCGTATCTGGGGCGTCGTCACACAGATCGTGTTCGGCGGCCTCGGGGTCCTCGCCACGGTGGCGGCGGTGCGGATGACGAACGCTCTGAACCGGCGGGCCGAGGCGTCCCGGCGCGAGGTACTCGGCAGCGACTGGCAATAGGGCGGGCCGTCTGCCGCGGCTCCGGGGGCGCCGCCTACGCTGCCGCCCATGGCTGACTTCCTCCAGGTGTCCACCGCCACACCAACTCGTGAGCAGGCGGTGGCCCTTGCTCGCTCTGCGGTCGCCGAGCGGCTCGCCGCCGGCGCGCAGATCATCGGCCCCGTCACCTCGGCGTTCTGGCACGATGGAGAGTTCGGCACCGGCGAGGAGTGGCAGCTGCTGCTGAAGACGACCGGCGTGCGCTACCCGGCGCTGGAAGCCCACCTGATCGAGCACCACCCGTGGGAGAACCCCGAGGTGTGCGCCACGGAGATCGTGCAGGGCGCGGCCAGGTGCCTGGAGTGGATCACCCGCTCGACCAGCGATTAGCCGACGCGCCGGAGGAGTTCAGCTACCGCGGGGACCGTTGCGTGGTCTATGGCGAGGGCGGACACGACGTGCTCGACCCGGCGCTGCGGTCTCGGGGAGGCCACTCCTTCGGCGAGCTCTGCAGCGCGCTGGGTCACCCGCGCTGCTTCCTCGACTTCTCCGGCCAGCAGGTAGGCCTCGGCGAGCCATGTCGAGTACAGGGCCGCGTCCCGTGCCTGGGTGTGGTCGAACTGTGCCAGGCCGCGCAGCAGCAGCGGTACCGCCCGCAGTGGTCGGCGCAGTTGTGTCCAGCAGCGGCCTGCCATGATGTCCAGCTCGATGTGGTCGACCCAGGCTGACCAGTCCGGTTGCGTGTCGCCTGCGTCGTCGGCGTCGAGGGCCTGTCGCGCGGCGGTGAGGGCCTTATCGGTGGCGTTGGCGTCCTGGGCTACGGCGTGTGCCCATGCGGAGCGTTCCCACAGCAGGGCCCGCACTGTGGCCGGTGCCGCCTCGGTGATCGCGTCGCAGGAGTAGGCGGCTAGGGCGGCGCCGGTGCGCGGGTCGCTGTCGGCGGCCTGGTAGGCGAGGAATGCCAGCGCGTTGCGGGCGAGGTCGTCGGCGCCGGCTTCTTCGGCGGCAGAGCGGCTTTCGCGGTAGAGGTCGGCGGCTTCCCGCTGCCGGCTGGCGTCGAATGCTGCCCAGCCCGCCTGTTGTGCCTGCTCGGCGAGGACGGCCAGCAGCTCCTGTCCCACCGCCTCCTTGTAGGTGGCGGTCCGCGCGGCCCGTTTGGTGGCCTGGTACTCGGCCGCGTACACGCGGTAGGTGTCGCCGCCGCCGAGGATGGTGTCGAGGCGGCGCAGCCGCGCGGTCCGCCGGCGTAGCTGTGTCACGGTGCCGGCACTGATGCGGTGCGGGAGGGCGGCGGGAAGGACGTCGGGGAGCGTTGCGGCGAGTCCTGCCGCCCCGGCTGCTGCGAGGAGGTCACGGCGCCCGACAGGCGCGCTCTGGGCTGTCGTCTGCCAGGGGCGGGGCGCGAGGCCGACCATGTGTCCCGGCACGCGCAGGGCGTCCGCGATGGCGGCGACCTTCCCGAAGCTTTCGACGCGGCCGAGGCCTCGCGCGAGTGCGCCGACCCGCTCGGGTTTGATGCCGCACTCGGCGGCCAGCTTCTGGAAGCTGATCCCGGCGTGTTCCCGGGCCAGCTTGAAGACCGTCCCGAAGTCGTGCGCGCGAAGCGCCTCAGCCATCGCGGGGAGTTCGAGGAGGGCGGCCGGTAAGGCGGTGGGCGGTTGGTGCGCGGGCACAAGGTCCCCCAATGTGTGGCGGGTGGCCTGCGCCGCCGGGCCTCCCCATCAGGGGGATACCCCTTGGTGGGATGGCATCCGTGGTGCAGGAGCGAATCGTTGGCCGAAAACCCCCGGGCGGCCGCAGCCACGACCCCCGGGGCGGCCGACTGGTTGGAGTCGACATGGCCGACAGTACGCAGGCCCCCGTGCCCGTGCGCAACCCCGCCGCCTACGGCTGGTGTGCGTGGCATGAGAACTACGCCCGGGGCGTCCGCCTGATCCACGTCATCGAGCAGGGCTCCGGACCGGGAACCGCCGGCAAGCGCTTCGCGTGCCGCCCCTGCCGCCACGCCTACGACCTGGTCCCGCTCGCCGACCGGCCGTGACGAGCGAGGCCCTGCCAGGTCCGCCCGGTCGAGATCCGCCACACGCCGACGCGCTGACCTTCCGCCAGCTCCAAGGATGGGCCTGCTGCTGGTGCAACACCTCCCTGATGACCCGCCCCGGCGTGACCAGCGCAGGCCGCGCAAAAGACGACCAGGGATGGAGCATCGAGGTATACGCATGCCGGCCGCAGTGCCCGCAACGCCCCGGCAAGCCTCGACCGTGACACCGTCCGGTGCGGCAGCTCAAGGTGACCCTCGCATGGGCTCCCCGGTCCGCCTTCAGCAGTGCAGGCGGCGAGAGGGCGGGCGGGTACGGCGGAAGCCGGGGCTGGATGTGAAGGTTGAGGCGCTGGTCGTCGCAATCGAGTCTCCACCGAACCCGGGGCGGTTCAGACACCGTGCCACCACAGCGACAGCCGCCCAGACGGCGTGGCGATCTTTCCCTGCATGCCCACCCATGTCGATGGCGGGCAGGGAGCATGCTCTTGCGTTGCCACGCTCCCTGCCCCCGGTCCGCAAGGGTCACCACGTTGATCTGACAGTGGTGATCCGGTAGCGAGGCCGGCGCACCGTCTTAGGGTGAAGCCGTGCCCTCATTTTGAGAGGACTGGTGCGGTTGCGGGTGCCATACAGGGCACTGGGTCCGCCTCCGGCGACTTACGGCTTCCGGATGTGATGCACACAGCGGGAGCACACCCTTAGACCAGGTGCCTCCACCACAGGTTCACTCCGCCGTTCGAGCCGTTAGCGCAGTAGTAGTACTCGCCGTTGGCTCCGTTGATGTCGTTGTAGCGGAGCATGTTTGATCCGATGGCCGCTTGCCGGCAGAGATTCCACGCAGTTGCGTACCCCCCGGCCACGGTCCCGTCACCGGGCCGGTCGTAGAAGGTCTGCCGGTATTCGTTGACGTAGCCGGCAGGTGCCGCTGCGGCGGTGGCCGCACTCATCGTGATGGCCGCTGCGGATGCTGCGCCCATCATGCCTATGGTGATGAGTGCTCGCTTGAGCTGCTTCAAAGCTTGGTACTCCGTTTCGAACTTATCTGCTGTGAAAGCGTCGTGGACGTCCCGTCATGTCCACAGGAGTGGTCCGCCGAGCTAGCTCGGGCGACTTGGTTCCCACCCGTGCACGTACGAGAGCAGTCAGAAAGTTCATCGAGTTCTCCGGCACCATCGCGGGCCGTCAACTCCACACGCACCAGATTGCGTTTGGCCTGCTGGACATGCACTGCCGGAACCTCACCGGTCAGTCCGGTCCTTCAGTGAGCGCTACGCGGCGCTGAAGGCGTTGTTCCTTGAGGAGGGTCTGGTGGCGCTGTTGTCGTTGTGCCCGACCACGACCGACCCAGAGCAGGCGGCCGCGTAGCTGACCGACGATTGCGCGGCGGCGTAGGTGCGGGCGCCGGGCGGCTCAGCGGGCGCGCTTCGGCTTGTCAGGTCGCGCGCGGTTCAAGTCTGCTTCGTTCAGATTCGCCCTCTCCAGGTCCACGTGGGACAGGTCCCGCGCAGAACAGGTTCGCGCCGGGCCTCGCAGCGCCACAGGCGACGAACCACGCAAGGCACAGACCGGACCGCAGGAGCACCAGCCGTCAGGTGAGGAAGGCGGAAAGGGCGGCGGTGACGGCGGCAGCGAGGGTGATGACGGCGGCGAAGGCGGTGGCGGAGCGGGTGAGCGTGGCCGGCCAGGTCGCTGCGTCCATACGGGCCAGCGTGCCCGCGCCGACGGCGGCCAGCAGGGCGAGGAGAAGGATGACGGTGGCGGCGAGGACGACGACGGTGACGGCCACGGCGGACTCCCTGGACACGGTGGGGTGCTGACAGGGACGAAGCTCCCGGAACGCCTGTGCGCCATGGTCCACGGCGACAAAGATGAACACAGGCACACACCATCGGGGGCCAGCGCATGCACGAAGGACCGGACCGCGACGCGGCGCACGCCGAGCTGCGCAGGCGGCTCGACGAAGGACGGGCCGCTGCCCGCCTGAATCAGACCCAACTCGCCAGGCGGGCCGGGCTCGGCCGTACGACGGTGTCGAAGGCACTCTCACCCCAGGGGGACGTTCCGTCCGTGGACACGGTGACCGCCCTGGCCGGAGCGCTGCGGCTGCCGGTAGATCAGTTGCTTGAGTTGCGGCGGACCGCGGCTGGCGAGACGGGTGGGGTGTCGGTCGGTCTGCCGGGGCCGGGCCGTCCGATCGGTGAGTGGGATCCGCACGAGCTGGAGGTCCACCCCGCCGGCACCGGGCCGACCGCATCGGGCGCCGACGGCGTGCGGGCACTACCCGGGTACGTGCCCCGCGGACACGACCGGGTCCTGGCCGAGGCGGTCACAGCGGCCGCGGCGGGCCGCAGCCAGATCCTGGTCCTGGTGGGCGACTCATCAACGGGCAAGACCCGGGCCTGCTGGGAGGCCGTCAAGCCCCTCGCCCAGGAGGGGTGGCGGCTATGGCATCCCTTCGACCCCACCCGCGCCGAGGCCGCCCTGGAAGACCTGCACCAGGTCGGGCCGCGCACGGTCGTCTGGCTGAACGAGGCGCAGCACTACCTGGGTGATCCCTCGTTCGGAGAACGGATCGCGGCGGCCGTGCACCGGCTGCTGACTGATAGCGAGCGCGGTCCGGTGCTGGTGCTGGGGACACTGTGGCCCGAGTACGCCCACCAGTACACCGCCTTGCCCGAACCGGGCCGGGCGGATCCGTACAGCCGTGTGCGGGAACTGCTGGCCAGCCACACACTGAGCGTGCCCGGCACGTTCGATGCCGCGGCACTGGCCTCCGCAGCCGTCCTCGCGAAGGCGGGTGACGCGCTGCTGGCGGACACCCTCAGTCGGGCACGCGACGGCGGCCGGGTCACCCAGGACCTGGCCGGCGCCCCCGCACTCCTCGACCGCTACCAGGACGCCACCGGGGCTGTCAGGGCGCTGCTGGAGGTAGCGATGGACGCGCGCCGTCTCGGCGTCGGCCTCCGCCTGCCCTATCCGTTCCTGACAGATGCCGCACCCGGCTACCTCAGCGAGGCCGACTACGACCGGCTCACCGACGACTGGGCAGAGCAGGCCTACGCCCAGCTCGCCGCACCGGTTCACGGCCAGCAGGTGCCCCTGCGCCGCACCACCCGCCGGCCCGCATGGAGCCCACCCGCACCCGCCCCCACCACCAACACCGCGCCCCCTCCCCCGCCGTCTGCCTGGCCGGTGTTCCGGCTCGCCGACTACCTCGAACAACACGGCCGCACCACCCGCCAACATCTGTGCCCGCCCGCATCCTTCTGGCACGCCGCCCACACCCACCTCACCCACCCCAACGACCTCAACAACCTCGCCGAAGCCGCCGTGAACCGCCACCGCCTGCAATGGGCCCACTACCTCCGCCAAGCCGCCGCCCACCACGGCCAAACCGACGCCCTGGTTCGCCTGGCCATGGTGCGGGAGAGCACCGGAGACCGGGAGGGGGCCAAGGCGCTGGCCCGCAGGGCTCTCGAACATGGTGACACTCGCGCTGTGGAACGCCTGGCAGAGCGACAGGAGGAGGCTGGCAACTGGGAAGAGGCCGAGACCCTGTACCGGCACGCCATCGACGGCGGCAGCGCCAGGGCCTTGATCCATCTGGCGGAATTGCGGGAAAACGCCGGGGACCGGGAAGAGGCCGAGACCCTGTACCGACGAGTCGCCGAACACGGCGGCGTCCTCGGGCTGTTGCATGTGATCACGGTGAAGGATGAGGCAGGGGACCGGGACGGCGCCGAGACCCTGGCCCGCCTGACCGCCGACGATGGCCACACCCTGTACCAGCTGGCCGTCTCGCGGGAAGCCGCCGGAAACAGGGAGGGCGCCACGTCCCTCTACCAGCAGGCCGCCGACCACGGCAGCACCAACGCCCTGTTCCGCCTTGCTGTGCTGCGAGGGCTGGCTGGCGACGAGGAAGGCGCCGAAGCATTGGCCCGCCGGGCCGCCGACCGCGGCAACGTCGACGCCCTGCGCCAGCTGACCGTGATGAGGGAGAAGGCCGGGGACCGGGACGCAGCCGAGTCCTTGGCCCACCAGGCGGTAGGCCGCGGCAGCACCACTGTCTTGGTAAGCCTGGCCGAGATGAGAGAGGAGGCCGGCGATCGGGAGAGCTCCACGGCCCTCTACCAGCAGGCTGCCGACCACGGCGACACCAACGCCCTGCATCACCTGACCATGATGCGTGAGAGCGCCGGGGACCGGAACGGGGCCGAGGCCCTCGTCCGCCAGGCTGCCAACCACGGCAACACCCTGGCCCTGCTGCAGCTGGTCATGGTGCGGGAGAGCGCCGGGCACCCAGACGCAGCCGAGACGCTGGCCCGTCAGGCCGCCGAAGATGGCAGCACCACCGCCCTGACCCGTCTGGCCGAGGCACGGGAGCAGGCCGGGGACCAGGAGAGCGCCACAGCCCTCTACCGCAAGGCCGCCGACCACGGAAACGTCTCGGCCATGACCCGCCTGGCCAACATGAGAGAGCAGGCCGGGGACCACGAGGGCGCCGAATCCCTCTACCTGCAGGCCGCCAACCACGGCCACAGCCCCGACATGCCGTTCCCGCTCAGCCTGCTGACCAGCAAGCGTTGGCCGCACGGCCTGGACCCGGACGGCACACCAACCCCTCCCTGGCAGCCGTGACTGCCCGGGCACCTCCGATGAAACCAGCTCGACCACGATGCACCATGAAAGGAATCATGTCCGAGTGACGTCGACAGAAGCAGGAGCACTCGCCCTACAGGACCATGCCGCCCTCTGGCGCATGGGAGAGATCAGTGCGACCGATGTCGTCACCAGCGCCTGTGATGCGCTCATCGCCGGCCTCGACAGTCCCGCCCTGCGGATGCTGGCCGCGTGCACACGCGCGGAGGCGGATTACGACGTCCACGGCCTCCTCCCCCCAGCACTCGACGAACTGGGCCTCCTCTTGCGTCCAGCGGGCAGCCTTGCCGGACAGGAAGCCGCCGCACGAGCACTTGCCGCCCGTACGCTGGCCGGCGAGTTGACACCACGGGAGTTGCCTTTCCGGATCCACCAGCGCTTCGGGCACGAACTCCCCCTGGCCGGACAACTCGCCAACCTGGACGACGAGTACGACATCCTCGAATACGGCGACAGGACGCTGGCACAGGTCGACGCTGATGTTCTCGCCGAAGCCCTTCGGATCACCCAGCAAACATCACGTTCGGATGGGGCGACGGATTCTGAGCACCAAGACCGAACCGGAGGAGGGCGATTTGACGTTCGAGGCGTTGAGGTGGGCTCTGGCCCGGGATGAGTCCATCAGCGGGCCCGCGGCCTTGGCTGCTCTGCTGTCGGGCGCGCGGTGGGAGGTTCCTTCGAGTACGGCCTCGGCGCGCACGTTGTGGGCGATCTGGTGCGGCCGGTTGGATATGCTGGTGAAGATCGGAGAGTTTGATCCAGGTCGGGTGGAGAGCCTGGCTCAGGCTGTGGACGGGCTCCACGATGTAGGAGACGCGCGGGTGTACATGGCCACAATCGTCGACCCGCCACGCCGGTTTCACGTCTACCTCTCAGAGGACCTCACCCGCTGTGTCGGAGCGTGGGAAGGCCGCGTGAACGAGCAAGCTCCCCGAACGGCACCCTGAACCCAGGCGGCCTGGCAGGAAGTGCGGTTGGCGGGCGCGCTGGTGACCGAGGTCAGTCCCGTGTCTGCTCACGAGAGGCTGGCTGGGTCGCTCGGCGGGTGATGCGCCTGGCTATCAGGGTGATTGCAGCCCAAGTGATCAGTGATTCGGGTGCTGGACGAGGCGCTCGTAGTCACGGGCGTGTCTGCGGACGTGCATAACCCAGGCGGTTGTCAGTCCAAGATCTGCGTCAGTTGAGCTTGTTCAGCTTTGACGGACACCATTGGTGTGGTGGTCAGGCCGCGAGTGCGGTCTCGTATTCGACGGGACTGCGGTAGCCGAGGCTGCTGTGCAGACGGTGCAAGTTGTACCAGCCCTCGATGAAGTCGAAGATCGCGGTGCGGGCGACGGCTCGGCTGGGCCAGGTTCTTGTGTCGAGCACCTCCCGTTTGATGGTGGCGAAGAACGACTCGGCGAGTGCGTTGTCCCAGCACTGGCCGGTCCGGCCGACCGACAGACGGACGCCGAACTCCGTTGCCAGGGTGGCGAATTGCTGGCTGGTGTACTGGCAGCCGCGATCCGAGTGAAAGATCACCGGCCGGGTGGGGCGACGCTGTCGGCAGGCCGCCATGAGAGCGTCGGCGACCAGATCGGTTCGTAGGTGATCGGCCGTCGCCCAGCCGATCACCCGGCGGGAAGCGATGTCGATGACGGTAGCCAGATAGAGCCATCCCTCCTCGGTGGGGACATAGGTGATGTCGCCGCACCAGCGGGTGTCGACTCCGGCCGGGTCGGGAGCGAAGTCGCGGACAACGAGGTCGGGCCGGGACGCGGCCCGCGGGTCGGGGATCGTCGTCACCTGCCGTCGTCTGCGGTGTTGGCCCTGCAGCCCGGCGTTGCGCATCAGTCGGGCGATGCGGCGCCGTCCGCACTCCTCGCCCTCGCGTTTCAGGACGGCGTGGACTCGCGGGGCGCCGTAGGTCCCGCGGGACCGCTCATGAACCTCGGTGATCTTCTCGGTCAGCTCGGCATCGCGGACAGCCCGCGGACCGGGCATGCCAGTGCGGCGGGCGTAGAAGGCGGTCCGGGAGACCTTCAGCAGCTCACACGCTCGTTTGACGCTGTGACCTGCACGCTTCTCCGCCTCGATGAACGGGTGCACCGTCACCGGGTCTCCTTCGCGAAGAAAGCCGTCGCACGCTTGAGGACCTCCACGTCCTCCCGCAGCCGGCGGTTCTCCCGCCGCAGCGCGGCCAGCTCCTCGCGTTCACTGCTGGTCAGGCCATCGCGTTTGCCCGCGTCGACCTCAGCCTGGCTGACCCACAGCCGCACCGCGGTCTCCGTCAGGTCGAAGTCCTTGGCGACCTGACCGACCGAGCGGTCACCGCGTCGGCACAGCTCGACGATCTCGGCCTTGAACTCCGGCGTGAACGAACGGCGAGGCCGAGGCTTCTTCTTCCCCATGCTCTCCATGATGGACATCCTCCCGGGGCAGAACCCCTGATCTCGGATGTCCGTCAAAACGGATCAAGCCCACAGTTCGCTCCGGCTCGGTGTGTGAACGATGCGGCCGTACGCTCCGTCAACGATCGCCATGTAGGGCGGCACGTGGCCGCACTCGATGTCGGCGATGATCGGCACGTTGAGAGAACCGAGTGCGTCGAGGACGGCCTCGTGCTGGCGGAGGGAAAGGTTGTTGGCCGTGTTGGTCTGGCCGACGAGAACCACGTTCGCCCGGTCGAAGAACCGGCAAGCCTCATGCCACGCAAGTTCCCCGGCAGATAGTGAAGGCATCGTCGCCAGCTGCCTCCACGTACACGAGGAGCCATCCGGTGAGTCGTTGCGTGCGAAGGCCGAGGCGTCGATGCAGCCGCCGATCAGCCTTCCCTCGGCCTCCACGTCACCACTCCCGTCGAGGCGGGTCCAGGCAACTGCGGAGTCGAGCGTGTACTCGCGTATGTCCGGGCAGGCGACGAAGTCGCGAGCGGCGCCAGAAGTCATGCTGGAACAGAGCCGCTGCCCTGGCTGTCCGCCGAAGGCAAACCCTGCTTCCTCGCCCCCGGCGGGATCGTCTCACGCCTCGCCTACGAAATGACGCCCGGCAGCCTACCGTGGCCGCGGAGGTCCTCGGCGCCGCGGGCCAGGTTCTCAGCACCCCCTGGACCCAAACGCCCAGGTGCGCTACGCCGCGATCCGGCTGCGCGTGCCTGGCCGACCTCGTGCGGCCTGCGGAGCCGCGGGGGTAACAGCTGCCAGGAAGGCTCGTGGGAGGCCCCGAGGCCGTTGCACCTGGTGGTCAGGCCGCGGTAGGGATGTAGGGCGCTACTGCGGCTTGTGCCATCGTCCGTAGTTTCGTGAAGTAGGAGGCGCAGTACTCCTCGTTGATCAGGGGCACGACCTTGTCGAGGTCGGTGATGCAGCCCCAGAGGTTGGCAATGCCAAGGTCGTCGAGTCCGCCGTTCAACTCCTTCTGCACGAGGCCGGCGACGTCGGCATCCAGGAGAACCAGGTCCACGCCGTCGAAGTCCACGCCCCGGAATCCGTCGGGGAACAGTGCGCGCAGGTGGTCCTCCCACAGGCGTGCGAGTCCGCCTTGGGGCTGTACTCCGCCCACGCCGGCGGCTGTCTCCTCTGGCGCGGACGGTGGTCGGAGGAGCAGGGAGACGGCATCGAAGACGGCATGCACCATGGCGACGGCCTGGATGGGGCGGAGGGCGGCACTTGACTCGGCGCCCTGCTGGAGGTTGTCGCGGAGCAGTCGGCAGTGATCGAGTTCGGCGGCGAGTCCAGCCGTGATTAGCCCTGTGCCGGTGGCCCGCTCGATCAGATCGTGGAGTGGTTCGTTCACGGCCAGACGCTCGGCGAGCACGTGCTCCAGGGCGAACAGGGAGTGCGTGACGGCGACGGTGGCGAACTCGTACCGGTAGTAGGAGTGCCGGATGAGCTCGCGGGAGGTTTCCAGCACGCTCATGACGCACATCGAAGCGCCGCCTGGCACAACCAGGTCGGCAACCAGGGCGTGCATGTCCGCAAAGTCGAGTACGAGGTCGCGGGCACGCGGGTCCCGTACCGGCTGAAGCAGCGGGTCGGACGGCGGTGGCAGGGTGTTCACCGGCGCAGTCTTGTCGTCGGAAGCCTATGGGTGCCATCGGATTTACTCGGGGCGGTTGGTGGCCTGATGGCGCATGTCGCCACCGGCCTGGTCCGGCCTTGGAGCAGAAGCTCAGCAGGCGTTGCCCGTCTCGGGTATGGCCAGAGCCTGCGCCGCTCGGCGACGCATGAGCGTGGCCCCGGCACGACGGTCACGCGGGTCGGGCCGTGAACCCACCCCACCTGGTCTCCCTCGTCCGTGCCGGAGCCCGCTTCGAACGCGGCCAGCTGGTCGAACGCCCCGCCAGCACTGCGGCATAGAGTCTGGTGACCATGACCGACCACCACACCTACGGCACCAGCTCCCACACCACCGGCGAACTGGTCCGGCTCGTCAGTGACCGCCTCGGGCTGGTCTTCACCAAGCGCGACAGCGACTACCGGGGCGCCTACCACCTCGCCGGCATCCCCAACGGGCGGATCGAGATCCAGCCCAACCCGATCCCCAGCAACGACGATGAAAACGACCTCTACACCCCGGAACACCCAGCGGCCCAAGTGCTGCTGCTCACCACCACACCGACCCCGGACCCCGCCCTGCAGACCCGCCTGGACTCCATCGAAGGCCTCACCCACCTGAACCACGAGACAGCGTGAACAGCTACCGGGTCCGCTTGTTCGACGCCGAACGTAGGTGAGGATCTGCTCTCGCCGTCAGGACCGCGGGGCCCACGGGTCGTCGTACTGCCTCGGGTCAGGCTGTTCGGGGTGGAGCATCGTACGCAGGCAGCGCTGCAGCCCCGTCTCGCCGGATCCACTGGCGGCGGCCATCCAGGGCAGGTCGTCCATGGTGCGGGCGCGCTCGTCGGTGGCGAGGCCGCCGACGGCTGCGTGCAGGTCGTCGGGGGCGGTTTCGTCGGTGAGGCAGAGCCATCCGATCGCGGCGGCCAACCGGACCTCGAGGGCTCGGGTGCGGTCCTGCCAGCACTCGCGCAGCAGGGCGGTGGTCGGCGGGTGGGGGCGGGCACGGGTGATTTCGGCGGTGGCGAGGAGCAGCGCAGCACGGACGTCCGGGGCCGGCTCGGCGGTGAACCGGGCGCGCAGGGCGGTGCGGACCGTGCCCTCGAGGTCGGTGACGGTGGCCAGGGCGTAGGCGGCACGGATCCGCGTCGCCGGGGCGGGGTCGTGCAGCAGGGGCAGGAGGAGGGCGGCGTCGGCGGTGATCGCGGCCCGGGCCGCGGCGACCGACCAGCCCGCCGGGTACCCGGTCACCTCAAAGCCGTAGTCGTCACAGTCGACCTGCCGGATCCCGGTGCGGTGGAGCAGCAGTTCGGCGCGGGAGGCGACGCCGAGGTGGCGGGCGCGGGCCGGGGCGGGCACCTCGGCGAGCGCGGCGGTGCGGTGCGGGTGGTGCGGGTCGGCAGCGATCCGGATCAGGAACGCAACGGCCA
>NZ_JBEPBM010000078.1:0-15104 GCF_040299205.1 Streptomyces sp. NPDC000983 | reverse complement strand
CGTGCACCGCCGGGACGACGTTCTCGCCGTCGACCTCCACGACCGCCTCGCGCGGGGCGCGCAGCGCGGTGTGCAGAACCGCCCGGTCCTCGGTGGTGTTGATCTTCTCGCCGCGGAACATGGCGTCACGCAGGCCGAACACATCGGTCGCGGCGGCCAGCTCACGCAGCAGGCGCAGCGTCTCGTCGTTGACGAGGTGCTTGGAATAGTCGACGTAGAGGTCGCCGACCCGCAGCGCGTAGCCGGTGCCGCGGCCGGGGTCCGCGGCGAACAGCTCACGCAGCGCGACCTCGCCGAGTTCCTCGCGGTGCTTGGCCAGTGCGGTCCACTCGGGCGTCCGGTTGAGCCTGGTACGGCCGTCTTGGTTCATGTCGGGCTTCAGCCTTCTTTCGTACCTGTCCCCGCTGTTCCAACCTAGTTGATCAGCGGGTGACGTGAGCTGTCGTGCTGGCGTCGTGCGGGACAACAACAAGTACGTCCACCTTGAGTACAGGTATCAGCACGACGACGGACAGGCCGAAAGAAACGCGGTCGGGCGCGGGACGGCTCCGCGCAGGACGGCTCCGGCCGGGCACCTGTGCGGCGCCGGCCGGTGGTCAACTTCTAGATCTCGCCGCGCAGTTTGGCGAGCGCCTCGGCGAGGATCGCCTCGCCGTCCGCGTCGCTGCGGCGCTCCCGGACGTACGCCAGGTGCGTCTTGTAGGGCTCGGTGCGCGGAGGGGCGGGCGGGTTGTCCCGGTCCTGCCCGGCGGGAAAGCCGCAGCGCGGGCAGTCCCAGGTGTCGGGAACCTGCGCGTCGCTGGCGAAGCTGGGCTGGGTCTCGTGCCCGTTGGAGCACCAGAAGGAGATGCGCAGCCGCGGCGCGGACTCGCCGCGCTCGGCCTCGCCCATCGGCCCCGCCCCGACCCGGCTTCCTCGGATCGCGTTGCCACTTGCCACGGTGTAACTCCCTGCGTGATGGTGCCGCGAAGCGAGTCGGCGTTTCGCTTCGTTGCGAGCGCCTCAGTCTACGTAAGGCCCAACGCGCGTCCAGTGATTGGAGTTACAGGCCCCACATCTAGACGCAAGCCCCATGATAGGCCGCGCTCAGCGGCGCGTACCGAACATGGGGCCTTACGTGCGGATTGTGCGTGCCGGTCAGTTGTTCACCTTCATCAGAAGGGCGAGCACGACAATGCACGCGAACCAGAGCAGACCGACCACGACCGTGATCCGGTCGAGGTTGCGCTCGGCGACCGAGGAGCCGCCGACGGACGACTGCATGCCGCCACCGAACATGTCGGAGAGGCCGCCGCCCTTGCCCTTGTGCATCAGCACCAGCAGCATCAGCAGCCCGCTGAACACGATCAGGGCGATCGAGAACCCCATAACCACGGCTGGACCAACTTCCTCGGATCTGGATGGACGACAGGGGCACAGCCTCCAGGCTGTGCCCCCGCAAGGGTACGACGGATCGCCGCTACCGCATACTCACTGGTCGCGGAAGCGCACGATCTTGACGAACTCGTCGGCGTCGAGCGACGCGCCGCCCACCAGGGCGCCGTCGATGTCGGCCTGCGCCATGATCTCGGCGACGTTGCCGCCCTTGACGGAGCCGCCGTACTGGATGCGGACCCGGTCGGCCAGCTCCTGGGAGTACAGCTCGGCGAGCTTGGCGCGGATCGCGGCGCAGACCTCCTGCGCGTCCTCGGCGCCGCAGACCTTGCCGGTGCCGATGGCCCACACGGGCTCGTAGGCGATCACGACGGAGTCGGCCTGCTCGGCCGGGAGGTCCTTCAGACCGCCCTCGACCTGGGCGAGGGTGTGGGAGACGTGGTTGCCCGCCTCGCGGACCTCCAGCTCCTCGCCGACGCACAGGATCGGGGTCAGGCCGTGCTTGTAGGCGGCCTTGACCTTGGCGTTGACGATCTCGTCGGTCTCGTTGTGGTACTGACGGCGCTCGGAGTGGCCGACGGCCACGTACGTGCACTTCAGCTTGGCCAGCATCGGGCCGGAGATCTCGCCGGTGTAGGCGCCGGAGTCCTGGGCGGAGATGTCCTGGGCGCCGTACTTGATCTTCAGCTTGTCTCCGTCGACCAGGGTCTGCACGGAGCGCAGGTCGGTGAAGGGCGGCAGGACAGCGACCTCGACGGCCTCGTAGTCCTTGTCGGCCAGGGCGAAGGCGAGCTTCTGGACGTGGGCGATGGCCTCGAGGTGGTTGAGGTTCATCTTCCAGTTGCCCGCCATCAGCGGGGTACGGGTGGTCATGCGGGGTCAGTCCTCCAGTGCGGCGAGGCCGGGGAGCGTCTTGCCCTCGAGGTATTCGAGGGAGGCGCCGCCGCCGGTCGAGATGTGACCGAATGCGGTCTCGTCGAAGCCGAGCGTGCGCACGGCCGCGGCGGAGTCTCCGCCGCCGACGACGGTGAATCCGTCCGAGTCGACGAGGGCCTGGGCGACCGCCTTGGTGCCCTCGGCGTAGTCGGGGTGCTCGAAGACGCCCATGGGACCGTTCCAGAAGACGGTCGCGGCGTCGGTGAGCTTGGCGGCGTAGAGCTCGCCGGTCCTGGGGCCGATGTCCAGGCCGAGCTGACCTTCGGGCATCTTGTCGGCGTCGACGGCCGAGTGCTCGGTGGGCGCCTTGGCCTTCAGGTCCGGGAAGCCCGGGGAGACCACGACGTCGACCGGGAGCACCAGCTCGACGCCGAGCTTCTCGGCGCGCTCCAGGTACTCGGTGACGGCCGGGATCTGGTCCTCCTGGAGCAGCGAGGTGCCGACCTCGTACCCCTTGGCCTTGAGGAAGGTGAAGGCCATGCCGCCGCCGATGAGGATGCGGTCGGCCTTGCCGAGCAGCTGGTCGATGACGGCCAGCTTGTCGGAGACCTTGGAGCCGCCGAGGGCGACGGCGTAGGGCCGCTGGACCTCGTCGGTGAGCTTCTTCAGCACGCCGACCTCGGTGGCGATGAGGTAGCCGGCGTAGTGCGGCAGCTTGCCGGGGAGGTCGTACACGGAGGCGTGCTTGCGGTGCACGGCGCCGAAGCCGTCACCGACGTACACGTCGGCGAGGGCGGCGAGCTGTCCGGCGAAGGCGTCGCGCTCGGCGTCGTCCTTGCTGGTCTCGCCGGCGTTGAAGCGCAGGTTCTCGATGACCGCGACACCGCCGTCGGCGAGGCCGGCGACCGTGGCGGTGGCGGACTCGCCGACCGTGTCGGTCGCGAAGGCCACCTCGGCGCCGAGGAGTTCACCGAGCCGCGCGGCGGCCGGGGCCAGGGTGAAGGCCGGGTCCGGGGCGCCCTTGGGGCGGCCCAGGTGGGAGGCGACGATCACGCGGGCGCCCGCCTCGGCGAGGGCCTTGACGGTGGGCAGGACGGCGCGGATGCGGCCGTCGTCGGTGATCGTGGTGCCGTCCAGCGGCACGTTCAGGTCGGCGCGGACGAAGACCCGCTTGCCTGCGACGCCTTCGGCGAGAAGTTCGTCGATCGTCTTCATTGAGAGGGCTCCCGAGAGGACTGGTGGTGCTCGTGATCCTAGGTGGGCTGGTCAGTACGTGAGTCAGGGCCCGGGCGGCGCGTCCCTGCGCCGCCCGGGCCCTGCCCTCACATCGACGTGCGTGCTCCGTGGATCAGAGCTGGTTGCCGACGAACACCGTCAGGTCGACGAGACGGTTGGAGTAGCCCCACTCGTTGTCGTACCAGCCGAGGATCTTCACCGACTTGCCGTCCTGGACCATGGTCAGGGAGGAGTCGAAGGTGCAGGAGGCCGGGTCGCTGACGATGTCGGAGGAGACGATCGCGTCCTCCGTGTACGCCAGGTACCCCTGGAGCTCGCCCTCGGCGGCCTTCTTGAACGCGGCGTTGACCTCGTCCTTGGTGACCTCGCGCTCCAGCTCCACGACCAGGTCGGTGGCGGAACCGGTGGGGACCGGGACGCGCATGGCGATGCCGTCCAGCTTGCCCTTGAGCTGCGGGAGGACCAGCGCGGTGGCCTTGGCGGCACCCGTGGTGGTCGGGATGATGTTCTCGGCGGCGGCACGGGCGCGACGCAGGTCCTTGTGCGGGAAGTCAAGGATGCGCTGGTCGTTGGTGTACGCGTGCACCGTCGTCATCAGACCCTTGACGATGCCGAAGTTCTCGTCGAGGACCTTGGCCATCGGCGCCACACAGTTGGTGGTGCAGGAGGCGTTGGAGATGACGTGGTGGTTGGCCGCGTCGTACTTCTCCTGGTTGACGCCCATCACGATGGTGATGTCCTCGTCGGAGGCCGGAGCCGAGATGAGGACCTTCTTGGCGCCGCCGGCGATGTGCTTCTCGGCGTCGGCCTTCTTCGTGAAGATGCCGGTCGACTCGATGACGATGTCGACGCCGAGCTCGCCCCACGGGATGTCGGCGGGGTTGCGCTCGGAGAGCACCTTGATGGTGTGACCGTCGACCGTGATCGTGTCGGCGGTGTGGGTGACCTCGGCCTTGAGGCGGCCCAGGATCGTGTCGTACTTCAGCAGATGCGCGGTGGTCGCGGTGTCACCCAGGTCGTTGACAGCCACGATCTCGATGTCAGCACCCTGCTCCAGGAGCGCGCGGAAGTAGTTACGACCGATACGACCGAAGCCGTTGATGCCTACGCGGATCGTCACGAACCGATCTCCTCGTTGGTACGCCGGCCATGCGGTGCCGGCGAGCTGTATTTGGGATGTCCCCGACCGCCTACGACCCTACCTCCCTGAGGCCTCCGGAGTGACATTGAGTTGCCCCATACACGGGCAGGCGGTCCGTACCGGCCAGTAGGGGTACGGACCGCCCTTCCGTTTCATCTCTTCGTCACCCGGTGGTCACGGTGGGTGGGCGCGGTTGCCCTTCCTTCTCACCCGTCCAGGGTGTCGAGCGCCTTGCCGATCAGGGCCGCACGGTCGGCCGGTGCGACGACGTGCTCCAGGCCGAAGCCCAGCAGCACGGTGTCGTCGGTGGTCACCGCGCCGTACGTCTGGAAGAGGCGGCCCGTGCGGGCCCAGTCCTTGACCACCGCGGGACTGCCCGCGGGCGGGCCCGGGACGGTCCAGGCGCCCAGCGACGTCTCGAAGCCCTCGGTCTCCACCGCGCCGCCGCCGATCACGACGGAGGCGTTGTCGAGGAGGACGCCGCGGCCGCCGGAGCCGGGGTCGGTGATGTAGCCGAGCGAGACCTCGACGGTGCGGCCGGCGTAGGCGGCGAGGTCGAAGGAGACCTCCTGCCAGCCGGCCGACGCCCCGGTGAAGCTGTTCCAGCTCCCGCTGGTGCCGCTCGGCGCGCAGGCTCCGTCGGCGAGTGTCAGGTACCGCTTCAGCGCCGGGTGGGCCTGGATGAAGTACCCGGCCGAGCACTCCTCGGGCACCGCGGTGCCGGTCGCGCCGCCGAGTTCCGGGAGCGTGGTCCAGTCGTCGCCGCCCGCGGTACGGGCCTCCAGCACCGCGTGGTCGTAGCCCGCTTCGGTGCTCCACAGCATGCGGGCGCTCAGTTTGGGCGCCTGGGCGGCGGTGACCGAGGTGAGGTCGATGGTGCGGGTGAGCCGGTTCCAGGCGTAGTCACTGTGGGTGACGGCCGCCATGTACTCGCCCGCGTACGGCCCGTACGGGTTGACGGTGCCCGGGTAGCTGCCCGCTCCGGCGCTCGCGAACTGCGGGAAGCGGTCCGCGGGCAGGGTCTCGGAGGTGACGCCGTAGGAGCCGGCCGCGTTCAGCGGGTTGCCCGGCGCTCCGGTCAGCGCGCCCTGGGCGCCGGCGAGTGCGCCCGAGCCCTGGAAGGCGGTGGCCCCGGCCAGCGAGGTACGGCTGTAGGCGCCGAGGTAGTACTGGCCGAAGTCGTTGGAGAGGTTGCCGCCGCCGAGGTCGACGTTGCCGCCGGCCAGTTCGCCGGCCTCGACGAGCTTGCCGCCCTCGTTGAGGTAGGCGCGCAGTTGGAGCTGGGTGGCGTTGCCGGGTGCTCCGGCGCCGGTGTAGTGGACGACGGTGTCGAAGTGGCCGAGCACGCCGAGCGCGTCGGGCGCGCCCTGTGCGGCGACGTCCCAGACGACGGCCCGGTGTCCGCTCGCCCTCAGCGCGTCGAGGTAGGTCTGCGCCTGGGTGGCGGGTGCCCCCTCCTCGGCCACGACCAGGACGTCCGCGCGCGCCCGTTCGGCGACGGTGTAGGTGAAGCGCTCGCTGGAGACCTTCTTGCCGCTTCGTGTCTCGCCGGTGAACCAGACCTCGACCTTGTCGCCGGGTTCGCCGTCGGCGACCTTGGCGCGGTACTCGTCGAAGTAGAGGTTGTCCTCGCCGCCGAAGGTCTCGCCGCCCTTCCAGGGGCGCAGCGCCATGTCGTGCGTACGGCCGCCGTCGACGCGGTACTTGAGCTCCTTGTCGCGCAGCGCCTTGCGGGCGACGACGGAGACCTCCTGGTCGGCGCCGCGGGACCAGGACGTGGTGAAGGGCGCCGGGGTGAAGTCGGCGGCCTTCAGGCCGAGCGCGGAGACCGGCCGGTCCGGGGTCGCGGCGGACTCGGCGACGGAGAGCGCGAACGGGACGTTCTTGGCGAACTCCTGCTGGATCAGCTTCTCGTCGTCGGGGAAGTTGAAGACGGACTGGCAGTCTCCGGGGAGCCAGGCGTCGTCCGGGTCGAGGGCGGACACGGTCTGGCAGGTCGACATCTCGGGCGTGAACATCGCCAGGCCGTTGACGTTGGAGGCGTGGCCGTCGGCCTCGCCGTTGGTGGTGTAGAGCTCCGAGGAGACCTGCGGGTGGTAGCCGGGGATCGCGGAGTTGTCGGGGGTGCCGGCGAGCGCCTCGTAGAGGACGTCGTCCGGGGTGTCGGTGGCCACCTGCCAGCCGACGCCGTAGAGGAGGAGTTCGGCGGCCGAGTGGTAGTTGATGCCGAGTGAGAAGCCGATGCGCTTCTGGAAGGCGTCGATCGCCTTGGTCTCCGGTTCGGAGCCGGGGGCGTCACCGCGGTAGGTCTGGCTGGTGGGGCTGGGGGACGAACCCTCGTCGTCGTAGCCCCACTTGTAGGCGAAGTTGCGGTTGAGGTCGACGCCGTCACCGGTGCCGATGGCTCCGTCGCCGTTGACGTCCCGCAGGTTCTTGCGCCACAGGCGGTCGCCGGTCTCCTTGAAGGTGTGGTCGTAGCCGTCGGGGTTGGCCGAGATCACGAACCACAGTTCGGTGGAGTCGACGATCTTCTTGACGCGTTGGTCCGTGCGGTAGTTGTCGAGGTAGTGGTGCATCAGCCGGCGGGTCATCTCCGGGGTGATCCACTCACGCGCGTGCTGGTTGGACATGTACAGCACGGCGGGCTTCGCGCCGTCCTTGGACTTCTTCGCGTTCTTGGTGAGCTTCAGCGCGAGGATGTCCTGGCCGTTGACGGTCTTGCCGATGGAGACGACCTTGGTCAGGCCGGGGTTCTCCTGGCCGGCCCGCAGGATCTCCTCCTTCAGACCGCCGCTGCCGCTGTACGGCCGGTAGACGCCGTCGGCGGCCGCCTCGACCCGGCGTTCGGCCCTGGCCGAAAGGGTGTGCTCGGTGAGTTCGACGCCCTGTTTCCGGAGCTTTCCGGCCTGCTGGTCGGTGAGGTAGACCTCGATCGAGGCGGTGCCCTTCTCGGGCGCCTGCTCACTCAGTTCGTGGCCGTCCTGACCGGCGGCCAGCAGCAGCGGGATCTGCTTTTTGGTGACCTCGGCCCGGAAGACCTTGACCTCGTCGGCCTCGGACGCGTTGGTCGCGCCGGAACCGTCGTTCTGTGCCTGGGCGATGGGTGCGATGCTCGCTCCGCCGAGCAGGAGCGCGCCGACAGCGAGGATCGATCTCGCTCTGTGTCTCATGAACCCCCCTGGTGTGGGTTCGCCACGTCAGCGAACAGATGCCAGGCTCATGACACTTCATGATCGAGTCAAGGGCGCCTCAAGGACACCGGAAAGCCGGTGACCTTCACCCGATCGGGCGCGGTCACCGGCTTGTTGAGGGAGTGTCAGCCGACGAGGTTGTCGGCCATCTCCTCGGTGAGGCTGGACTCGGTGCCGGGGATGCCCATGTCCTGGGCCCGCTTGTCGGCCATGGCCAGCAGCCGGCGGATCCGGCCGGCGACGGCGTCCTTGGTCAGCGGCGGGTCGGCGAGCGCGCCCAGCTCCTCCAGGGACGCCTGCTTGTGGTCCATGCGCAGCCGGCCTGCGGCGGCGAGGTGCTCGGGGACCTCCTCGCCGAGGATCTCCAGGGCGCGCTGCACCCGGGCGCCGGCGGCGACGGCCGCGCGGGCGGAGCGGCGCAGGTTGGCGTCGTCGAAGTTGGCCAGACGGTTCGCCGTGGCGCGGACCTCGCGGCGCATCCGCCGCTCCTCCCAGGCCAGCACCGACTCATGGGCGCCGAGCCGGGTGAGCAGGGCGCCGATGGCGTCGCCGTCGCGGACGACGACCCGGTCCACGCCGCGCACCTCGCGGGCCTTGGCGGCGATGGACAGCCGGCGGGCGGCGCCGACCAGGGCGAGCGCGGCCTCGGGGCCGGGGCAGGTCACCTCCAGGGAGGAGGAGCGGCCGGGCTCGGTGAGCGAACCGTGCGCGAGGAAGGCGCCGCGCCAGGCGGCCTCCGCGTCGCAGGTGGCGCCGGAGACGACCTGCGGGGGCAGGCCGCGGATCGGGCGGCCCCGCCCGTCGACCAGTCCGGTCTGCCGGGCCAGCTGGTCACCGCCGGCCACCACGCGCACGACGTAGCGCGAGCCGCGGCGCAGTCCGCCGGGAGCCATCACGATCAGCTCCGAGCTGTGGCCGAAGATCTCCAGGATGTCCCGCTTGAGGCGGCGGGCCGCCATCGCGGTGTCCAGCTCCGCCTCGATCACGATGCGCCCGCTGACCAGATGGAGGCCGCCGGCGAACCGCAGAACGGCGGAGACCTCCGCCTTCCTGCAGCAGGTCCGGGTGACGGGGAGCCGGGAGATCTCGTCCTTCACCGCTGCCGTCATCGCCATGGGCCGATCCTTCCATGCATCCGAAAAATACGGTCGTACGCGGCAGCCAGCAGCTCCGGGTCGTGCCGCGGAGAACCGTCCCTCCGGGCGACCGGAGCCAGCTCGACCGCGGCTCCGAACCCCTTGGCGGCCTCGGTGAGCACTTCGCGGTCGGGCACGGCGGCCTCGTCGGCCAGCACCACGTCCAGGGCGAGTTTAGGGGCGTGTCGTCCCAAAACCTCCAAATGACGCTGCGGGGAGAAGCCTTCGGTTTCTCCGGGCTGCGGGGCGAGGTTCAGCGAGAGTACCCGGCGCGCCTTGGTCTCGGTGAGCGCGTCCAGCAGCTGGGGCACCAGGAGATGCGGGATGACCGAGGAGAACCAGGATCCGGGGCCCAGTACCACCCAGTCCGCGTCCAGCACCGCGGCCACGGCCTCGGGGACGGCGGGCGGGTCGTGCGGGACCAGGTGCACGGACTGCACCTCGCCGGGGGTGAGGGCGACCGTGGCCTGTCCGCGCACGGTGCCGACCGCCTCGGGCCGTTCCGGGTCGTGCCCCTTGACCAGCGCCTGGAGCTCCAGCGGCACGGCGGACATGGGCAGCACCCGCCCGTGTGCGCCGAGCAGCTTGCCCACCAGGTCCAGGGCCTGGACATGGTCGCCGAGCTGCTCCCACAGGGCGACGATCAGCAGATTGCCGACCGCGTGGTCGTGCAGGTCGCCCTGGGAGGTGAAGCGGTGCTGGATCACCCGGGACCAGGTCTGGCCCCAGTCGTCGTCGCCGCACAGCGCGGCCAGCGCCTTGCGCAGGTCGCCGGGGGGCAGTACGCCCAGCTCGTCACGGAGACGGCCGCTGGAGCCGCCGTCGTCGGCGACGGTGACGACGGCGGTGAGGTCGCCGGTGATCCGGCGCAGCGCGGCGAGCGAGGCGGACAGCCCCATGCCGCCGCCGAGCGCGACGACCTTGGGCTGGGTGCCGCGACGGCGCGGGCGGGCGCCGCGGACCTCGGCGGGCCGGCCGGTCCGTCCTTCCCGCACCACCCGGCCGACCCTGATCAGCCGCGGAGGACGTCCTGTCATTCGCGTCCCATGTCCCGGTGGACGACCACCGTCTCCACACCCTGCGCGGCGAGCCGTGCGGCGAGCTTCTCCGAGGTGGCCACCGAGCGGTGCTTGCCGCCGGTGCAGCCGACCGCGATGGTCACATAGCGCTTGCCCTCGCGGCGGTAGCCGGCGGCGATCAGCTGGAGCAGCTCGGTGTACCGGTCGAGGAACTCCTTGGCGCCGGGCTGGTTGAAGACGTACGCCGACACCTCCTCGTTCAGGCCGGTGTACGGGCGCAGCTCCGGGACCCAGTGCGGGTTGGGCAGGAAGCGCATGTCGACGACGAGGTCGGCGTCCACGGGCAGGCCGTACTTGAAGCCGAAGGACATCACGGTGGCCCGCAGCTCGGGCTCCTCCTCGCCCGCGAACTGGGCGTCCATCTTGGCGCGCAGCTCGTGGACGTTGAGGCTGGAGGTGTCGATCACCAGGTCGGCGTCGCCGCGCAGCTCGCGCAGCAGCTCCCGCTCGGCGTCGATGCCGTCGACGATGCGGCCGTCGCCCTGGAGGGGGTGCGGGCGGCGCACCGACTCGAAGCGGCGCACCAGGGCGTCGTCGGAGGACTCCAGGAAGACGGTCCGCCGGGTGACACCGCGGGTGTCGAGGTCGGCGAGCGACTCCCGGAGGTTGTCGAAGAAGCGGCGGCCGCGGACGTCCACGACGACCGCGATCCGTGCGACGTTGCCCTGGGAGCGGGCGCCGAGCTCCACCATGGTGGGGATCAGCGCGGGCGGCAGGTTGTCGACGACGAACCAGCCGAGGTCCTCCAGACACTTCGCCGCCGTCGAACGGCCGGCCCCGGACATTCCGGAGATGATCACCAGCTCGGGGATGGTGGCCTCGGGGACCGTGGCGTTCTCGCCGGCCGTACTCACCTGTGCTCCGTCTTCCTTCGGCGACTGCTGCTCGGTCACATCATCGCCCATCTCCTCGGGAGTCCGATCTCGCTCCGCTGTGGGCTGCTTTTCGTGCTCGGTCATGTCCACTGCCCCCGTCGTTCGTCAGGGGTGCCCGCGATCGCGGACTCCCCCGGGGTGCCCGCGGTCGTCTCGGGCGCCCCGTCCTGCGTGTCTTCGTCTTCCATGATCTCTCCAGTCGCCGTGTTCACGGCGGGCGCGGGCGGGGCCGCCCGGGCGAAGGCCGCGGCGACGGTCTCGGCCGTCTTACGGCCTATGCCCGGAACTTCACAGATCTGGTCGATTGTCGCCGATCGCAGCTTCTTCACCGAACCGAAGTACTTGATCAGCGCCTGCTTGCGGGTCTCGCCGAGGCCGGGGACGTCGTCGAGCGGGCTGGAGCGGAAGCGCTTGGCACGCTTGGCGCGCTGGTAGGTGATCGCGAAGCGGTGGGCCTCGTCCCGGACCCGCTGGAGCAGGTAGAGGCCCTCGCTGGTGCGGGGCAGGACCACCGGGTCGTCGTCGCCGGGCAGCCAGACCTCCTCCAGCCGCTTGGCCAGGCCGCACACGGCGATGTCGTCGATGCCCAGCTCGTCCAGGGCCCGCTTGGCGGCGGCGACCTGGGGCTGCCCGCCGTCGACGACGACGAGCTGGGGCGGGTAGGCGAACTTCCTGGGCCGGCCGTCGTCTTCCTTGGGGCCGTTCCCGGGGGGCAGCATGACGTCCCCGGTGTCCTGGAGACCGCCGTCACCGGTGTTCTGAAGGCCCTCCCCCGAGGAACGCGGGCCGTCCCCCGCGAGGTCCGCGGGGTCCTCGTCCGCCCACTCGCCGGTCTTCTCCTTCTCGGCGATGTACCGCTTGAAGCGGCGGGAGATCACCTCGTGCATGGAGCGCACGTCGTCCTGGCCCGCGAAGCCCCTGATCTGGAAGCGGCGGTACTCGCTCTTGCGCTGGAGTCCGTCCTCGAAGACGACCATGGAGGCCACCACGTCGTCGCCCTGGAGATGCGAGATGTCGTAGCACTCGATGCGCAGCGGGGCGCTGTCCAGACCGAGCGCGTCGGCGATCTCCTCCAGCGCGCGCGAGCGCGTGGTCAGGTCGGAGGCCCGCTTGGTCTTGTGCAGGGCGAGGGACTGCAGGGCGTTGCGCTGCACGGTCTCCATCAGCGCCTTCTTGTCGCCCCGCTGCGGGATGCGCAGGGAGACCTGGGAGCCGCGGCGCTCGGTGAGCCACTGCTGGGCCGGCTCCACCGGCTCGGGCAGGGCGGGGACGAGGACCTCCTTGGGCACGGAGTCGCCGCGCTCCTCCCCGTAGAGCTGCTGGAGGGCGTGCTCGACCAGGGCGCCGGTGGTGACGTCCTCGACCTTGTCGGTGACCCAGCCGCGCTGGCCGCGCACACGGCCGCCGCGGACGTGGAAGATCTGGACGGCCGCCTCCAGCTCGTCCTCCGCGACGGCGATCAGGTCGGCGTCGGTCGCGTCGGCGAGGACGACCGCGTTCTTCTCCATGGCCTTCCTCAAAGCCCCGATGTCGTCGCGCAGGCGGGCGGCCCGCTCGTACTCCATCTCCTCGGCCGCCTCCGTCATCCGCCGCTCCAGCCGGCGCAGATGGGTGCCGGTGCGGCCGGCCATGAAGTCGCCGAACTCCTCGGCGAGCTCCCGGTGCTCCTCGGGCGAGACCCGGCCGACGCAGGGCGCGGAGCACTTGCCGATGTAGCCGAGCAGACAGGGGCGGTCGGTGCGGGCGGCGTTCTTGAACACGCCGGCCGAGCAGGTGCGCACGGGGAAGACGCGCAGCAGCAGGTCGACGGTGTCGCGGATCGCCCACGCGTGCGCGTACGGGCCGAAGTAGCGCACGCCCTTCTTCTTGTGACCGCGCATCACCTGGACGCGGGGGAACTCCTCGTTCATCGTCACCGCGAGGTAGGGGTAGCTCTTGTCGTCGCGGTACTTGACGTTGAACCGGGGGTCGTACTCCTTGATCCAGGAGTACTCCAGCTGGAGCGCCTCGACCTCCGTGGACACCACCGTCCACTCCACGGACGCCGCCGTGGTGACCATGGTGCGGGTGCGGGGGTGCAGGCCCGCCAGGTCCTGGAAGTAGTTCGCCAGGCGCTGGCGCAGGCTCTTCGCCTTTCCGACGTAGATCACCCTGCGGTGCTCGTCACGGAACCTGTAGACCCCGGGGGAGTCCGGGATCTGTCCCGGCTCGGGGCGGTAGCTGGAGGGGTCGGCCATGTTTCACACCCTACTGGCGGGCGGTGACAGCGCGGCGCGGCTGTGGACAACGGCGGACACCCCCGCCCGGGCGGGGAAGCCGGTGGACCGGCAGGTGTTGTCGGGGCTTGGTCAACACGCTTCAATGCGGGGGAACTCGGGCCGGCTCCGCCGCCCGGGCGCACGGTCCGACCAACCGTGGGAACGCCTGACAGAAAGGGCCCCGCATGCCGCACACCCACCACGCGGACGTCCTCGCCGTCGCCACCGCGGAGCCGGACGCGGACGAGGACGCGAGGCCGCACCCGGAACTGGACTCGGTACTCAGCGGCGGCCCCTTCCACGTCGCCCTGCGGGCCGCGATAGCCGCGCGCGGGCTGCCGCTCCAGCGGGTGCAGCACCATCTGTCGCGCCACGGCGTCAAGGTCGGCGTCACCAGCCTCAGCTACTGGCAGCAGGGCGCCCGCAGGCCGCAGCGGCCGGAGTCGCTGCGCGCGGTGCGGGCCCTGGAGGAGATCCTCCAGCTGCCGGAGGAGTCGTTGATCCGGCTGCTCTCCGAGGACGAGGACCGGTCGGGGCAGCGGCGGCCCGCGGCCCGCACCTACCGGTCCCTGGTGGCGGCCGACGGGGTCCTGGACGGGCTGCTGGCGGAGCTGCGGGCCCCGGCCGACGGCGGGCTGCACACCCTGGGCCTGCACGAACGGGTCCGGATCGGCGGACAACGGGAGCTGGCGAGCCGCGAGGCGCACCACATCGTGCGCGCCCACCGGGACGGCGTCGACCGGTTCCTCGCCGTGTACCACGGCGACCCCGGCTGCTCCCCCGCACTGATGCGCGTCCAGGCCCTGGAGAACTGCCGCACGGGCCGGGTCCGGCTGGACGAGGAGACCGGCGTCCTCGTCGCCGAGCTGCTCTTCGACACGCGGCTGCGCTCGGGAGAGACGTTTCTCTTCCGGTACGGCGTGCAGGACGGGACGGCCGGGGTGTCCCGTGAGTACGCGCGCGGGTTCGCCCTGGCGGGCGGCCAGTACGCGCTCCAGGTCCGCTTCGACGGGCACCGGCTGCCGGTGCGCTGCCACCGGTTCGCCCAGCACTCGGCGGCGGCCCCGCGCGGTGGCCGCCAGGACCTCCCCGTCAGCGACCTGCACCGCTCGGTCCACCTGGTCGAGCCCCGGCTGCGGACGGGGATCGTGGGGATCGGCTGGGAGTGGGAGTGAACCCGAGCGAGTGACACGGCCGGACGGGACCTGGCCCGAGGGGGCGAACCCAGGGGGTCGCGCAGGTCGGTGAGGCTCAGGCCGGTAAGGATCAGGCCGGTGGGGATCAGGGCGCCGGTGAGGCTCAGGCCGTCGGGGCCGGGCCCGCGACGATCCGGCCGCCCTTCGCCTGCACCGGAAGCTCCTTCAGCGGCGCGGTGGCCGGCTGCTGGAGCACCTCGCCGTTGGTCGCGTCGAACTCGCTGCCGTGGCAGGGACAGATCAATTTCGTCCCCTCCAGCTTGTTGATCGGGCACAACGCGTGCGTGCAGATCGTGCTGTACGCCTTCAGGCCGCCCTCGGCGTCCCGGCTGACGACCACGTTGTGGTCCCGGTACAGCTTCGCGCCGCCCGGGGCGATCTCGCTCTCCGCGCCCAGGTCGACCGGTGCGGTCGGCTCGGAGTCCACGGTCTCCCCGCCCGGCGAGCACGCGCCGAGACCGAGCCCGGCGACGGGGGTGAGGGCGGCTCCGCGCAGGACGGTTCGACGGGACGGGGCGGGTCGGCCGGGCATGCGGATCTCCACAGGTCGAGGGGCGGGCACGGCGACGATACCGGCCGGGGCGGGCGCGCCCGGCGTCGGGGCGGACCGCTCCGGCGGTGGACGTAAACGCTTGCGCAAGCGTTTACGCAGGAGCTTGCCGCCGTCGACGACGACGACGTGGTCGCAGGTCCGCTCCAGTTCGCCCAGGAGGTGGGAGGTGACCAGGACGGAGATGCCGAA
>NZ_JBEPBM010000077.1:0-15660 GCF_040299205.1 Streptomyces sp. NPDC000983 | reverse complement strand
AAACTGCGCTGCAGCACCACGAGGATCACCACCGTCGTCCGCGCCATCGTCACTCTCGAACTCACCAGCTGATCAAGATGGAAACGGCTCACTGTCCCCGTGCCCGCAGGTATGGTCCCGCCTCCACGTCCGATGTCGCCGCCCTCGATATGTGCTTCCAGGCGGAGAATCGAATGAAATGCAACCTTCCGCCTGTCCACCACTTCGGCTGCAACGCCTCGGCTTCCTGCCGAGCCTCTCACTCGAGTCCCACCGAGCACGTATCTCAGCACGATCACGAAGGTCCTGAGTAGCCCTCCAAAATTCGCTCCCACTCTCCGATGAGGCCAATGCTAAGCAGTGAATCCATTTCACCGCGATCGATTCGCCCGACCAAAACCCCGGCGAGATAGACCGTAAAGGGAACTTCAATCTCAGCAGAGATGCGACACATCTCATGGATGACGAGTTTAACCTCTTCTAAATGTGCGCGATCGACCGTCTCATCAATCTCATCGCGCCATGGCGGCAAGGCCGTAAAGAGTGACAAAGTAAGGCCCACCGTCCTTCGGCCGTCGGCGTCTACCTCGTCGACGAATCCGGGAGGCCCGATGACCCACGATCGAGAATGAGCCAGACCCTCCACTACAGACAGAAGTAGGCCGACAGCCGAATCACTCGGGACTGCGTCTAGCGAAACCAGCAGCAGGTCAACGGGATGATCTTCACGCATGCTCACATCCACCTCACTATCCACAGGAGCCGGGCCCGCCCGGGTTGTATCGGAATCCAGCACGCCCGCTGGCTTTCCAGTCACCCCTCGGGTCTCTGATCGGCTCGGATCGCCGCCCCGCTCAGAATGGTCTTCACCGCAAGTACCGGGTTGAGAGGCTCCACGAGCTCCTTGGTGGCGACGGCCACAAGACGGGCGGGCGCATCACCCTCCAGCAACGCGCTCACGTATTCGAGGGCTTCCGCGGGCGCGAGCACAGGCAGCCTCTGGCGCAGTGTGCGCACAGCATGTATCCGTCCGCGCGTAGCGGCAACTCCGCGGAGCGCCTCGTGTAGATCGTCCACTGCGGTGCGCACCGGCAGCCCGCGGATCCGAGCCCGGTAGTCGGCCTCCCATTCTCCGGTTACCGCGGAGACGACGCCGATCTGGTGCAGCCCCCCGTCGACGCGGTCGACCAGATACGGCCCATTGCCAATGAGCGCGTGCTTCGAGTTCCGGGTGCGTACGAAGTCCTCGGACTGCCAGGAGATGATCCACGCCAGCTCGTGTTCCTCGACACGGACCACGGCCATTCTCATCGCGTCCGCGCTCGCGGCCCGCCACTGCTGATAGTCGCGCTTCAGCTGCTCTTCGACAGCTTGAACGGCGGCTTCTCGCTCGATCACGCGTGCAGCATCCCGTACCGGCCCTCTTGACGACCAGCGAATTCGCATGGTCCAGCGCCACGGACGAAGGGGCCTGACGGGCCTTCTTGCTCAGGCGAGTAGATCCTGAAGTCCCCTGTTCGCATCCGTTCTGGCCGCCGGTGCCGAGTACTTCCCGCTCTACCGCTCGGCGGTGCCGTCCGCACCATCAATTTCGTAGAGCCGCCCTTGAAGCCGATCGCCGGCCCAGCCCAGCTCGACACCCAGGTCAAACCAGTGCCGATCCTTGCGAACCCCGGGCGGTGAGAGGTTCACCGCCGCCCACGAGAACACCCCCGGAGGACGGAACGCCCGTGCTGTGTGGTGCGTACGGACAACGCAAACGGTGCGGCGAGTGCCGCGCGGGTCACCAGCATGACCTGTTCGGCCTCAGAATGTCGGCGCCCACCCGTGAGAAACCGAGGCGTCTCAAGGATCTTGACCCACTCGACCACTGCATCTGCTACCTGGGCGCGCAAGGACTCTTCGATGCCCTTCCGAACGGCGGTCGCGGGATCATCGCCGAGCCAGCCAAGCCAGTGATCAGGGTCAGTGAGCTTGCTGAAGTCGTCCTGCGGTACCCCGTGACGGGGATTCTCCTGGTACTCACCTGTCAGTTTCCCGCTGCTGTCCACCAACCACGCGCCGCGGATCGCCTCGGTCGGCACGTAGCCGTTCGGATCGTCGATATACGTCGAGTCGATCTCGGCGACGCTGCCACCGGGATTCTCCGCAGCCGCCGCCAGTAGTGCCGGCTCGTCCGGTATGCCCTCACGTCGGCTACGCCAGCCAAAACGCCCCACGTTCCCACCCCCACCGTTGCCTGCCCAGTTGATCGCGATTGTGCCGCACCGGTCAGGACCGCATGAGGGGGTGTGCGTGACGGCGACCGGTGGGGTGTCCGGTTTGCCGTCGCGTGTGAGGGTGTAGCGAACGCTGGTGTAGGGCGTGCCAGATGCGGCGCCGTAGGCGGTGTCGTTGGGCTGGGTGCCGGCGTACGTGAGGGTTTCTGCCGTGCGGCCGAGGGCGTCGGTGACCGAGCATGCTGGTCGTAGCCGGTCAGGAACGCGGTCAGCAGGTGGAAGGAGGTCTTGCCGACGAACATGCCGGGACGTTGGCACACGCTGGCGAAATACTCGCGTTCAGTCATCTGCGAGAGGGGCTTCATGCCTCCGCACCCTCCTCGTCACTGGCGCTGTCGTCCGGGACTGGACGAAGCCTGCTGCGGGCCGCTTCCAGACGTTCGGCATAGTCCGCCGCAAAGATCCCCGGCAGTGACTTGTCGAGCGTTCCGGCAATGCGGTGAAGGGGCGCCCAGACCGCGGTGTCGTCGACGAGACGGCTGAGGTCTGTCATCTGCACCTGCTCCAGCCAGTCTGACAGGACCAGCGCCTCATCCGGGCTGAGTCGGATGATGATCTCCTGATTCTCCACCGTTCGAACATAGTCCGTCGACCATGCATTGTCAGAGGTGCCTGGCACTGTTCTGCCGTGGACATTGATTCTTTCTGGGAGCTCATCGAGGAGTGCCGACGGCATGCGCCGGGGCCGGACGAACGGCTCGCTTGGCTCCGTGGCGAACTGTTGCGAAGGTCGCTGCCTGAGGTTGTGCAGTTCCAGGTGCGCTTGGACGGCGTGACGCACGAGGCGTTCACGTGGGATCTGTGGGCAGCGGCGGACCGGATCTTCGGTGGCTGGTGTTCGGATGACGGGTTCTGCTACTTCGGATTGTGGATGGTGGGTCTCGGCCGGGAGGCCTTCTCCCGGGCAGTGGCCGATCCCGATGCACTGGCCGATGCTCCGGAGGTCCAGCGCCTGGTGGGCCGCCCGCGGGAGATGTGGAACGACGACTGGCCGGGGTGGGAATCTCTCGACTACGTCGCCATGGAGGCGTACGGGGTTCTGACGGGTGTCGACGACGACTGCGGCGACGCGTTTTATAAGGCTGTCGAGGCCGAACAGCATGGTGGAGGCGCCAGTTCAGGGCCGCTTGGTGAGCGCTGGGACGTGCGACGCGAAGACGAGGCAGCACTCAAGTTGCCGAGACTGGGCGCGATGTTTCCTCTACGATCGCTCGCTAAATACTCCAGCTGTAGATCGTGATCTTCATGTCTCGGATGCGGCTTGTCGGTGGTGATGGCTGGCTCGTGATCGTGCCTGGTGGCGACGTCGCCAGGTGGACCAGGCGAGCCGGTGGGCCAGGCCGTGATCGGAGCGGACAGCAACAGTGATGAGCAGGCGCTGGATCTCGTTGCAGGTCAGGGGGATCAGGTCGTCCGGTGCGGGTCGGTGTGCGTGTTCGTCGGCGCGGACGATGGAGAGGAAGGCGTGGGCCAGCATGGCGAGGGTGACCCAGCGGGCCCAGGAGGGGTAGCGGCGCACCTGGTGCTCATCGAGTCCGGCGAGCCCCTTCTCGCTTTGGAATGTTTCCTCCACCCGCCATCTGGAACCTGCGACCGTGACCATGGTGGCCAGGGGTGCCGGCGTGGTGGAGTGGCAGCGGTAGTAGGCGAGTTCCCCGGTGGTGCGGTTGCGACGGATCAGAAGCTGGTGGTGGCCCGGTGCTGCTTCGGCAAGGTCGATGACGGCCCAGTCGTAGAATCGCTGTCCCTTCGCGCCAGGGCCGGCCGAGAGCTTCTGCCAGGCCCGCTGGGGCACCTTCCGCGCCAGGGCATCGGCGCGGAACTTGCCTGCGTCAGTGGGCAGTTCGGCCGAGCAGGCCACCGCGAGAACGTAGCCAACGCCGCGTTCTTCCAGAGCGGTCCGCAGTTTCGGGTTGCCGCCGTAGACCTCGTCCCCGGTGACCCAGCCGACGTGGTGTCCGGCATCCAGGAACCGTTCGATCATCGTGCGGGCCAGTTCCGGCTTGGTCGCGAAGGTGGTGTCCTCGCCGAGCCCTGCTGCCCGGCAGCGGTCCGGGTCGCAGGTCCAGGAGCGCGGGATGTACAGCTCCCGGTCGGCCGCTGCGTGTCCCCGCTTCGTGGCGTAGACGAGGTAGACCGCGACCTGGGAGTTCTCGATCCTTCCGGCCGTGCCGGTGTACTGGCGCTGGACACCGACGGTGTGGGTGCCCTTCTTCACGTCACCGGTTTCGTCGACGACCAGCACCGCGGCCTCGTCGCGGAGGTGTTCGACCACGTATTCGCGCACGTCACGGACAGCGTCGGCATCCCAGACGGCCCGGCACAGCAGGTGCTGCATGCCGTGCGGGCTGGCCTCCCCGGCCCACTCCGCGATCGACCAGCAGTTTTTGCGCGGCAGGTCCGACAGCAGCCCAAGCACCGGCCGCCCGGCCCAGCGCCGGGGCTCAACCCGCTTGAACCGGCCCGCGATCCGCCCCATCAGGCCCTCGAACGCCTCCCGCCAACGCGCGGGACCTATGCTGTGACCTGCGGCCACCGTCTCTTCGTAAGTCCACACAACTCACGATGATCAACGGTGGCCGCACCCATCTCCGCACCGGCCCAACCAGCGGACCACGGTTGGAGGTCTTCATTCTGATCCGGTGACGGATGCCAACGGAGCACGAAGAAGCGGACAGCAACGCTCTGCCACGATGGAGTGATGAGCCGACCCGACCTGCAGATCAACCTGGACGACGCCACCTGGCGCGGACTCCTCGCGCTCGCCGAGCTCTACCACACAACCCCGGAGCGCATGGTGAAGAGCTGGGCAGAAAGCGAAGTGACCTGTCGGCTCGGCCAGATGCTTGCCGAGATGCCCGCGGAACTCGTCGTCCCCAAGGTGGGCAGGTTCGTCGAGGTGCCAGCTCCAGAGCAGTACCGTTGTTGGACAATCAGCGACTATCGGCCGACCGATGCTAACGAATCGCTGACCGTCAGTTTGATGGTGACCTCGGGTGAGTTGCCGCCCGACTTCTACTTTGTCGCCCGAACCCTGCGACACTGGGCCGAGCTCGGCAGGCTGGCGCGCGACACTGCCGTGGACAAGCTTGCATTGCCCGCCGACACGGCCCTGGGCGGCCCGGAGGTGACCTTCGGCAGCGGCCGGTGCTGGACACTCCGCTTCGCCGACTGCGACGCCTCCGGCCTGACCGAACTCGGCGTGCTGGTGGAGTTCAACGGAACGAAGGTCACCGGCATCGACGATCTTACGGACGCCACGGAATGCTGACCGGCCCGTCAGCCCGCCGGAACGAGAGGGGTGAGATCGGGCTGCGACTGCGCCAAACCCGCTCTCCTCTGGCTGGTGCGCTGACCGTGTCCATCTCCGGTGGTTCTCGGCGAGGACCAGGCAGCAAGCCGCCCACCCATGAAGATCACGATCTACAGCTGGAATATTAAGCACCCTCTCAAGACGCAACCCGCCACCCCTTCAACACCTCGGTCTGGAGCATCCTGCACCGGCAACTCAGCAGCGTTCCCGCCCGCCGCACGGACACCGCTGCCCCACCTCGTGTCCACCGGCCACGAGGTGGGGCGGCGCCGATGGGCCGGGGCGCGCCTCCCCCCCGCCGCCGTCACCTTCGGCAGCTGAATCGCCGAACCTCTCTACAGGCCCCACGGCCACCAAGGCGGCCACACGTTCTATATCCGCAAGGCGGTGTGTTTCGAGCGCAACAAGTTCCGGTGAGCTACGCGCCGGTTTCCGGGTGCTCAGCCCAGTACTTGTTCAGTGCGGCCCACCATGCCGGGCGCTCCCGCACCAGGTGGAGCATCGCTGGTGAAGTACGCCGTAGAGACAGAGCGAAGTCGCGCCATCCTGCATAGAACTTGATATCGGGATTGGTCTCGGTAATCACGAGACCGTAGTCCACCACGTCGGCGAGCATGCCCGCGATGGTGAGAACACGGGCCCGCTGATACTCGTCATCAGGTAGCGAAACACTGCCGTAGAAGTGACCGTACAACCAGGGTCTTTGAGAAGTGATCTTGTGTCCGGGTTCGTCATGCCAGGCCGAGGGCGGTGAGGGGCCGGAGGTGGTTTCGGGCGGTGTGGCGGAGGGCGGCTGCGATGTTGGTGTGGCCGTCCTGGCGGTGGACGCCGATGGCCAGGTTGCGCAGGCCGGCCATGACGCGGGGTAGGTGGGGGTCTGTACGGTCTTCGGTGTAACTCCCGATCATGGAAGTAGCACCTGATGAGTGACGTGACTGTCTCTGCCGAGGCGGTTGAAGAGGTCCGCCCGGCCGAGTTGCCGACGGACCTGCTGGATGACCAGTTGATCGGGCAACTGGTCGACCGGGCCCGCGCGAGCGGCCTGCAGTTGACCGGCGATGGCGGGCTGCTGCAGCAGCTGACCAAGCGCGTGCTGGAGTCCGCCCTCGAAGGCGAAATCACCGACCACCTCGGCTACGAGAAGCACGATCCGGCCGGTGCCGGCAGCGGCAACAGCCGCAACGGGGCCCGGTCCAAGACCGTGCTGACCGACGTCGGCCCGGTTCAGATCACGGTCCCGCGTGATCGCGACGGCAGCTTCGAGCCGCAGATCGTCAAGAAGCGCCAGCGGCGCCTGACCGGCGTCGAGAGATGGTCCTGTCGCTGTCCGCACGCGGTCTGACGCACGGCGACATCTCCGCGCACTTGGCAGAGGTCTACGGCGCGAGCGTGTCCAAGCAGACCGTCTCGACCATCACCGACAAGGTCATGGACGGGATGGCCGAGTGGCAGAACCGGCCGCTGGACCCGGTCTATCCGGTGATCTTCATCGACTGCGTGCACGTGAAGGTGCGCGACGGGCAGGTCGCGAACCGGCCCATCTACGTCGCCCTGGCGGTCACGGTGGACGGCACCCGCGACATCCTCGGCCTGTGGGCCGGCGACGGCGGCGAGGGCGCCAAGTACTGGCTCCAGGTCCTGACCGAGATCAAGAACCGCGGAGTCGAGGACGTCTGCATGATCGTCTGTGACGGGCTCAAGGGCCTGCCCGACTCCATCTCGGCGGTCTGGCCCCAGGCGGTCACGCAGACCTGTGTCGTCCACCTGATCCGGGCGTCGTTCCGCTACGCGGGCCGCCAGGACTGGGACAAGATCTCCCGCGCGCTGAAGCCTGTCTACACGGCTCCGACCGCAAGTGCGGCGGAGGACCGGTTCCTGGAGTTCCAGGAGGAGTGGGGCGCCAAGTATCCCGCGATCGTGCGGCTTTGGGAGAACGCCTGGGCCGAGTTCGTGCCCTTCCTCCAGTTCGACGCCGAGATCCGGCGCGTCGTCTGCACCACCAACGCCATCGAGTCGGTCAACGCCCGCATACGGAAAGCCGTTCGGGCCCGCGGGCACTTCCCGAACGAAGCCGCAGCCCTCAAATGCGTCTACATGGCCGTCATGAGCCTCGACCCCACCGGCCAGGGACGCAAACGCTGGACCCTGCGTTGGAAGCCCGCCCTGCAGGCTTTCGACATCGCCTTCGACGGCCGACTCTCCGTCGGCCGCCGCTAAATCACAGCACCCGAGTTACACCGTTGGCTGGACAGACCCTACCCGATCAGCAGGGGCACAGGCCGTGGCGCTGTGGCCGACCCGCAGCATCAGTATCGGACTACGTAGTTCCACCGATGCTGGTCACGCCGCTATGGCTCATGCTGGTAAGCATCCAAATTTCCGTGATCCTCGTCATTGATCGGCAGCCGCGCATGTGAGAAACGAAGATTCCAGGTCCCAGCCCACTTACGTGTGGGAGTCCGCCAGGGTTGGATCCCTCGGTGGACCGCTGCTCGTCTGCGAGGTCGACTCCTTCTCGGACTGGGGCGGTGCAGTGCACAGCCCCGACTACGAACTGGATCCTGCCTGCGACTACGCCCGCGCCTGGTCGACGGTCCACCCGGACGACGATGATCTCGAAGCCGCGTTCGTGTGTTTCGGTGAACACGGGGAATACGCTGGCCTCATCTGGGAAATGGACCGCGAGGGCAGCGCGGAGATTGCCTACGCCCGGTACCGCAATGTTCCCGCCGGCGAGGACGACAACTTTCTGATCATGCGCTCATGGATCCCCGACGGCAGGACGGACGCGCCGCGTCGGCGTGCCGCCGGGGCGACTGCGACCGAAGAACAGGAAATAGGAAAGCTGGAGCTCCTCAACGGCCGGGTCGTTGTCGTCTGGGCAGCAGTGAATGCTCATGAGACCGGCTCGTACGCCACGCCGCAGGAAAGAGTCGCGTCGCTCAAGGCCCTGGCGCGGCTGAACTCCCCTGTCCAGCTCAACCTGGACGGCCAACCGGGTCTCGGTACGGTGCTGTGGGTCAAGCCGGGCACGTATCGCGTCACCTGCGGATGGCACGAAGGAACTCGGGGACAGTACATGCCCGAGGAAGAGATGTACGGACCAGCACAGTCATACGCGGATGACGACTGGAGCTGTCGCTGGGTTCGCTTCACCCGGTCCGACGACTCCGTTGAGGCGTGAGTGCCTGCCCCTGGGGCCGACATGACATGTTGGTGGTTGTGACGGGTCTGCGAACGGCTCGTTGGGCTTGTTCAGCAGGTGAACCTTGGCGGGAATCACGGGAGTTACACCACTCACCGTACAGACCCGAACGACACGCGGGCGCAGGCGGCAGCAGCGCCGTCTGCGCCCGCCGTGAGGCCGTTCTCGTGCACAGGTGCGTACCGGCCTGCCACCTGCAAGAGACGCTCGTACCACACTGCGCCAAACCACCACGTACACGACGCTCACCGGTGATCTGAGGCCCGGCTGAGTCCCAGTCTGCGGCTCCCGGCTGCGCCCCTCTCCCTTTGAGCCGTCACGCCCCGAAAGGCAAGCCCTCGTGCCAGGTCCGCCGACATCGTCGCTCACACGGACCCGAACCCGCCCCCGCGCGCGCCGCTCTTCGACCCCGCACCTTTTCGCCACAGAGCGAGATTCAGCCACAAAGAACCCGTTGCAAAGGATTCCTTGCAACTACTCCTTTGCATCGCTACGTTGGACCCATGGAAGAGCCCCCGGACGCACAGATCCGCAGTCTTGACGCCCGCTCACTGCGCGGGCTGGCCCACCCGCTGCGCATGCAGTTGCTGGACGCCCTGCGCTTCGGCGGACCGGCCACAGCCTCCCAACTCGCGGGAAAGCTGAACGAGTCGAGCGGTGCCACCAGCTACCACTTGCGCCAACTCGCCGCTCACGGCTTCATCGAGGACGCCCCGGAGCACGGCAAGGGGCGGGAGCGGTGGTGGAAGGCGGTCCACCGGGGGCTGCGTTTCGACGACTCCGTGCTCACCGGCGCCGGCCCGGATCTGCGCGGTGCCGCCGAGCTGTACTTGCACGAGGTGGCGAACACCCAGACCAGGGATCTGTCGACCTGGCTCGGCGACCGCACCACCTGGCCCGACGAGTGGAACCTCGCCTGGGACATGAGCAGCGCCACGTTGCGGCTCACACCCGAACTCACCCGGGAGCTCATCGAGAAGATGCACGCGCTCGTCGACGAGTACCGGAACCAGGTCAGCGACGAGTCCGACGCCGACAGCGCCCGAGTGCGCATCCACACCCACGCGTTCCCCATCACCACGGAATGAGAGGCGATTGCTGATGCATCCCGAGACCGACCTCGCCCTGCACCATCTCCGCGCCGCCGACCTCCGCACCGAGGCAGACGCGTACCGCCTGGCCGTCTCGGCCCGGGTCCCCCGCGCCCTGCGTTCCCGCCTCGGGTGGACCCTCGTCGAGGTCGGCCTGCGCCTTGCCTCCCCTTCCCCGTCCGCCGCCAGGGCCGCGATCGCCCTCCCCTAGGGCAACAGTCCCGGCCCGAGCAAGGCCGCGACGCGGCCGAGTGGGTCGGCATCAAGCAGTTCATGGTGGCCGCATCCGATGTCGTGCGAGGCGACCGCTGCGGTGCAGTACGGCTGCCAGGCCGCGGGATCCGCCCCGCCGTCCGCTTCCCCCGCGGCACGGAAGAACGTGACCGCGGTGTCGCCCCCGAGTACGGGTGGCCGGCCGTCCCGCAGGAACTCCAGCGCGGATGCGGCCGCCGCGCGCACACCGGTGACGACGGTGTCGCCGAGGACGGCCAGGAAGGCGGGAGGCTCCCCTGCGGCGGAGAAGCCCAGGGTCCGCAGGACTTCGTTCTCTTCCTCGCCGGGTGGCTCCCCAGCAGCCGTCGGCAGGTGGGTGTCCAGGAGGGCGAGGAGTTCCACCCGTTCGCCTTCCTCGGTCAGCCGGGCGGCGATCGCGTGGGCGAGCTGCCCGCCCAGGGACCAGCCCAGGAGCCGGTAGGGACCGTGTCGCTGGACGGAGCGGATCGACTCCACATGCCTGCGCACCACTTCGTCCGGTTTGAAGGGCGCCTGGCCCGGCTCCGTGAGGTCGGCCGCCTGGAGGCCGTACACCGGTAGGCCGGGGTCGAGGTGCGGGAGCAGGCGGGCGTAGGGCCAGGCGAGGCCGCTCACCGCGTGGACGCAGAACAGCGGCCGCCGGTCCGCCCCCTCGCGCAGTGGCAGGAGCGGGCCGAGACCGGCGGCCGGATGGTCGTCGCCGAGCCGTCGGGCCAGGGCTGTCACGGACGGTGCCTCGAACAGCGCGCGGACGGACAGCACCGCTCCCGTCACCGCCCGGATCCTGCCGATCAGCCGGGTCGCGAGCAGGGAGTCCCCGCCGAGGTCGAAGAAGGACGCCCCGGCGTCCGGCGCCGGCCCGCCGAGGATCTCCGCGAAGAGCCGGCTCAGCATCTCCTCGCACGGGTCGAGCGGCACCGCCGTGGCCCGGGGCGGGGGCGGTGGGGCGGGCAGGGCGGCACGGTCGAGCTTGCCGCTCGGTGTCAGCGGCATCCGCTCGATCTGTACGTAGTCGGAGGGCACGAGAAAGTCGGGCAGCAGGGCGCGTGCGTGGCGCCGCAAATCCTTTTGGTCCAGGGTGAGTTCGGGGCTTACGGCGACGACGTGGGCGACCAGCCCGCGGCCCCCGGCGCGGTCGTCGCACGGCGTGACGACGGCCTGTGCCACCAGGGGATGACGCAGCAGAGCGGCCTCCGCGTCGGCGGGCTCCACCCGGTGTCCCCGGATCTTCACCTGGTCGTCCAGACGCCCCAGGAACTCGATCGCGCCGTCCGCCCGGTACCGCACCCGGTCGCCGGTGCGGTACATGCGCTCACCCGGCTCACCGAACGGGCAGGCCACGAAGCGCTCCGCGGTCCAGCCCGGCCGGCGCAGATAGCCCCGGGCCACGCCGGCGCCGGCCAGGTGGAGTTCGCCGGGCACCCCGACGGGCACCGGGTTCAGCCGCTCGTCCAGCACATAGGCCCTGGTGTTGCGGATGGGTCGGCCGACCGGAGGTTCACCCTCGGCGCTCCCGTCGTCGGCCTGCCACGTCAGAGCGAAGACGGTTGTCTCGGTGGGGCCGTACACATTGGTCACCGTGCAGCCGGGTATGCGGTGGTGGATGTCCCGCAGGAGGGCGCCGGGCAGTGGTTCGCCCCCCAAGTGGACTCGTTGCACGGCGAGTTCGCCGGTCAGGGCGGGCAGGATGCTCGCCAGGGCGGAGGGGACCGTGGTCAGGAGGCTGCCGTGCCAGCCGTCGCGTTCGACGAGTGCCAGGAGGTCGTCGACCAGTTCCACGCAACCGCCCAGCGCGAGGGGCAGGACGGTGTCCTCGATGTGCGCGTCGAAGGCGAAGGAGATCGACCCGAGGACCCGGGCGACCGAGTCGGCGCCGAACTCGGCCTCGTAAGCGCCGATCAGATTCACGACACCGGCGTGCTCGACGACCACGCCCTTGGGTGTGCCGGTGGTGCCCGAGGTGTGGATGACGTAGGCCGCGTGGTGCGGGAAGATCGGCCCGCCCCGCTCGTGGTCGGTGATCCGGGCTCGGTCGCGTGCGGCGAGGCCGCGGGCGGTGGACGGGTCGTCGACGACGACCAATGGGGCGCCGGGCGGCAGCAGGGACCGTACGGCGTCGGAGGTCACGATGAGGCGAGGCCGCGCCCCGGCGAGCACCAGGGCCAGCCGGTCGGCGGGCTGGCGGGGGTCGAGGGGCAGGTAGGCGGCCCCGGTCTTGAGTACGGCGAACAGGGCGACCAGGGCGTCGGGGGTGCGCGGCAGGAGCAGCGCGACAGTCGTCTCGGGGCCCGCCCCCGCATCGAGTAGGAGGCGCGCCAACTGGTTCGCGCGGACGTCGAGTTCGGCGTACGTCGTCGTGTGTCCCGCGTGAACGACCGCCGGGGCCTGCGGGTGCCGGTCGGCCTGGGCCTCGATCAGCGCGGGCAGCGCGGTCGCGGGGGCGGGGGCGGCGGTGTCGTTCCATTCGACGAGGAGCCTTCGGCGCTCGTCCTCGGGGAGGAACGCATGGTCAGCGAGGTCCGCGGCGTCGCGGTGCGGGTCGTGCGCGATGCCCGCGAGGAGTCGCACGAACCAGTCCGCGATCCGCTCGGCTTGGTCGCGGGTGACGTGGGCCGGCTGGAACTCCAGCCGCACGCCGAGGGTGTCGCCGGGCGTGCAGACGACGGACAGCGGGTAGTGAGTGGCGTCGAATCCGTCCGCGACGGTGCAGCGCACACCGGCGTCGAGTGCCGCGTCATGGCCCTGGCCACCCGCCGGATAGTTCTCGAAGGCCATCGTGGTGTCGAAGAGTGCCTGGAAGCCAGTGAGTTGGTGGATGTCGGAGAGTCCGAGGTGATGGTGCTCCATGAGGTCGATCTGATCGTCCTGGACCCGTTCCAGCAGCTCCGTCAGCGACTCCCCGGCGCGCACGACGACTCTGGCGGGCAGGGTGTTCACGAGCAGCCCGACGAGGTTCTCCACGCCTTCCACGTCCGCCGTCCGGCCGGAGACGGTCATGCCGAACAGCACGTCGTCCCGGCCGGTCAGCCGGCGCAGGACGAGGCCCCAGGCCACCAGCACCACGGTGTTGAGGGTGACGCCGCAGTCGCGTGCGACAGCGGTGAGTGCGGCGGACACGGTGGGGGGCAGGGTGCGCGGGACGCGCTCGGGGACCGTCGCGGCCCGTCCGGCCGCCTCCGGCACGACCAGCGTCGGCCCGTCGACGCCCGCCAGAGCGTCGCTCCACGCCTCCCGGGCCTCGTCGAGCCCGGTGTCGGCGAGCCAGTCCAAGTAGGAGGTGTAGGACGGCGCCGGCGGCAGCTGCTCGAAGGCGGCCTCCCCGTGCCCGTACAGCCGCCACAGTTCGTCGACGGCGAGGGAGGTGGACCAGCCGTCGAGGACCAGGTGATGGCTCGTCAGCGCGAACTGCCAGCGACGGTCGTCGAGGCGGAGCAGCAGGAAGCGGATCAGGGGTGGGCGGGCGAGGTCGAAGCGGCGGGCGCGCTCCTCGCGGGCGGCGTCCGCGGCCGCGTCGGTCCTCGCGTCGGACGGCAGTCCGGTCAGGTCGTACAGCCGCCAGTCCAGGGGCGGATCAGGGCTGATGAACTGCACCGGCTCCCCTGACGGCGCTGCCCGGAACCCGGCGCGCAGTCCGTCGTGACGGCGCTGCAGCGCACGGCAGGCCTCGCGCAGTCGCACGGCGTCGAGTTGCCCGGTGACTTCGAGGGTGAGCTGGGTGGTGTAGATGTCCTGCCCGTCCGCGTCGTATGCGGTGTGGAAGTACAGGCCGCGCTGGAGCGGCGCCAGCGGGAGGGCGTCCTGGGTGCCGGTGGCGAAGTGCCCGCTCATGCCGTCTCCTCCAGGTCTCGCAGGGCGGCGAACCACGCGTCGGCGAGTTCCTCTACCTGCTCCCCGGTCAACAGGCGAGACGGGAAGGTCCAGGTCACATGGAGTTCGGGACCGGCGCTGCCGTCGAGCACCGCGCCGGACACCTCCAGCAGGTGCGTGAGAGGCATCTCGGCGTCGCCACCCCCGGCGAGGGCGGGGATGTCGGCGGCCAGGGTCCAGTCCGCGTCGGGCGAACGCTCGAAGCGGCCCAGGTAGTTGAAGATGACCTGGGGGCGGGGCAGCCGCGCCAGAGCGGGCGCGGCCTCGGCGTGGAGATGACGCAGGATGCCGTAGCCGAGGCCCTTGTCGGGCATCGCGTCGAGCCTGCGCTGTACGGCGCCGGGGGCGTCGTCCGGCTCCAGCCGCACGGGGAAGAGGCTGGTGAACCAGCCCACCGTGTGCGACAGATCGAGGTCCTCGGTGATCTCCTCACGGCCATGCCCTTCGACGTCGACCAGGAAGGGGGCCTCGGCCGCAGTCGCCGGATCGTCCCCGAAGTGTGCCGTGCGCCAGGCGCGCAGGGCCCGGCCGAGGGCGCTGAGCAGCACCGAGTTGACGCCGGTGCCCAGCGTGGCGGGGGCCGCGGTGAGCACGGCGGCCGTGCTGTCGGCGGGCAGGACCCGGGTGACGGTGGCGCGGCTGCGCATCACGTCCCGTGCCGGGTCGAGCGTGGCGGAGCGCAGGATGTCGTCGGCGTCTTGGGCGGCGCCGGTCCACAAGGGCAGTTCGGCGGTCCGCCGGGGGGCCTGCTCCCGGAGCAGGGCCCCCCACCGGGCATAGGAGATGCCGGTGGGCTCGTCGAGGGGGGTGCCGGTGGCGAGGGCCCGCAGGTCGTGCAGCAGGACGCGCCAGGAGACACCGTCCACGACGAGGTGGTTGACGACGAGGAGGAGGTGGCCGGTCCGCGTGTCCCCGGCGTCGAACCAGACGGCTTCGAGCATGTGCCCGCTGCCGGGGGCCAGGCGCCCCGCGGCCTCCTTGGCGGCACGGGCCACGGCGGCCTCGCGCTGGTCGGCGCCGAGGTCTCGCACGTCGATGCGCCGGACGTGCTCGCTGCCCCGTACGGTCCCGCGGGGCAGGACGTCGAGTGTCCACTCCGGTGTGCGTCCGAGACGGATGCGGAGTGAGTCGTGGCGGTCGAGCAGGGACTGTACGAGCCCGGCGACGAAGGGCAGGTCCAGGGCCGCGGGGACGCGCACCAGCACGGACTGGTGGAAGGCGTCGACCGGGCCGCCCCGGTCGCGCTGCCACTGGATGATCGGTGTGAGGGGTACGGAGGCGGGGGACGTGGCGGTGTCGGGCCGGTGGGCGCCGCCACGCGCTCGCGGTGCCGTCTCGGGCGCCGGGGGTGCGGAGGTGCGGGGAGCGCGTGCGCGGGTGTGCGGGGCGATTCCGGCGACGGTCTTGTGCCGGAAGACGTCCCTGGCGGAGACCGTGAGGCCTCGTTTACGGGCTCCGGCGACCAGCCGGATGGAGAGGATGCTGTCCCCGCCCAGGTCGAAGAAGGAGTCGTCCAGCCCCACCTCGGGCACGCCAAGGATCTGTGCGAAGAGCTCGCGGAGCACGCCTTCGGTCCCGGTGGTGGGTTCGCGGCGGGTGGTGTCGGCCGGCCTGGCCTGGGGTGCGGGCAGGGCGGCACGGTCCAGCTTGCCGTTCGGCGTCAGCGGCAGACCG